>JBGVEY010000028.1:0-35213 GCA_045120635.1 Candidatus Cryptobacteroides sp.
TCATCAACAACCTGTACGTAAATCTGTTTGTTGCTTCTGAAAACAACCATTCTTGGTCTTTCAGCAGTACCATTAACGACTTTGCGGATACGGTAGTGAATTCTTTTTCTTCTTTCAATCTTATTCAATGCCATAATCTAGTCCTCCTATTATTTAGCACCTGCTGACTTACCAGCCTTACGACGAAGCTGCTCGCCGACAAACTTGATACCCTTACCCTTGTATGGCTCTGGCTTACGGAGTGAGCGAACCTTAGCTGCTACGTGTCCTACGAGCTGCTTGTCTGCACTCTTGAGGCAGAGAACAGGGTTCTGACCCTTCTTCACTGGCTCAGCTTCAGCCTTGATTTCTGCAGGGAGCATGATCTGTACCTCGTGTGAGAAACCGAGTGAAAGGATGAGCAACTGGCCCTGAACATCCACACGATAACCTACACCGACAAGCTCCTGACGGATTGTATATCCCGTTGAAACACCGACAACCATGTTGTTGATCAGAGCACGGTAGAGACCGTGAAGTGAACGGTGACGTGGCTGGTCAGTAGGACGGGTCAATTTTACTGTTGTTCCCTCTACGGTCACAGTGATGTCTGCGTCAACCTTCTGGCTGAGCTCACCGAGAGGTCCTTTCACCTTAACAACGTTACCTGCGAGAACCTCAACGGTTACGCCGGCAGGAAGGTTTACAGGCAATTTACCAATTCTTGACATTTTCTGTTTCTTTATAAATTAATATACATAACATATAACCTCACCACCTACGTTAAGCTCGCGAGCCTCTTTGTCTGTGATGACACCCTTTGAAGTCGAAAGGATTGCGATTCCGAGTCCGTTGAGGACGCGTGGCATGTTCTCGACGTCAGTGTACCTACGGAGACCTGGCTTAGACACGCGCTCTATCTTCTTGATAGCTGCAGTCTTGGTCTGCGGGTGATACTTGAGAGCGATTTTGATTGTGTTGCATGGGGTTCCCTCAACGATCTTGTAGCTGAGGATGTAACCCTTCTCGCAAAGGATCTTTGTGAGAGCTACCTTCATCTTTGAAGAAGGAATCTCAACAACCTTCTTTCCTGCCAGATAAGCATTTCTTACTCTGGTGAGGAAGTCTGCAATTGGATCAGTCATTTTTTTGTTTTGTTTTTGTTGAAAACCGACGCCCGGAAGCGTCCGATATCCAAATTGTTAATACTTTATTATAATATAGACGTCTTTCGACGTTTTTCCGGTTATATGTTACCAGCTTGCCTTCTTAACGCCTGGAAGGAGACCGTTGCTTGCCATCTCACGGAACTGGATACGGCTGATACCGAACATACGCATGTATCCCTTTGGACGTCCAGTGAGAGAACAGCGGTTGTGCATACGGCATGCAGCTGAGTTCTTAGGGAGCTTGTCGAGAGCAGCCCAGTCACCTGCTTCCTTGAGAGCCTGTCTCTTAGCGGCGTACTTTGCAACCAATTTCGCGCGTTTTACCTCGCGGGCTTTCATTGATTCTTTTGCCATCTTGTTCTCTTTTAATTAGTTGTTATTCTTCTTGAAAGGCAGGCCGAAAGCCTTGAGAAGCGCGTGAGCCTCTGCGTCGGTCCTTGCTGTTGTCACGAAAGTGATCTCCATTCCGAGGATCTTGCTGATCTTGTCGATGTCGATCTCAGGGAAGATGATCTGCTCCTTGATACCGAGGGTGTAGTTACCCTTGCCGTCCATCTTCTCAGAGATACCGTTGAAGTCTCTGATTCGTGGGAGAGATACGCGGATAAGTCTCTCAAGGAACTCATACATCTTCACGTCGCGAAGAGTAACCTTTGTTCCGATAGGCATTCCCTTACGGAGCTTGAAGTTAGAGATATCCTTTCTTGAGTGAGTGATAACCGCCTTCTGACCAGTGATGATCGAAAGCTCCTGAGCTGCTGTCTCGACAAGCTTCTTGTCGCCTGTTGCGTCACCCACACCCTCGTTGATGGTAATCTTCACGAGCTTAGGGCACTGCATTACAGTTGAGTAGCCGAACTCCTTCATCAGCTTGGCAACGATCTCTTCCTTATATACCTTCTTCAGTGCAGGTACGTATGATGCTGGTACCTCCTGAACTGCTGCTGTCTTAGTTGTCTTTGCCATTGTTAGATCTCCTCTCCAGATTTTTTAGCATAACGAACCTTCTTTCCGTCAACCATCTTGAATCCTGTTCTTGTAGGCTTTGCAGTCTTAGGATCAAGAAGCTGAAGGTTAGACACGTGTACGCTTGCCTCCTGTTTAACAATACCACCCTGAGGATGCTTTGGGCTTGGTTTAGCGTGCTTGCTTACGATGTTGATGCCCTCAACGATAGCGCGATCCTTTGAAGGGATAACCTCAAGCACCTTACCGGTCTTTCCTTTGTCGTTACCGGCATTTACATAGACGGTGTCGCCTTTTTTGATATGTATCTTCTTCATATTCTTTGCTTATTAGAGGACCTCCGGTGCCAGTGAAACGATCTTCATGTAGTTCTCGCGAAGCTCTCTTGCTACAGGGCCGAAGACACGGGTACCTTTGACCTCACCTGCATTGTTGAGAAGAACGCAAGCATTGTCATCGAAACGGATGTATGAACCATCTGCACGACGAATCTCTTTCTTAGTGCGGACTACGACAGCCTTTGATACTGAGCCCTTCTTAGCGTCACCGCCAGGGATAGCGCTCTTAACTGCAACGACGATCTTGTCGCCCACTCTTGCATAACGGCGGCGGGTACCACCCAGAACACGGATACAAAGAACCTCCTTTGCACCGCTGTTGTCTGCCACCTGTAAACGTGATTCCTGCTGTATCATTACTACTTAACTTTTTCTACGATTTCTACTAATCTCCAGTTCTTTGTCTTGCTCAAAGGACGAGTCTCCATGATGCGTACTGTATCTCCTACGCTGCACTCGTTCTTCTCATCGTGAGCTACGAACTTTGTGGTCTTCTTTACGAACTTGCCGTACATTGGGTGCTTCTCTTTTCTTTCAACCGCAACTACGATAGACTTGTCCATCTTGTTGCTGACCACAACACCTATTCTTTCCTTACGAAGATTTCTTTCCATGAGAATTCAATAATTTAGTTCTGTGACTCTTTCTCAGCAAGGATAGTCATCATGCGAGCGATTTCCTTTCTTGCCTTTGCAATCTTTGAAGTGTCCTCTAATGGAGAGATAGTGTGGTTAATCTTCATTGTGTCGAGATTAGCCTTCTCGATCTCGATGCGCTCCTTGATGTCAGCGATCGACATTTCACGAATTTCTGATGCTTTCATTTTCTTTCTCCATTAAATTATTCTACATAATCTCTACGTACCACGAACTTCGTAGTCACAGGAAGTTTCTGTGCGCCAAGACGAAGTGCCTCTCTTGCGATCTCGAGTGAAACACCCTCAGCCTCAATGAGGATACGACCTGGAGTTACAGGGCATACGAATCCCTCCGGATTACCCTTACCTTTACCCATACGAACCTCGGCTGGCTTCTTAGTGTATGGCTTATCAGGGAAGATTCTGATCCAAATCTTACCCTCACGCTTCATGTAACGTGATACAGCCTGACGTGCAGCCTCGATCTGGCGGCCTGTGAGCCAGCAGTTCTCAAGGGTCTTGATGCCGAAAGAGCCAAATGCAAGCTGGTTTCCTCTCTGTGAGAGACCTTTCATGCGGCCTTTCTGCTGCCTTCTGAATTTAGTTTTCTTTGGTTGTAACATTGCTCTATTACTTTAATAAAATTTTCATTTTCCCCTAACTAATTGAGAATCAGCTGGTTGGGCATAGTCGTCCTCAATTATTGGGTTGCAAAGATAGTCATTTTTTTTGAATTCCAAACACTTTCTACAAAAAAATCTCACATTTTGGACCGAAGTTTTGATATGCTAAATAGCGTGTTTTCATGCAGTTACGATAGGTGGTAAAATTTTCTTCAGCGCATTTTTGACATCAGGCTTTGACGGCTATCTGACGCATACCGACAGAACCCCGAAAATCCGTAATCTTCGCAATTCTGCACTGAAAACCTGACAAATTTCCCCTACTAAGTCAACTTTTGAGATCTGCAGTCCAGGAAAACGGCACAAAATCCGGACAAACAGTCACGGTAATCTGTTTACATTACTCCCGACGTTTGATTAAGGATCTTCAGGAGTAATGACCGAAAAGAGTGCTTTCAGGCTGTTTTCCTTTGTTACTACCGACATAACAGGGAATTTCATAGGGAGTAGCGAACATCTATATTTTGCAGAAGTTCGAATCTGCGAATCACTTCATAACAGGGGATTTCTTAGGGATCAGCGAACTACATTGACTGCCGGGTGCCGTTCTGAAGCACGAGGCAGGCGGAGCAAGCCCTTGGGCGAAGCTTGCGCAGCCTGTCTCAAGCGGCTGGCCCGGCGTTTTCGCCAGCCGCGGTGCGTGCACATCAGTGTCCGCACAAACCACGCGGCATCTAAACCCTTGAGTACCAAACCTTTATTGAAAGGCGATTCCCCTTTAGCGGGGCATCGATTCTAAGCAATTCGCTCAGAATCAAAGTGTTGGATGCCACAGTTCCTGGCGGTCGGCGTCCTATAGAGGGCTACGGGTATTAAAGTCAGCTGCCAACCCGTCACTCGACCCAATGTCCATTACAGAGTCCAAAATGGACTTCGAGTCGAGTAATCTGTAGCTGCGACTGACAGATTACTCGATGCGATGTGCCACAGGAGTCTCAGACTGCTGCTTACGTCCAGTAACGGGTTGGCACGGTGATAGATTAATCTACCGGACTGACCATACAAGTCCCCAGAAGGTAATTTTTGCTCGAGTAACGGACTGGCGGAAACGATGATGAGATTACGATCAAGAAAACAGCCATTTTATTGATCGAAAAACCGATTTTCTGCCAAAATATGGGTAAAATGGGAGTTTTGGCAAGTTACGATCAAAAATTCTGCAGTTTTATTGATCGTAATCCAGGTAGAGACGTCAGAGTCAGGCCCAGAGGGGCAAGGAGGAATCCAGAGAAGGATATAGAGAGGTATGTGGAGGACATATAGTGTAGTGTGAAACCGGACAGGCACCACCGCCGGCAAATACGCCAGGCCAGCGGTTCTCAGCAAGCTGCGTAATCCGGAAATTCCCGCAAAAACCCGGACAAGTGAAAGCAAAGCTGTATCTTTGCGGCACAAAAATCAGAAAAATCCTATGTGGCTTATCCTCGCATTCGTGTCCGCGACCTTCCTCGGACTATACGATACATCAAAAAAAGCATCGCTGAAGAACAACGCCGTTCTTCCGGTCCTGCTGCTGAACACAATTTTCTCGACGCTCATATTCTCACCGTTCCTGGTGGAATACATCTCCGGAGCCGGCTGGTTTGACGGCACTTTCCTCGCGACCGCCCCATACGCGTCAAATGCAGGTGGCGAAGCGGCGGGACACAGCTCCTTACGCGCGCATGCGCTCGTCATAATGAAATCGTTCATTGTCCTGTCGTCGTGGATATGCGGATATTTCGGTCTTAAGCACCTTCCGCTAACCCTCGTCGGCCCGATCAACGCCACCAGACCCGTCCTGGTCCTTGTAGGCGCAATGCTGATCTTCGGAGAGAAACTCAACCTGTACCAATGGGCGGGCGTACTGCTCACCATACTTTCCATATATATGATGAGCCGCGCAGGAAAGAAGGAGAACATCGACTTCAAGAGCAACAGATGGATATGGTGCGTGGCGGCGGCGACAATAATGGGCGCAATAAGCGGACTGTACGACAAATTCATAATGAAGTCTCTCAGCCCGATGTTTGTGCAGAGCTGGTTCAACTTCTATCAGATGATCATCATGTCCGTTGTATGCGCATTGCTGTGGTATCCTAAACGTCACGAGACTACCCCGTTCCATTGGAGCTGGGCAATTCCCCTCATATCGATATTCATCTGTATCGGTGACTTCGCCTACTTCACGTCATTGAACGACCCCGAGTCGATGATATCGGTCGTATCACTTGTGAGACGCAGCTCAGTCATCGTATCATTCGCATGTGCAGCGATCATATTCAAGGAAAGAAACCTTCGCGCGAAGGCCTTGGATCTGCTGCTCATTCTCATCGGAATGGCATTCATCTGGATGGGCTCGGTCAAATAGGAAAAATATTTATATTTGTAGAATAAATCCACAGCCATGAAAAAGATACTTTTCCTGATCATCCTGACCCTCGCCGGGTTTGCTGCAGCGGCCCAGACCAGCTACGAGGCCAAGGAATTTGTATCCACCGAAGGACAGAGCATAAAATACAGAGAACTCACACCTCAGGACATGAACCTCAGGAAAAAGTATCCTCTTGTCATATTCATGCATGGAGCCGGCGAGCGTGGAGACGACAACGAGTCTCAGCTGAAGCATGGAGGACAGATGTTCCTCAATCCGGTGAATCTGGACAAATACCCGGCATATGTGATTTTCCCACAGTGCCCGAGCAAATCGTTCTGGGCACGTCCAAGCTTCATGAAACGAAGCATGTCCCCAGAGCAGAGCAACGGCATATCACCCGTATTGGGAGCTGTAAAGGAACTCATCGACGAGTATCTGGCATTGCCTACCGTTGACCCTGCAAGAGTATATATAATGGGACTTTCAATGGGAGGTATGGCCACATTCGACATGGTCTGCAGATTTCCGGAGATGTTCGCCGCGGCGGTTCCTATCTGCGGAGCTGTAGACCCCGAACGCCTTGAAGCCGCGAAGGATGTGAAATTCAGAATCTACCACGGCGACGCAGACCCTACCGTCCCGGTAGAATGTTCGCGTATGGCATATCGCAAGCTGAAGGCTGTCGGAGCGGATGTAGAATATATTGAATATCCGGGATGCGCCCATGCGAGCTGGACACCTGCGTTCAACGAGCCGGATTTCCTTGAATGGGTGTTTGCCCAGAAGAACCGCAAAGCCGCGCGCAGAAACAAATAGTATCTTATAAAAAACGAAATATGGAAGTAAGAGCCAAAAAAGCATTAGGCCAGCACTTTTTGACAGACCTGTCGATCGCACAGAGAATCGCGGACGCATTGACCGTACCGGAAGGCACCGTACTGCCGGCATTGGAGGTCGGTCCCGGCATGGGTGTGCTGACACAGTATCTGCTGAAAAGACCGGAGGTGGATCTCCGCATGGTGGAAATAGACACTGAGTCTGTCAACTATCTGCTCGTACACTTCCCTCAGGTGGAGGGAAAACTTCTCGAAGCGGATTTCCTCAAACTCAAGCTGGAGAAATTCTTCAGCGGCGACTTCGCGGTCATCGGAAACTTCCCCTACAACATATCATCACAGATCTTCTTCAAGATTCTCGACTACAAAGAGCAGGTCCCTCAGGTGGTATGCATGATCCAGAAGGAAGTCGCCGAACGCATCGCGGAAAAACCGGGAACAAAGACATACGGCATCCTTTCCGTACTGCTTCAGGCGTGGTATGACATCGAATACCTCTTCACAGTGGGAGAAGGCGCGTTCAACCCGCCACCAAAGGTGAAATCAGCGGTAATCCGTCTTGTACGCAACCAACGCACAGAACTCGGTTGCGACGAAGCTCTTTTCAAGACTGTTGTAAAGACCGGATTCAACCAGAGACGCAAGACTCTCCGCAATTCCCTCAAGCCGCTGATACGCGCAAAGGCAGACCGCGAAGGCTGGTCAGAGGAGCAGCTGGCAGATTTTGTCGCTGATCCGATATTTGAACTTCGTCCGGAGCGCCTCAGCGTAGAGGACTTCATCGCACTTACATTGAAACTCGCTTAAATATGAAAGTATTACTCGTAAACGGAAGCCCTCACAAGGAGGGTTGCACATACACCGCTCTCAAGGAAGTTGAGAAGGAACTCATCAATTCAGGCATCGAGACCGAGATCATCTGGCTGGGAGTGAAGCCTATTTCAGGTTGCCTCGGATGCGCACAGTGCATCAAGAGAGGTCCTAACGGCGAACCCGCATCGCTCAGATGCTTCATGAATGACGCAGTGAACGAATTCCTCGACAAGGCGGAGAAGGCAGACGGCTTCGTATTCGGCAGTCCGGTGCACTACGCCGCACTTTCAGGAGCGCTGACATCATTCATGGACCGTTCATTCTACGGAAAAGGCAAGATCTTCCGCTACAAGCCGGCTGCAGGTATAGTGAGCGCGCGCAGAGGAGGAACCACAGCGGCATTCGACCAGATCAACAAGTACTTCACAATATCGTCAATGCCTGTCGTATCATCAAAATATTGGAACATGGTACACGGAAGCACACCTGAACAGGTAGTTCAGGACGAAGAAGGCATGCAGATCATGCGCGAACTCGGACGCAACATGGCCTGGCTTCTCAAATGCATCGAGGCCGGACGTGCGGCAGGAGTAGCTGATCCCGTGAAAGAGAAACCGGTGATGACAAACTTCATCAGATAGAGTGGCACCCAACCGTCTCTGTCTCAACAGATTACTAAAAGGCGCTTCCCTGTTGACGGGGAAGCGCCTTTTGATAAAACCCTATGTACAAAGCACTTACGTGCCACACATATTAGAGTGATGTCTCGAACTCTTTAAGGAAACGGAGGTCGTTCTCGAAATAGTTTCTGAGGTCACGCACCTGCCACTTGAGCATTGCGATACGCTCTACACCCATTCCGAATGCGAAACCGCTGTACTTCTTGCTGTCGATACCCGACGCCTCGAGAACGTTAGGGTCCACCATGCCGCAACCCATGATCTCAAGCCAGCCTGTTCCCTTACAGATGTTACAGCCCTTTCCGCCGCAGATGTTGCAGCTTACGTCGATCTCAGCAGAAGGCTCCGTGAACGGGAAGTATGAAGGACGCATACGGATCTGGCTCTGTGCACCGAACATCTCGCGTGCAAAGAGAAGGATCGCCTGCTTCATGTCTGCGAAGGTCACATTCTCGTCGATATAAAGTCCCTCGACCTGATGGAAGATACAGTGCGCACGCGCAGAGATTGCTTCGTTACGGAACACACGGCCGGGACATACGATACGGATCGGGAGAGGCATCTTCTCCATTGCGCGGACCTGCACTGAAGATGTGTGGGTTCTGAGGAGCACAGGATTGTCGCTGTCGTTGATGAAGAATGTATCCTGCATTTCACGTGCAGGGTGCTCAGGAGGGAAGTTGAGAGCCTCGAACACATGCCAGTCGTCCTCCACCTCCGGACCCTCGGCAACATCATATCCGAACTTGCGGAAGATATTGACGATTTCCTCACGGGCAATCGATACCGGATGACGCGAACCAAGGTTCACAGGATCTCCGGGCATTGTATAGTCGAATGACGCAGCGCCGGCAGCAGGTGACTCGGCGGCAGCCTCCTTGAGGGCCTCGATCTTTGCAGCCGCAGCGTTCTTAAGTACATTCAGTTTCTGTCCATACTCTCTCTTCAACTCAGGAGCGACTGTTCTGAACTCGTCGAAAAGGGCTGTTACAGATCCCTTCTTTCCGAGAAGACGCACGCGCGCCTCTTCGATCT
The DNA here is from genome assembly GCA_045120635.1 of Candidatus Cryptobacteroides sp. Classification (GTDB taxonomy): domain Bacteria; phylum Bacteroidota; class Bacteroidia; order Bacteroidales; family UBA932; genus Cryptobacteroides. The sequence continues at coordinate 9,493 of JBGVEY010000028.1, forward strand.
CCTGCTCTGTCTTGCACGAGAGAGCCTCAATTTCAGCCATCAAGGCTTCTATCTTTTCTTTCATATATCTGTTGTTTTATTTTCCGATTAAACCGCTACTCCTCTTCAGGATATCCGATAGCGACAGCACAATAAGGGCGGAATCCGTCCTTGATACCGAGCAGCTGCGCAACATAGTCACCGGCCTGCTCCCCTTCCGGAACCTCCTTGAGGCATGGACGGCCGTTGATATGGATCCAGCAGCTCACAAGGTCCATTGCAGTCACTGCCAACTGGACGAAGGTCGCTGAAATCGCGCAGTTGTCCACCCAGAGATCCGTCTTCGATGTGTCACCCATGACTACAATCGCAGCCTGAGCGCTCTTGAGCGGCGACGCACCATAGTCACGCATCTGCGCAAGCGCATCAAGCGTATCTCTGTCCTCGACGATCATGAACGCCGAGCTCTTGCTGTTGCGTGAAGACGGAGCAGTTTCCGCAACCTTCACGATAGCGTCAAGTATTTCTCTTTCAACCGGTCTGTCCGAATATCTTCTTACCGATTTTCTCTTTTCTACTACTTCAAGAAAGTCCATTTTGGATATGATTTTGGAGTTACTTGCCTGCAAGCGCCTTTTCCTTACGCTTCTCTCGGGCCTTCAAAGCCTTTCCTGCGCCGCTCTTAAGATATGCCGCCCACTGTTCCGGAGTGAAGATCTTCTTGTATGTCGCATCGATCTGATCCATCCATTTGTCAGAAACAGCAATATACATAGCCGAATTTGTAACCTTGGATGCCTGAAGCTTGTTGCTTTCTTCCACCCATGCAGGGAAATCATGCTTCAGCGTAGAGTCCACATAGAACACCTGCCAATCCTCAAGGTCGAGCAGCTTCTGCAACCTGTCCGCCTCTTCCTCTGCCCTCAACTGAAGATCCACAGGCTTGTCCTGCTGCGCGGCAGCATTGAAACCTGCCAAGAAAAACAAAACGGCCGCAACCGCCAACTGCATAAATTTCATAACTGTATAATTTTTATTAATTTTGCGCACCCAACACTCGGGTAAGCCACAAAAACGGACAAAATTAATTAATAATAATAAAAGAACAAAATGAGAAGACTTGTAAAAGCCATCTTACTGCTTTCAGCAGCATTCCTTGCAGCAGGCGCAATCGAAAGCCACGCCTGTTCAAATGTACTTGTAACCAAGGGAGCGAGCAAGGACGGCTCCAATTTGATTTCATATGCGGCGGACTCACACCTGCTCTACGGCGAGCTCTACTTCGCTCCTGCGGCGGTATGGAAAGAGGGTGACATGCGAAGAGTCGACGACTGGGATTCAGGCAAGCACCTCGGATACATTCCTCAGGTAGCACGCACATACCAGAGAGTCGGCAACATGAACGAATATCAGCTCATCATCGCAGAGACTACATATGGCGGACGCGAGGAACTTTCTGACCCTAACGGCGTAATGGACTACGGCTCACTTATTTATGTCGCTCTCGAAAGAGCAAAGACTGCACGTGAAGCCATCGACGTAATCGTAGACCTTGCCAACACTTACGGATATTTCTCAAGCGGAGAGTCATTCTCACTTGCAGACAAGAACGAAGTATGGATCATGGAACTCATCGGAAAGGGACCGGACAACAAGGGTATCGTATGGGTTGCACGCAGAGTTCCGGACGGATATATCTGCTCGCATGCAAACCAGGCACGTATCAGCACATTCCCTCTCAACGATCCTGAAAACTGCATATACGCTCCGGACGTGATCACTTTCGCAAGAGAGAAGGGTTACTTCAGCGGCGAGGACAAGGATTTCAGCTTCTGCGACGCATACGCACCGCTCGACTTCAGCGGCATGAGAGCATGTGAGGCACGCGCATGGTCTGCTTTCAACATTCTCTGTGACGGCAAGTTCACTTTCATCGACGAGAACGGAAACGAGGTCACAAAGGACGCTTACGACTATATCGACTATGCAATGGGATATGACGCAAGCAAGAGATTCCCTCTCTTTGTGAAGCCTTCACGCAAGCTTTCTGTAAAGGACGTTGCAGACGTTATGCGCGACCACTATGAGGGCACACCGATGGACATGACACAGGACATCGGAGCAGGCGGAAATGCACTCCCTTACCGTTGGAGACCAATGGGCTTCGAATACGAGGGCAAGAAGTACATCAACGAGAGAGCTATCGCTACTCAGCAGACAGGCTTCTGGTTCGTCGGACAGGTACGCAGCCAGTATCCTGACGAAATCGGCGGTATCAACTGGTTCGGCTGCGACGATGCTGCAACTTCTTATCTCACACCTATTTACGCATGTACATACGACGTTCCTGAATCATTCCGCGTAGGTAACGGAACTATCCTCAAATACTCACCTACATCTGCATTCTGGATGACAAACCGCGTAGCGAACGCCTGCTACAAGGCATACAACATCATGTTCCCTACAGTTGACGCAGAGATCGACGCATGGGAGGAGCTCATGATGCAGGAGACAGCAAAGGCTGACCAGGAGGCTCTCGCAATCTACAACGCAGCTTCAAAGAAGCCTGTCAAGAAGAACTGCAGAAACGACAAGGCACGCAAGACTACAGACAGATATGCAGCTGTACGCGAGTATCTTACAGCCTTCTCACTTGACAACGCACAGAAGATCTTCGACAAGTGGGTGAACCTTGAGCAGCTTCTCCTTGTGAAGTTCCTCGACGGAAACATCAAGGCACAGAATGAAGACGGAAGCTTCGTAACAAACGCTCACACCGACTGCATCCCGGCCAAGCTCCAGTACGGCGGATACTCTGACAAATGGAAGGAGTGCACAGCCAAGGATCACGGAGAAACACTTATTGAGAAATAGACATGGCAAAAAGATCCACCAATCTTAAAAACTGGCCTAAATACCTGATGCAGTGGGGAATACTCACTGCATTGGTTGCATTTATATCCGGACTGATCCCGTCGGAACAGGCCGTCGATCCGGAGGCTTATTGTCCTATGGGAGGCCTCCAGGCCTTTGCCACATACCTGGCAAATGACAGTCTCCCATGCAGCATGACATCGCTTCAGGTAATGATGGGAGCGGCGCTTCTTGTCGCAGTAATGCTGTTCAGCAAACTGTTCTGCGGCTACATCTGCCCTCTCGGAACAGTGCAGGACCTCATCGTAAAGCTCCGCACAAAAATCAGGATGAAAAGCATCAAGGTGCGCAACGGCTCTGTCGTCGACAAGGCATTGCGCATCATCAAGTACATCCTGCTCTTCTGGATATTCTACATGACAGTGGAAGCCAGCGAACTCTTCTGCAAGAACTTTGACCCTTATTATGCGATAGCCACCGGATTCAAGGGAGAGCTTACACTCTGGATGTCAATAGTTTCTGTTTGCGTCCTCATGATCGGAAGTCTTGCTGTAGACATGTTCTGGTGCAGATACATATGTCCGCTCGGAGCCATCTCCAACTCGTTCAAGTTCTGGTCCTGGATGCTTATACTCTTCGGAGCATATGCTGCAGCCAACCTCCTTGGAGCAGGCATTCCGTGGGCATATCTACTCGGAGCGTTCTGCGTAATCGGATACTTCCTTGAGATCCTCAACGGAAGACCGAAGCTGCAGATTTTCCATATCACAAAGAATGAGGTCCCTTGCAACAAATGCGGATTGTGCGAAAGAAAATGCCCATATCACATCGACCTCAGATCGTTCCACAACGGCAAGATCAACCATGTGGACTGCACTCTCTGTGGAGAATGCGTGGCAGCCTGCCCATGCGGAGCGCTTTCAATCGGCACTGACAAGCCGACCGGAAGCAAGGCATGGAGAGCGCTTCCGCCGGTATTGGCAATAGTACTTGTCGCATTGGGAATGTGGTTCGGCAACATTGTGGAGATTCCGACCATTGACATGAAGTGGAATACAGAGAACGTGTCACACCTCGAGACCATGGAGGTGGAGGGTTTCAGATCCATCAAGTGTTTCGGAAGCGCCATGACGTTCAAGGCAAAGCTTCAGGAGGTGGAGGGCGTGCACGGCGTACGCGTATATGTCAAGAGACACGGCGCAGAGATTCTCTACAACCCTGAGGTGACAACACAGGAGGCTATCCTGAAAGAGATATATACACCTTCGAGATTCAGAATCCAAAGAATTGACACTGAGGCAGTTCCACAGCTCAAATGTGTAACTGTCAGAACAGAAGGAATGTACGACAGATATGACATCACATATCTCGGTTTCCTCCTGTATCAGACCGGACACAAGTTCTATGCACTCGAGACTGAATTCGCCTGTCCTCTCACTGTAAGGATCTACATGGATCCCAAACTGGACTTTGATGGAGAATGGTACAGAAACGTCATTGAAAAAGACGAGGTTACCATCCCTGTCAAAGGAGGAGGCGCAAGCACCATCGCCCTTGACTACAGCTTTGTACGTGTCGAGGACGGAGTGTCATACATAAGTTCGGAGGAGCTTCTGTCCAGATTTAAATAGGCACAGACAGCGTGTTCTTGACCTCGCCGATGACGAAGATACTATGGAGTGATCCGATACAGTCCAAGTCTCCGAGAGTACCAAGGATAAACTCCTGATAATGACGCATATCACGTGCGTATATCTTCAGCTGATAATCGTATTCTCCCGAGGTGTTGAAACATTCCACCACCTCATCGATTTCAGCGATGACAGATGTGAACTGACGGCTGAACTCCTTGCTATGATGCTTCAGCCTCACATTACATAGAACCATGATGCCGTTGCCGACCTTCACCGGGTCGACGACGGCAACATATTTTTTGATATACCCCTCTCTTTCCAGGCGTTTCTGACGCTCGAAAGTCGGCGAAGGCGAAAGATTCACCTTTGCCGCAAGTTCCTTCGTTGTAAGTTTTGCGTCTCTCTGCAGTTCGCGCAGAATCAAACCGTCGGTTCTATCTAATATTTCCATATTTTGCAGAATATTTTTCTTTACTTAAGGATATTTACGGCAAATTTAGAATATTTTTCCGAATTATTCCGAAAGGTTGCAGAAATCGTTTCTATATAGGATATTTGCATCCTTTTTAAGGCGAAAATATTATCTTTGCAAGTTATTGAGCATTAGTTAAAAACATGATAAAACACAAATACATACACGACGAAATCTTCGAATTCGATGCCGGAGGAAGCATCGAGGGACTGCAGGTTGCATACCACACTTCGGAAGAGCCATGGAAGGCAGGAGACACCAGAAAGGTGATCTGGATCTGCCATGCCCTGACAGCCAATTCCGACCCTGAAGAATGGTGGCCGGAGCTCGTTGGAGTAGGCAAGCTGTTTGACACACAGAAATACTTCGTTGTCTGTGCAAACATGCTTGGTTCGCCATACGGTTCATCAGGTCCTTCAACCATCAATCCGAACACCGCGAAACCGTACTACTTCGACTTCCCTCTCATCACTGTCCGCGACATCGTGAAGGCCAATGACCTTGTACGCAGACATCTCGGCATCGAGAAGATCGACCTTATGATCGGAGGATCGATCGGAGGATTCCAGTCGCTCGAATGGGCCGTTATGGAACCGGATGTGATCGGAACAATCGTCGGTATCGCATGCTCAGTAAAATGCACGGCATGGTTGACCGCATACAACGAGTCAATGAGAATGGCACTTGAGGCGGACCCTACATTCCGCGAATGTGCAAGCCTCAACGGCGGAGAGACCGGACTCAAATGCGCACGAAGCATCGCCCTCATCTCATACAGAAGCTACCAGGGATACAATCTCAAGCAGACAGAGCCTGATGTGGATTTCCTCTTCTCATCAAGAGCAGGCTCATATCAGAGATACCAGGGTCAGAAGCTCGCCGACCGTTTCGACGCATATTCATACTATTACCTCTGCGCATCAGCAGACAGCAACAACATCGGAAGAAACCGCGGCGGAGTGGAAGCGGCGCTCGGCACCATCAGATCGAAATGCGTCATGATCGGCATCGACAGCGACCAGCTCTTCCCTGTATGCGAGCAGAGACATATCGCTTCATGTATTCCCGGAGCTACATACCACGAGATCACATCGGAATTCGGCCACGACGGCTTCCTTCTGGAAAACGATCAGCTTACAGCGATTATAGAGCCGTTGCTTCCGTAACAGAAAGACACATAACCATAACACAGACAATTAAAACGAACATCACATATGCAGGTAATGAAATTCGGCGGCACTTCAGTCGCAAATGCAACAAATATGTCCAAGGTCGTTGACATCGTTTCAAAGGCGGTAGAGCGCGACAGGACAATTCTCGTGTCATCTGCCATCAGCGGATGTACAGACACACTCATCAAGATCGGTATCCGTGCTTCGGAGCGCGACGAGAGCTACAAGACCCTCATCGACGAACTCCAGCAGAAGCACCACGACATAATCAAGGAGCTCCTTCCGCTCGAGAAGCACGAGGAGTCCCGTGAGGTATGCGACGCACTCTTCGACTCTCTCAGAGGCATTGCACAGGGAGTATGCCTGCTCGGCGAGCTTTCCCCAGCCAGCCTTGATGCCATCCAGAGTTTCGGAGAACTCTGGTCTACAAAGATCCTCGCAACCAAGCTCGCATCCATCGGAATCGCGACAAAGTGGATTGACTCACGCAATATCATCAGAACCGTCCCTAAGAACGGCAAGAACATCGTAGACATCCAGAAGACATACTTCAGGGTGAACGAGATGGTCGAAAAGAACCCTATCACCCAGCTTTTCGTAGTCCCTGGCTTCATCGCATCCGACAAGGAGGGCCGAACAACAACCCTCGGCCGCGGCGGATCCGACTACACAGCATCGCTTTACGCGGTAGGATGCAAGGCACGCATCCTTGAGATCTGGACAGACGTACCGGGAATGATGACTTCAAACCCGAAGGTGGTTCCTACAGCACGTACAATCAGCAACATTTCATACAAGGCGGCCCTCGAGCTCTCTCATTTCGGAGCAAAGGTGATCTATCCTCCTACAATCCAGCCGGTAGTGGCAGAGGGTATTCCTATCTACATCAAGGACACATTCCAGCCAGAGGAGTTCGGCACACTCATCGAGAAGAATCCTCCACGCAGCAAGGAGAAGCTCATCGGAATTTCAAATTCAGACAACATCGCCCTCCTTTCACTCGAGGGTAGCGGAATGGTCGGAATCCCTGGATTCTCAAGCCGTCTTTTCGAGACTCTCAGCCAGAACGATGTGAACATCATCCTCATCACACAGGCGTCATCGGTACACACAATGTGCATCGCCGTTTCAGAGAAGGACGCAGAGAAGGCAAAGGATGCCGCCGACAGATGTTTCGCATATGAGATCTCACTCGGCAAACTCAATCCGCTCAAGGTGGAGAAGGGATTCTCTATCGTATGTCTCGTAGGAGACGACGTACTCAACCAGAGCGGTACCACAGGACGTATGCTCGCAGCCCTCGGACGTCACAGCATTCCTGTACGCGCCACTGCACAGGGTTCATCCGAGCGTAACGTATCCATCATCATTTCTTCAAAGGACGCAAACGAGGCCATCCTCCACATCCATAACGAGTTCTTCGACAAGAAGGCAGGAAAGGACATCAACCTCTTCATCGCAGGTTTCGGCGTTGTCGGCAAAGCATTGGTTGACATCATCGCAAAGAACGGCGACAAGATCGCAGAGCGCACAGGAAAGCGCCTCAACGTATGCGGACTTTCAAACAGCAGAAAGTTCGTAGTAGACAGACAGGGACTTGACATCAGCGATCCTGAGGCATTGCTTGCAGGAGGTGAAAGTTCAGCTGACGAGGCTTACTTCGAGACACTTGCGAACCTCACTCTTGAGAACTCTGTGTTCGTAGACTGTACAGGTTCTTCGGACATCGCATACAAATACATGAACCTCTTCAAGAAGGGATATTCTGTTGTAGCATGCAACAAGATCACCTTCTCGGCTCCATACCAGCAGTACGCTGCGCTCAAGGCTTCGGCTCTTGAGAACAACGCATCTCTCCGCTACGAGACAACAGTCGGTGCAGCGCTTCCTATCCTCGAATCCATCTCACGCAGCGTGAACAGCGGCGATGAGATCATCAGAATCGAGGCCGTGCTCAGCGGTACATTGAACTACATCTTCAGCAATTATGCAGGCGGCGAAGGCGGCACATTTGCAGAGGTGGTAAAGAGAGCACAGGATGCAGGATATACAGAACCTGACCCACGTCTTGACCTCAGCGGCCGTGACGTTCTCCGCAAGCTCATCATCCTCTCACGCGAGGCAGGTGTTCCTCTTGACGAGAAGGACGTGGAGATTTCACCTATCCTCGGACCTGAATTCTTCGAGGGCAAGGTTCCTGAATTCTACCAGATGCTCGCAGACAACGAGGCGATGTTCGCAGCACGCTATCACGAGGCGGCAGACAAGGGTCTCCGTCAGAGATTCGTAGCATCCCTCGTGAAGGACGCAGAGTCTCCACTCGGATACAAGGCCAAGATCGGTCTCGAGGCAGTCGCGGAAGGTCATCCTCTCTACGGACTCTGCGGCACAGACAACGCAGCCATCATCAAGACAGACTTCTACCCTTCACCTCTCGTAGTACAGGGAGCAGGAGCAGGAGCATATCAGACAGCATCAGGAGTATTGAACGACATTTTGATTTAGTAACCCGTGGCAAGTAAATCGCTGATTGACAGCATTTTATGCAAAGGCGATGCCCCATTACAGGGGAATCGATTTTAAGTAAGATATTGACAATCAAATATTTATGTGCCACGTAGACATAACAGACCATGGAAAAGAAAAACTATAAATTCGAGACCCTGCAGGTAAGAGCAGGTCAGGAGATCGACCCGGTTTCAAAAGGTACAGCCGTTCCGATCTACCAGAGCACAGCATATACATTCGACAGCATGGAATACGGCGCAGAGCTTTTCGAGCTTAAGCGCGCAGGAAACATCTACACACGCATCACAAACACCACCTCTGATGTATTCGAGAAGAGAATGGCTGCTCTTGAAGGCGGTGTGGCAGCAGTAGCCACAGCTTCAGGACAGTCGGCTGTATTCCTTTCGATCACCAACATCTGCGGCCCTGGCGACAACATCGTGGCACAGCCTTTCCTTTACGGAGGTACATTCACAATGTTCGCCATCACACTCCGTGACATGGGCATCGAAGTACGTTTTGCAAAGAGCGACAAGGTGGAGGATCTCGAGCCGCTGATCGACTCAAAGACAAAGGCTATCTATCTTGAGAACCTCGGCAATCCTGCATTCAATATTCCAGACTATGAGCCTATCGCGGAACTCGCACAGAAGAAGGGTATCTGCGTGATGGTAGACAATACATTCGGTATGGGCGGCTATCTCTTCCGTCCGTTCGAGTGGGGTGCACATGTATCGGTTCACTCTGCAACAAAGTGGATCGGCGGACACGGAACAGCTCTCGGCGGAGTTGTTGTGGACGGTGGTAACTTCGACTGGACAGCAGAGAAATATCCTCTTCTTGCAGCCCCTTCAGAGAGCTATCATGGCCTCGTATACAAGGATGTATTCGGTGCAGCTGCATTCGCCGGACGCGTCCGCGTCGACGGCCTCCGCAATATCGGACCTGCACCTTCACCATTCAACTCGTTCCTCATGCTCCAGGGACTCGAGACTCTCTCACTTAGAGCAGAGCGCAGCTGTGACAACACTCTCGCTGTTGCTGAATTCCTCGAGAAGCACCCTGCTGTGGAGAGCGTGAACTATCCTGGTCTCAAGAGCAACCCTTACTACGAACTCGGACGCAAGTATCTCCAGCACGGCTTCGGCGGCGTTCTCACTTTCCGTGTGAAGGGCGGATTCGAGGCAGCGGCACAGCTCGTGACCAAGCTTGAGCTCATTCTTCACGTCGGTAGCGTCGGTGATGCGAAGTCTCTTATCGTACACCCTGCATCGACTACCCACTCACAGCTCAGCCCGGAGGAGCAGGTAGCAGCAGGCGTATATCCTAACATGCTCCGTCTCAGCGTAGGTATCGAGAACATCGATGACCTCATCGCCGACCTCGCAGCAGCATTGGCATAACAGCGCAGAAAGCGCAAGGGACTTGATGCAACTTGTAAGTCACTGCAATTCAACTAATTAAGTGTTTGAGGGTGGTCATTTTCACCCCACCCTCAAAGTCTTATTCAACTGATTTTCAACACCTTACAAATAGCACATCCATTCTCAGAAACTTCACCGAAGAAGTGACAGTCAACAATAAGGTTAAACAACGAACTAAACTATAAGCAATTCGGAGCGAAAGCGACCAAGTCCTTCTCCCGAGGAGAGGGATTTAGGGAGAGGGTAACGTGAACATACTTTCATATTACCCGGTACAAGCTTCGAAAATGTGACAGTCAACAACAAGGTTAAACAACGAACTAAACTATAAACAATTCGGAGCGAAGCGACCAAGTCCCTCTCCCGAGGAGAGGGATTTAGGGAGAGGGTAACGTGAACATACTTTCATATTACCCGGTACAAGCTTCGAAGAAGTGACAGTCAACAATAAGGTTAAACAACGAACTAAACTATAAGTAATATGAAAGTAGCAGTAGTAGGTGCCACAGGACTCGTTGGCACAAGAATGCTGGAAGTTCTCGCAGAAAGAAACTTCCCTGTAACTGAGCTTCTCCCCGTAGCCTCAGCCAAGTCAGTAGGCCGCAAGATAACATTCCAGGGTAAGGAGTGGACTGTGGTAAGCGCAGAAGACGCAATCGCAGCACGCCCTGACCTCGCACTCTTTTCAGCAGGCGGAAGCACCTCTGCAGAACTCGCCCCAAAGTTCGCAGCAGTAGGAACAAGAGTGGTAGACAACTCATCGCACTGGCGCATGGACCCTACAAAGAAACTTGTGGTTCCTGAAATCAACGGAGATGTACTCGAAGAGTCAGACTATATCATCGCAAACCCTAACTGTTCTACAATCCAGATGCTTCTCCCGCTCTGGCCGCTTCACAAGGCTTACACCATCAAGCGCATCGTAGTATCTACATACCAGTCAGTGACAGGCACAGGATACAAGGCAATGGACCAGATGACTGCCGAGCGTGCAGGCGGAAAGTGGGGTGAATATGCAGCTGTATATCCACATCCGATCGACCAGAACATCCTCCCTCACATCGACTCGTTCCTCGAGACAGGATACACCAAGGAGGAGATGAAGATGGTCAATGAGACACACAAGATCTTCGGAGACGACAGCATCGGAGTATCTCCTACAACAGTTCGCGTACCTGTACAGGGAGGACACTCGGAGTCGATCAACCTTGAGTTCGAGAAGGAGTTCACTCTTGAGGATGTACGCAAGATGATGGAGGAGACTCCAGGCGTGACCCTTCAGGACGACCCTGCAAACAACGTATACCCTATGCCTCTCAACGCATGGGGCAAGAACGATGTATTCGTAGGACGCTTCCGCAAGGACCCTTCAGTGAAATCGGGACTCAACTTCTGGTGCGTAGCCGACAATCTCCGCAAGGGAGCCGCTACAAACGCTGTTCAGATCGCAGAGAAGCTCATCGAAAAGGGATTCCTTCCAAAAGAGTAATGACAAACAAAAGCCTGTTCAATCGAACAGGCTTTTGTTTTATACCAGGTAGATGACTATCTGCCACATTATCAGAACCGCGGCGATTGTCTTGATTCCCGTACCGGCTATAAAACCGACGAAGGAACCGATTGCCGCCTTCAGCGAAGAAGTAGGATCCTTTTTCGCGTAGAGTATCTCTGCCAGAAAAGCACCGAGGAATGAACCGGCGATCATTCCGATCGGAGTGAGGATTATACCTGCGATAAGACCTATCAAGGCTCCTCTTTCCGCATATTTGCTGCCACCCGTCACCTTCGTAAAGTACATAGGCACGATATAATCAATGACAGAGACAATCACCACGACCAGTCCCCATACAAGGAGTGCTGTCGTAGAAAGAGGTTCTCCTGCCGCATCTGCGCCGTTTCCCCAAATGTAAAGAATCAGAAGGCCGACCCAACTGACGGGAGGACCAGGAAGACCCGGAAGGATGCTGCCGGCTATTCCGATGACACCTGCCAGGATTGCCAAGATGATTACCAATGTATCCATATTATTCCTGTGCCATTATGTCTTCGATATCAGACGACTTGATAGGCAGGCGGCGTGAGCCCAGACGACGGGCACCATCTGCTGTTACAAGAACGTCATCCTCGAGACGGATTCCACCAAAGTCGTAGTAGTCTGCAAGTTTTGCATAGTTCACGAATCCCTTGTCAGTTCCCTCGCGCTTCCACTGCTCAATAAGCGCAGGGATGAAGTAGATTCCAGGTTCGTCAGTAACCACATGTCCCGGCTTCAGATCGCGGGCCATGCGGAGGTTTCCGAGTCCGAGAAGCGGATTTCTCTGTCTCTCGTCACCATAACCCACATAGTTCTCTCCGAGATCCTCCATATCATGGACATCCATACCCATATTATGACCGAGGCCATGAGGCATGAAGAGTCCCGAAATACCGCACATGAGCATTTCCTCGACATCTCCGCGTACGAAATCCAGAGCCTTGAGCTGCTCAAGCATATAACGGAGAGTTGCGAGATGAACCTCCCAATATGATGTTCCAGGCTTTGTAAGGCTGAATGCCACCTCGTTCGCCTGCTCTACTATATCATAGATCTCACGCTGCTTTGTAGTGAACTTTCCGCTGCACGGATATGTACGCGTAAAGTCCGAAGCGTAGTGTGTATTGCTTTCCGCACCGGCGTCAACAACGAGCAGACGGCCCGGAGTGATGATCTGATGGTGTGAATGGTTATGGAGAGTCTCGCCGTTCTGCGAAAGGATGGTGGTGAAAGATACGCCCCAACCTTTCGAAAGGGTCACTCCTTCCATTCTACCGACAATCTCCTGCTCAAGCACACCAGGTTTGCAGCCCTGACGTGCGACAGTATGCATCTCATAACCGATTTCGCATGCCTTGTCGATCTCCTCGATCTCGCACGCTTCCTTGATAAGACGCATTGAAACCACAGCCTTCACAAGTTCCTCGGAAGCACCTGCACCTACCTTGCGCACATCATCCGACGAAACGCCTGTCAGCTGCGAAAGTTTCATCTGGTTGTAGTATCTTGCAGGAGGAAGGAAATGAACCCTGCGCCCCTTTGCGACAGCCTCTGCAACAGCCTTGTCGAACTCTGCAAGAGGAGCCGTCCTTGCACATCCGATTGCAGCTCCCTTCGAAGCCACTGTCGGCTGCGGACCCATCCATATGATATCGTCGATATCTACATCGTTTCCATAGAGGCATTCCTCTCCGCTCTCAAGGTCAAGCACAGCGGCAAACCAAGGCTCATCAACGCCCCAGTAATACATGAAGCTGCTGTCCTGACGGAACTTATAATCATTGCCGCGATAGTTCATCGCTGCATCCACATTTCCCACAAAAACCGCAATACCGCCGGCACCGATCATCCTCTCGAGAAGGACGCGGCGACGGTTTGCATATACACTTGATTCAAACATATTATTCTGATTTTTCAGTTAATGTCATTCCGACTTACAAAACTAACATTTTTCCGGTGAAAAGACAAAGCCGGCTACGGACGTCTGATCTGACCGTCACCTTCGATAATGTACTTGTATGTCGTCAACTCAGGAAGCGCCATCGGACCGCGGGCGTGAAGCTTCTGGGTCGATATGCCGATCTCCGCACCGAAACCGAACTGAGCACCGTCGGTAAATGCCGTCGAGACATTCGCATACACGCAAGCGGCATCTACGACCTTCTGGAAAAGAGCGATAGCCTCAGCATCTTCGCTGACAATGCTTTCGCTGTGTTTAGAACTATATTTAGAGATATGTTTCAGCGCTTCTCCAATTGACGCAACCGTACGTATACTCATCTTATAATCAAGGAATTCCGTACCGAAACTCTCATCCGTCGCAGGCTGAAGAAGAGCGTCCGGATATGTTCCTTTCAATGCCTCGTATGACTGTGGATCCGCATATATGGTCACATTGCTTCCGGCCAATGCAGAGCAGATCTGCGGAAGGTCGGCAAGGCGCTCCTGATGGATGATGAGACAGTCCAGGGCATTGCACACACTGACTCTGCGGGTCTTGGCGTTGTTCACGATCGCCGCACCCTTTGTCATATCTCCGGCCTTGTCGAAATATGTATGGCAGATACCCGCTCCGGTCTCAATCACCGGGATACGGGCATTGTTTCTCACGTAGTTGATAAGCGAACTGCTGCCGCGCGGGATGATCAGATCCACAAGTCCGACCGCTCCAAGAAGTTCTGCTGTCGCCTCGCGGTCTGCCGGCAGGAGGGTACACACAGCTTTTTCAATACCATGCTTTTCAAGCACAGAATGTATCACGGACACGATTGCACGGCTGCTGTCATCCGCATCCGAACCACCTTTCAACACAGAGACATTTCCGCTTCGGAAACACAGCGAGAACACATCCGCCGTAACATTCGGGCGGGCCTCATAGATCACACCTATCACTCCGAAAGGCACTGTCACCTTGCGTATCGTCATACCGTTGGGACGCACTGTCTCGCTCAGCAGTTTGCCGAGCGGAGAAGGCAGACCGGCAACATTCTCCATATCGGAAGCAATGCCGTCAATACGTTCCGGAGTAAGTTTGAGACGGTCGTATTTAGGGTTTTCAGGACTCATGCGGGCAAGGTCGAGAGCATTCGCCTTGAGGATTTCATCAGTTGCCGCGCGCAAAGCCGATGCGACATCCATAAGGACGGATGTCACCTCTGCATCCGACAAGGTCTGAAGGGAAACTGCCGACTCTGCGGCAGCGTAAAGCATATCACGTGTCTCCATAGGTAATTCGGTTAAAGGGTCTGGAACTTTGTGCATGGAAGGGTCTCATCTGCATCGATGACCCTCACGATGACATTGTCACGTTTGCCGTTGGCTATAACTACAGGCATGCCACCTGCAGCCAATCTGCGTGCAACAGAACATTTTGTATGCATGCCGCCTCTTCCGAAAGAAGATTTCGATGTCTGGATATATCCGTCGAGATCATCCTTCTCCGGAGAGATGACAGGAATCAGAGCGCTTGACGGCTCGGAAGGATCACCATCATATACACCGTCTATATTGCTGAGAATGATGAGCATATCGCAGGACATCATCTCGGCCATCCAACCGGAAAGTTCATCATTATCTGTGAACATCAGCTCGGTTATGGAAATGGTATCGTTCTCATTGACGATAGGAATGATTCCGCATGAGAGCAGCGACTCGATGCAGCCTTTCTGGTTATCATAGTGCTGAGGAATCTCAAGACTTGATTTGGTCGTAAGTACCTGGCCGCAGGATATTCCATGCGAGCGGAACAGGTCGTAATACCTGTTCATCAGCTTTGCCTGGCCGACCGCAGAGAATATCTGGCGTGCGGCAACAGAGTCAAGTTCCATGTCCGGATGCACCTCGCTTCTGCCGGACGCCACCGCTCCCGACGATACGAGAATCACCTCAACTCCCCTTCTGTGGAGTTCCGCTATCTGATCGGTCAATGCAGACATCCTCGTGATGTCCAATGTTCCGTCTGTCCTGGTCAGCACATTGCTGCCTACCTTTATCGCTATTCTTTTCATCATTTCAAACATGCTTTAAGACCATTGTCAACGGCCTGGATGAATCCCGATTCCTCCATTGCCGCCAATCCCTTCATAGTCATGCCGCCCGGAGTCGTCACCTTATCTATCTCTGTCTGAGGAGGGTTGCCGGTTGCAAGCAGAAGTTCGGCAGCACCTTTCACCGTATATTCCACAATCCTGCGCGCCTGCTCGGGACTGAAACCGAGAGACTCTCCTCCCGCGGCCGAAGCCTGTATGTATTTCATTGCATAGGCGATTCCGCACGAGGCCAGAGCCGTTCCTGCAGCCATCATCTCCTCTTCCACATGGAAGGCGCAGCCCATCTGCTCAAACATCGACACTACAACACCTGTCTGCTCGGCAGAAGCATTGCATGACGAAATGAAAGTGACTCCGCTTCCTATTTCAATGGCGGTGTTAGGGATAATCCTGAACAGAACCGCAGACTCGCTTCCAAGCCATTCACAAAGCTGGGCGAAACTGATTCCGGCAGCGACAGACCCCACCATCTGCCTCTCAAGATCGAGATATGGGACCACATCCTTCACTACCTCCTCCATAAGCCATGGCTTCACTGCAAAAATCACAAGATCAGCTCCCTGAACTGCTGCATGATTGTCCGTAGTCAGGTTGAAATCCGGCGCAAACTTCTCCAGCGTCGCAGCGGAACGCGCCGTACACGTGATTTCAGATGGGGGGGAATATGTACCAACAGACAAAGCACGGGCAATGGCTCCACCCATATTCCCCGCGCCTATGATAGTAATCTTCATGATCGAAATTATTTGTTGTTGTCCGTTATGATTTCTTTTCCGTCAAAACAGATAAATGGAGATGATTCCATCCAATCTTTAAGAAGGAGGAGACGGGAACCTCCCGGTAGAGTGACATCGGCCTGCGCGTGGAAATGACCGAAAATAAAATAGTCCACCTTGTCAGGATAACCTTCCGCAAACTGGTAAAGCGGCTCTCCTGCACCTTTGAAGACATACTGCTCGTGATGCGACAGACGGCTGTTTCTTGACCAGACATTTCCGAGGCGGTATGCAAACCACGGATGAATCATGCTGAAAAGGATCTGCAGAAGACGGTTGTTGAAGATCGTCTTGATGAACCTATACCCCAAAGGAGTAGGTCCGAGTCCGTCACCGTGGCCGAGACAGAACACCTTTCCTCCGATATCGACTTTGCAAGGCTGTGCCAGCTTCGTCATTCCCAGTTCCTCAAAATACGAATATGTCCATATATCGTGGTTTCCAGGGAAGAAATACACCTTGATTCCCCTGTCAATAAGTTCCGTCAGAGCGGCGAACACCCTCACATATCCCTTCGGGACCACATCACGGTACTCGTACCAGAAGTCCCAGATGTCTCCTAGCATATACACTGCCTCTGTCTCTTCCGGCAGATTGCGCAGGAATGAGACAAAACGTGCCTCTCGGCCTGCAGGATCAGACACCTGAAGCCCGAGATGTACATCGGAAACGAAATATGTAAGTTTTCTATCCATCCGTTAAGCGAATATAAAGATCGCGGCAGCTGCAAGCAGACAGTAAAGTGCAAACCAGCTGAGCTTCGCCTTCTTCACAAGGGCAATCATCACCTTGCATGCAAACAGTCCTGAAAGGAAGGCGGATACGAAACCGAGAACAAGCGGAAGAACGCCTACAGACGATGCGCCGAATTCTCCGCCGACAAGTTCAAGGAAGGTCTCACCAAGGATAGGCACCAGAACCATGAGGAATGAGAACTGAGCCATCACCTCTCTCTTCACACCGCAGATCAGACCTGTCGATATCGTCGTTCCTGAACGGGAAAGTCCTGGAATAACGGCAAATGCCTGACCGAGTCCGACAGCGAAAGCCTGCCAGTATGATATGCCGTTTCTGTATGTGTTTGCCGGGAATATCGACGTTCTGCCCGGACGCGAAGCATAATCAGAGAAGAAAAGAAGAAGGGCTGTAGCCACAAGCGCAAAGCCGACGACCGTGATCGAGCCGAAAAGCGACTCCACTGCGTCCTTGAAGAATACGCCTACAACAAACACAGGAATCATCGACACCGCAATCTTCAACAGATAGTCTGTCTGATCGTTGCAAACCAGCGAACCGTTCTCCACCTTTATGCCCCTGATTCCGCAGAAGAACCCCTTCAGAAGGTTCCAGATTTCCTTGCGGAACACAACTATGGTACTAAGGACGGTTGCCGCATGGACCATGGTTGTGAACAGCAGATCGTCAGTCGTCTCCACACCGAGCAGCACCTTGCCTATTTCAAGATGTCCGCTGCTGCTCACCGGCAGAAACTCCGTCAATCCCTGTATAAGTCCCAGAAGGACAGCTTCAAACCACTCCATTACTCCTGCTTTTTACCCTTGCCGAATACTCCCATTATAGCTACAACCTCGATGATGATACCGAGCACGATGACTACCGGAGCAGCCACCATTCTTCTGAAATCGAACATCGCATAATTGAACACTTCCGGATCCTCGCTGCCGCCGCCACTCATGAGAATGTAGCCCGACACCATGACCAGAAGTCCTACAAGCAGATATTTCAGCCCCTTAGGGGTAATTGCCATCTTTTCGTTGTTTTCCATGATTCTAATAATACAATTCGTCCTTCTTAAGCGACACCAGCTTGCCCACGACAAAATAGGTGCTCGCAACACATATGACAAGACCCGACACAATTACAATGCCCACCACAAGGAGCAGAAGTTCCAGTCTGAACACCTCGAACAGCTGCACGAACTCGCTCTTGACGAAGAAGAGGATTCCCACGAGAACGACAATGGAGATCATTGCCGCAAAAATGCCCTGGAATGCAGACTGGATGAGGAACGGAGCACGTATGAACCGCTTTGTCGCTCCTACAAGCTTCATTGTATGTATCGTGAAACGCCTTGCAAAGACGCTGAGTCTTACGGTATTGTTTATGAGCACGTACGATATGAACAGCAGAAGGGCGATGAAAACACCCATGACAAGCGATATCCTGCTGAGGTTGGCATTCAACGCATCCACAAGCGAACGGTGATATACCACCTCATCCACAAGTGACGACTTCGAAATCTCCGCCCTCACCACCTCCAGACTGTCTGCAGAGACATAATCCGCATTCAAGGTCACGTCGATCGACACCGGGATAGGAGAGGTCTCGAAAACATCAAGGAAGTCATCTCCAAGCAGGTCCGCCATCTCGCGCTGACCTTGCTCCTTAGACACGAATACCGTACTCTTGATATACCTTTCCTTATCCAGTTTCGTCTTGTATTCAAGTGCCTTCTCCTCGGATACATTCTGCTTCATCATCACAGACACCTGCATGTTTTCCTTGAAATAATCCGAGATACTTTTGGCGTTGACCAGCAGCATACTTGCCAAGCCCACGAGCAAAAGCACAAGACTTATGCTTATTACGGACGAAAGATAGGCATTTGCAAGCCTCCTGCGCATTATTTTATTGTTATCTGTAACGCTCATAATGGGGTCAAAGATAATGAAAATCAAAAAACTTTCGTATCTTTGTGGATATTTTTGTCATTAAAAAAAGAACACAGATAAATATGGGTAATACGGTTAAAAGAGTGCTGTTCGTCAATTCGGAGATGTTTCCTTACCTTCCCGAATCTGAAATAGCCAACATAGGAAGATACCTTCCTCAGGGTATTCAGGAGAGGAAGAAAGAAATCAGAGCGTTCATGCCCCGTTATGGCTGCATCAACGAAAGAAAGAACCAGCTTCACGAAGTTATCCGACTTTCGGGAATGAACGTCGTAGTCAATGACGTGGACAGACCTGTTGTCATCAAGGTGGCATCTATAGCCGCTGCCAAGAGCATCCAGGTATACTTCATCGACAACGAAGACTATTTCCACAGAAAGAGCGTATTCTGCGACGAGAACGGAAAGTTCTTCGATGATAACGGAGAAAGAGCCATCTTCTTCGCAAGAGGCGTGCTCGAGACCGTAAAGAAGCTCAGATGGGCTCCTGACGTGATCCATTGCCAGGGTTGGATTTCACACATCCTTCCTATCTACCTCAAGAAGGCATACATCGACGACCCTATCTTCTCGAACAGCAAAGTTGTCCTTTCTTTATACAATGACGCTCCGGGAGCAGAGTTCCCTGAGGACTTCAAGAGCAAGATCGCATACGGAAATGTCTCACTCGCAGATTTGGACGTGATGCAGAAGCCGGACGGTATAAATCTTGCTAAACTCGCAGCCAGCTATTCAGACGGCATCATCCTCGGTTCAGAGGCAGTGCCTGGCGAAATCATCGACTTCTGCAATCAGACAGGTCTTCCTGTCCTCCCATACGACGCAGAGGCTTTGGAAAGCGGCGCATACATTGACAACTATAACAGTTTTTACGACAATCTATAATGAAGAAAATCATAAGCATTGCAGCTGCCATCGGTGCGATACTGTTCGGAGCGGCATCATGTATTGACATCGATCCTACACTCGGATCGAACTTCATCCCTACAGACCACATCTGGGATGTATATCCTTGCGAAGACGTTACGCTCGAGGATATCACAATGCAGAGATCCGACAGTCTCGCAGGATACAGCACCACACGTTTTGTGTTCGGTTCTGTAAAGGGCGGCGAATTCACAAGCAACAACAGCACAACATTCACACTGGTTCCTTTTGCGAAGGAAATCGACTTCGGAAAGAACACCGAGGTGCTTCAGTTTCATTTCACAGCATTGCGTGACACTGTTGCCACACTCTACGACTACCAGAACAGAATGCTCCAGAACTACTACGTTCACCCGCTGAAGAAACCGATCGACTCTACAATCCTCTACACAGGAACATTCTACAACAAGCAGGTTCTTGACGAGTTCGTAGATACAGAGAGAATCATCACAGAGGGCATCCCTGTATATGACGGAGGCGACTCACTCTCATTCAACTTCAACAAGGAGTACGCAATGGAAGTGATCGAGGGTATCAAGAAATGGCAGAAGCTCGAAGAGAAGCAGCGCGACTCGCTCGCATACTACCTCAAGGAAGTGCCGGGAATATACTTCCGCACAGATGAGCAGAAAGAGGATGGCGGTCGTATCAACATGTTCAACCTTCCGGCATCTAACGCCAGCGGTTATCTCGACGCCAATTATGCAGAGCTGAAAATCCGCGCGACATACGAAGACAGACAGGTGGACACACTGTTCACATTCTTCTTCGGTCCTGCAACATTCATAGACGATGAGGCAATAGAACTCCCTTCACAGTATGCGCTAAATGCCAGCGTAAACCTCACAAAGGAAGGATTCATCGAAGAGTGGGAAGCAGGCGCAAAGGACAAGATCTATATTGAAGGCGGAAGCGGCTACAAACCTGTAGTGAAGGCAAAGGAGATCAAGGAGATTGTCGATGCACAGATGGCATTGCACCTTAACGACAACATCGACCTCAACAACGTAGTCGTAAACAAGGCTACCATCATCCTTCCATACAGCATCGGAACAGATTATGAGACTCTTGACAGATATCCTCATTATCTCAGCCCTACCGTAAGACTTGTCAGCGACAACGGAAAATATGTCACTTACGCAGGTCTGACAGACTCAAGCATCGAGTCTGAGAACCAGGGCAACATCAACCGTTCGCTCAGCATGTACAGTCCTGATGTAAGTCACCATGTCCAGGAGATCGTCAAGCTCAAGAAGGGCGTAGGCGAAGATGTCGACCCTAACGAGACAGACGCAGAATTCGAGAAGAGATTGTCCAAGTATGACATCTGGTTCCTCATCCTTCACGAGGAGATCGTCGAGGAAAGTTCTTCAAACAGCGCATATAACGACTACTATAACAACCTGATGTACAACTCGTACTATAACAATATGATGTACGACCCATACGGTTACGGTTATGGATACGGCGGATACGGTGGTTATGGCGGATACGGCTACGGTGGCTACGGCGGATATGGCGGTTACGGTTACAACAACTACTACAACTACTATATGATGGCCGCGTACGCAAGTTCTGCAAACCAGACAAGCACATCATCAGAAGTGTCTCTTGACAAAGACAGATTCTACAACGCTGTCATCAACGGTCCTGGCGCAGGCGGAGACGACATCAGCCAGAAACCTCGTCTGAGAATCACATTCTCGGCACCTAAGAAGGCTGAAGAATAGCAGATATACATAACAAAAAAAGAAGCAGGTCGGTTGATCTGCTTCTTTTTTGTATTTAAGAGAAAATTATTTCTCGTTTACCTTCTCTTCGATGTACTTGATAGCATCTCCTACTGTAGAGATCTTATCACCTGCGTCATCATCTGGAATCTTGATGTCGAACTGCTTCTCGAAATCCATGATAAGCTCTACGATGTCAAGTGAATCAGCACCAAGATCGTTCTGGAAGCTTGCGTTCTCAGTTACCTCAGAAGCATCTACGCCCAACTTCTCGACGATGATTGCTTTTACGTCTTCTGCAATATTAGCCATAACGTTAATTTTTTTAGTTAATAATTTATATTCTAATACACGTATTCACGCTAAATTTGTGCAAAGTAAATAAAAAAATTTCGAAAATTCAAACTTTTAGTTCGCCCGAAAATCCTATGATTCTCCTCGGAGGGACCGAAGTATCTCAGCCGCAAGTTTCTCACCGACAAGGGCTGCGACCTCGCTTTCTGAGGCAGAGACTATCCTGGCCACACTTCCGAAGTGCATAAGCAGACGTTGTTCCGTCTTTTCACCTACTCCCTTGATAGATCTCAAGGCAGATTCAATCTGCGCCTTGCTGCGAAGATTTCTATGAAAGGTTATTCCGAAACGGTGCGCCTCATCACGTATCTGCTGCAGAACCTTGAGGGCCGGGGAATTCCTGTCTATGAACATAGGATACGGATCTCCTACCCTATAGACCTCTTCGAGTCTTTCTGCAAGAGCGATTACCGTGAGTTTATCTGTCAAGCCCAGCTCAGCCAGAGCTTCAAAGGCGGAAGAAAGCTGTCCCTTGCCACCATCGATGACAACAAGCTGAGGCAGGTCATCCGGATTCTCAGCAATAAGACGGGAATATCTTCTGTTTACAACCTCCTTCATGGTCGCGTAGTCATTGGCTCCGACCACTGTCTTCACCTTGAAATGTCGATAATCCTTCTTTGACGGCTCCGCGTTACGGAAAACGACACATGCAGACACCGGATTCGTACCCTGGATATTGGAATTGTCAAAACACTCGATATGCACAGGAAGCCTATCCATTCCGATCTGCTTCTGCAGAGACTCCATCACCATATTCCTATAGGCATCCGGATCCGTGTGCTCCTGCTGCTTGAGGGCGTTGAAACGCATCTCCTTCGCATTTCGTGCACTGAGTTCAAGAAGGGAAAGTTTATCGCCTCTTACAGGCACCTTGAAGTCGACACCTTCAATTTCCATATCAGGAAGGAAAGGCACGATGACCTCACGCGAAAGTTCTCCGAACTTTGCCTGTATCTCGCCTATGAACATTGCAAGCACGGCACTCTGGTCCTCCTCGATCATAAGCTTGAATCCGAGGTTGAGAGACTGCACGACTGCGCCACCCTTGATTCTGAGGAAGTTTCCGAAAGCCTCAGATGCATCGGTGACAAGTGAGAATACATCCACATCACCTACTGTAGAGTTCATGATGACGGACTTGCTGTAATGACTTTCAAGAGAAAGCATCTTCTCCTTGTATACCTGTGCCTGCTCGAACTCCATACTCGCAGCCGCCTCCTGCATCAGCGTCTTGTAATGCTGGATGATATCACGGCCTCCTCCCTTGAGAAGCTTTACGATTTCCTCAATGTTGTCGTTGTATTCCTTCTGGGATATGCCTCCGATGCAGCATCCTTTGCACCTTTTGATGTGATAGTTCAGGCACGGACGGAATTTGCCGCGCAGAATTGCATCTGAAGTGATTGTCAGCTTGCAGTTGCGCAACGGATATACGCTATGGAAGAACTCGACAAGATTACGGGCATGGACAACACTGCTGTACGGTCCGAAATAGCGGGAACCGTCCTTGACTATCCTGCGGGTAAGAAAGACCTTTGGGAAATCGCCGGCACTGACGCATATCCACGGATATGTCTTTGAATCCTTCAGGAGAATGTTGTAGCGGGGCTTGAACTGCTTGATAAGGTTGTTCTCAAGCAAAAGTGCATCCGCCTCCGAATCTACAACCGTATATTGCGCGTCAGCGATCTTTGAAACCATCACAGCGGTCTTCTTTGTCAGACGCTCAGGCGCAACGAAATACTGGGCAACGCGCTTGTTGAGGTCCTTGGCCTTGCCTACATAAATGACATTCCCCTCGGAGTCATAGTATCTGTAGACTCCTGGGGAATGTGGAAATAGTTTTATTTTATCTTTTATATCCATAGATTCCTCGACTACGCTCGGAATGACAGACCGTTAGTCAAGATATGAACCGACAACCTCTGCAATCTCTGCACCGTGGAAACCACGCTTGAGGATTGTTCCATCAGGTCCGAAAAGGATGATGTGAGGGATGCTCTCTACACCGTAAAGCGCAGCAGGCTCGCGCTGTGCGTTGTTGATCTGGATCCAGTCCATACCAAGCTTCTCTGCTGTCTCGATAGTAACCTCAACCGGCTGACGCTCCCATACTGCGATGCTGATGACGTCGAACTTCTCACCCTTGTACTGCTCGTAAACAGCCTTAATGTTCGGCATTTCACGACGGCAAGGTCCGCACCATGGTGACCAGAAGTCAAGAAGGATGTATTTGCCCTTGCCCACATAGTCTGAAAGCTTAACCTCTGAATAGATAGGCTGTGCAGGGATGCTTCTTGTGTGGCCGATCACTGTATTTACGGTAAAGTCAACGAACATCTTGCCCTCTGCAGTAGCCTTTCTTGCATCAAGAGCAGTCTTGAGAGCTGCCACATTCTCGTTCTCAAGCATCTCAGGGCTCATCTTTGTGATGATTCCTTCCACCTGAGCATCGTCAAGAAGACCTCTTGTGTTCATAAGAACCTGGAGAGCCACATCGTTGTCTGAATTCTTCTTTGCGGCATTGAGGTTGAACTCGATATACCTCTCAACGAATTCATTGTAATATGCCTCTGCCTTCTGCTGGTCGCCTGAAAGCGAATCCATCATTTCTCTGTACTCCTTCATCATTGCGTCATGAGCCTCCTCATAGGCCTTGATTCTCTCCTCCGGAGACTGAGCGCAAGCTGCAATCGCAACTGCAGCGAATGTCAATAAGATAGTTCTGATTTTCATGTTATTTCAATTTTTACAAATATACAAAAAAGGGTCAGCAAAAAGCTAACCCTTTCTAAATATATCGACAATCAATTATTTGTTGTCTCTGCGACCACCACGGTTGTTGCGACGACGATCGTTGTTGCGACCACCACGGTTGTTGTTTGACTGCTGTGCCTGAGCTGCTACGCCAGCGTTAGGAGAAAGATCCTTCTTTCCGTAAACCTCACCGTTGCAGATCCAAACCTTGATACCAAGAACACCTACCTTAGTGTGAGCCTCAGCGAGTGCATAGTCGATATCAGCGCGGAATGTGTGGAGTGGTGTACGACCTTCCTTGATCATTTCGCTTCTTGCCATCTCGGCGCCGCCAAGACGACCGCTAACCTGTACCTTGATACCCTCAGCACCAACACGCATTGCAGATGCAATAGCCATCTTGATAGCACGACGATATGATACACGACCCTCGATCTGACGAGCGATAGAGTCAGCTACGATGTGAGCGTCAACCTCTGGCTTCTTAACCTCGAAGATGTTGATCTGAACATCCTTCTTAGTTACCTTCTTGAGCTCCTCCTTGAGGAGATCAACTGCCTGACCGCCCTTACCGATAATCACACCTGGCTTTGCAGCGTGGATTGTTACAGTGATGAGCTTAAGAGTTCTCTCGATAACGATCTTTGAGAGAGAAGCCTTTGCGAGACGGCTTGAGAGATACTTACGGATCTCGAAGTCCTCTGCGATCTTCTCTGCGTAGTTACCACCTACCCAGTTAGAGTCCCAACCACGGGTGATACCGATTCTGTTGCTTATAGGATTAGTTTTCTGTCCCATGATTATGCCTCCTTAACTGCTGCTGGTTTAACATCGAG
>JBGVEY010000029.1:0-53194 GCA_045120635.1 Candidatus Cryptobacteroides sp.
ATTGTCGAGAAGAGCAAGTCTCGCGCGTTGGATGCTTGTCCTCAGAGAAGAGGAGTATGCGTACGTGTGTACACTACTACACCTAAGAAACCTAACTCAGCTATGCGTAAGGTTGCCCGTGTACGTCTTACTAACTCTAAAGAGGTCAACGCCTACATACCTGGCGAGGGCCACAACCTCCAGGAGCACTCAATCGTGCTCGTTCGCGGTGGTCGTGTAAAGGACCTTCCGGGTGTGCGTTACCACATCCTTAGAGGAGCTTTGGATACAGCTGGTGTCGATGGAAGAACACAGTCACGTTCTCTCTACGGTACTAAGAGACCAAAGAAGTCTAAGAAGTAATTTAATTTATCACCTTTAATTTTCTACAAAAAATGAGAAAAACGAAGCCTAAGAAGAGGATTCTACTTCCAGATCCAAAGTTTCACGATGTAAACGTTACACGTTTCGTGAACAACCTTATGTTGGATGGAAAGAAGAGTATCGCGTATTCTATTTTTTACGATGCCATTGACATGGTAGGCGAGAAGATGAAAGATTCTGACAAGGCTCCTCTAGATATTTGGAGGAAGGCTCTCGAGAACGTAACTCCTCAGGTTGAGGTTAAGTCACGTCGTATCGGTGGAGCAAACTTCCAGGTGCCAATGGAGGTGCGTCCTGAGAGAAAGGTATCCCTTTCTATGAAGAATATGATCAACTTCGCTCGCAAGCGTTCAGGCCACACTATGGCAGAGAAGCTCTGTGCTGAGATCATCGCAGCATATAACTGCGAGGGTGCAGCATTCAAGAGAAAAGAAGACATGCACAGAATGGCAGAGGCCAACAAGGCATTTGCACACTTCAGATTCTAATCCAGAAAACAGTAACGTACAATGGCTAGAGATCTTAAATTCACTAGAAATATCGGTATCATGGCTCATATTGATGCCGGTAAGACCACTACGTCTGAGCGTATCCTTTACTACACCGGAAAGACTCACAAGCTTGGTGAGGTTCACGAAGGTGGTGCAACAATGGACTGGATGGTTCAGGAGCAGGAGCGTGGTATCACCATTACTTCTGCTGCTACTACTGCATTCTGGAACTACAACGGAAATCAGTATCAGATCAACTTGATCGACACTCCGGGCCACGTTGACTTTACCGTTGAGGTAGAGCGTTCACTCCGTGTGCTCGATGGTACAGTCGCTACCTTCTGTGCGGTAGGACGTGTACAGCCACAGTCAGAGACTGTATGGCGCCAGGCAGATAAATATGGCGTTCCAAAGATCGCGTATGTAAACAAGATGGACCGTGTAGGTGCTGACTTCTTCGCAGTAATCGACGAGATGAAGGAGAAGCTCGGTGCACGTGCAGTTCCAATCTGTATTCCAATCGGTGCAGAGGATAAGTTCGACGGTATCATCGACCTCGTAGCAATGAAGGCGATGATCTACGATCACAACTCTGAGGAGCTCGTAAACTACCAGATCACAGACATTCCTGAGAAGTATGTTGACGAGGCTGCCGCTTGGAGAGAGAAGCTCGTTGAGGCTGCTGCCGAGTACGATGAGTCTCTCATGGAGAAGTTCTTCGAGGATCCGGACTCAATCACTGAGGAGGAGGTAATCGCTGCACTTCGCGCTGCAACTATCGACATGGCTATCGTTCCTGCATGCTGCGGTTCTTCATTCAAGAACAAGGGCGTTCAGTTCCTTCTTAACGCTGTTATGCGTTACCTTCCTTCACCACTTGACAAGGGTGCTGTCAAGGGTACAAACGCTAACACTGGCGAAGAGGAGGTTCGTGAGCCATCAGTTAAGGAACCGTTCGCAGCTCTCGTGTTCAAGATCGCAACAGACCCATTCGTAGGTCGTCTCGCGTTCATGAGAGCATATTCAGGTAAACTTGATGCAGGTTCTTACGTACTCAACACACGTACAGGTAAGAAAGAGCGTGTATCACGTCTGTTCCAGATGCACTCAAACAAGCAGAACCCTATCGAGTTCGTTGAGGCTGGTGACATCTGTGCAGCAGTAGGTTTCAAGGATCTTCGTACAGGTGATACTATCTGCTTCGAGCAGGCACCTATCACTCTCGAGTCAATGGAGTTCCCAGATCCGGTAATCGGACTTGCAGTTGAGCCTAAGACTCAGAAGGACCTTGACAAGCTCGGTATCGCACTTGCAAAGCTTGCTGAGGAGGACCCTACATTTACAGTTAAGACTGACCATGATACAGGCCAGACTGTCATCAGCGGTATGGGTGAGCTTCACCTCGATATCATCGTTGACCGTCTCCGCCGTGAGTTCGGAGTAGATATTAACCAGGGTGCACCTCAGGTTAACTACAAAGAGGCTATCACTCAGACTGTTCAGCACCGTGAGGTATTCAAGAAGCAGACTGGTGGTCGTGGTAAGTTCGCTGATATCATCGTTGAGATCGGACCAGCAGACGAGGGAGTTACAGGACTTCAGTTCGTTGACGAGGTTAAGGGCGGTAACGTTCCTAAGGAATTCATCCCATCTGTTGAGAAGGGCTTCAAGTCAGCAATGGCAAACGGTGTTCTCGCAGGTTACGAGGTACCTTCACTCAAGGTTACCCTCAAGGATGGTTCATTCCACCCAGTCGACTCTGACCAGCTCTCATTCGAGCTTGCAGCACGTCTTGCATTCCGTCACGCTTGCCCTAAGGCAAGACCAGTTCTCCTCGAGCCTATCATGAGCCTCGAAGTTGTTACTCCAGAGGATTACATGGGAGACATCGTAGGTGACCTCAACCGTCGTCGTGGACAGATCAACGCAATGGACTCTACTATCGGTGCACGTATCGTTAAGGCATACGTTCCACTCGCAGAGCAGTTCGGTTACGTGACTATCCTCCGTACCATTTCTTCAGGTCGTGCAACCAGCACAATGACATTCGACCACTACGCAGAGGTTCCAGCAGGACTCGCTAAGGAGGTTATCGAGAAGAGTGGTTACAAAGCCGACGATGACGAATAATTGTTTAACTGAATTCAACGAATATTGATATGAGCCAAGTAATTAGAATCAAACTCAAATCATTCGATCACATGCTTGTTGACAAGTCAGCAAAGAAGATCGTTGATACAGTGTCTGCAACAGGCGCTCGCGTGAACGGACCTATTCCGCTCCCAACCAACAAGAAGATCTTCACTGTTAACCGCTCGACTTTCGTAAACAAGAAGTCACGTGAGCAGTTCGAGCTCAACTCATACTGCCGTCTTCTTGACATCTACGATTCAACTCCTAAGACTGTTGACGCTCTCATGAAGCTCGAGCTTTCTTCAGGTGTTGAGGTTGAAATCAAGCTTAACTAATCGAAAAAGTATTATATTTGCATAGTGGTTCGGTAACCACTCCGAACCACTTGCAATATTTTGGTCCTATAGCTCAGTTGGTTAGTAGCACCTGACTCATAATCAGGGGGTCCCAGGTTCAAGCCCTGGTGGGACCACAGAAAATCCTCTACGTAACAGTAGAGGATTTTTTCGTATCAGGTTTTCTAATATGCCTTCAATGGATTCATTCCGCAGGAATCGAATCGGTCGTGAAGCTTGCCCTCAGCAGAAAACACATAGACATCTCCGGTATTCAGATAATCCGAACAGCCTACATATATATATCCGTCGCGTCCTGCAGAGATGGAATATGCGTTCGGAAGTGTTGTGGAGTCGGTTACGAACGCTCCGAGTGCTGTGTTGGAAGCCATGTCATGCTTATAGACTGTGCCCGGAAGCGGATTAAAGTTCTCGTCATAGCCGCCGCAGAGAATATATAGGATGTTATTTGCGCCCTTGGCAATCGCACTTACAGAACTGTATTCCAGATCACTCACAACGCCTGTTGAAACGTTGTAGACCTGAAGTTTTGCAGGAGCGTCAGCATAGTTTCCGAAGCTCGAGATATATACATATTTACCATTTGAAGAAGCCTCCACCTTTGTAGGATTTACATTGACTTCAAATGAATCGGTCTCTGTGAAGCTATCGAGAGAAACCACTGATACGGTGTTGTTGTATGTCGGGTAGGACATACCGCCCGAAGCTGCAACATAGAGCTTGTCGTCGGCAATGGCCAGACCTTCTGGATTCGGCCCTACAGGGCAGATGCGGACAGAGTAGTCAGGACTTGAAATCTCGCCTACATAGCCTTCGTAATAGGTCACATAAACCTTCTCGCGCGCCTCGACAAGATAGCGTGGGGAGAGTCTTGCACCGTCGGCCTCCGCATTTACCTGTGCCTTGATCTTGAGGTCGGAATCCGTAATCCAGATAGTCTGTGAGCCGTTCACGGCAATGTATGCCTCCTCTCCCGCTACGAGAATATCCTGTCCGAGGTCTCCGAGTTTCTGGTTGTTAGTGGCAAGGAAGGCGTCCGGCACATAAGTCTTGGTGGCGGGGTCGTATATTCCGATATTGGCGTCGTTGTCGCCCCAGTTGCCGTTGTTCAGAATGTACGTTCCGGCAGTTGCCGCCGGTTCATCATCCTGTCCTCCGATCTTTTCGCATGAATACAAGGTTGCAAATAGTGGAATCGTCCAAAGTAACTGTCTGATTTTCATGATATAAGGTGTTAAAATTTGTGTTTCAATGTGCATCTGAAGGAGCGTCCCGGCATCGGATAGCTGTGTATCACCTCGTAGTTCCTTCCGCCCAGGTTCAACCCTTCCAGCCCGACATAAAGAGAGTGCCCGCCTAAGGTGAACTCTCTGTTAACTGACACACAATGGTCAGCATAGCCTTCAAGAATATTTGCAGTAATATTCTGGTTTTTTATATACCTCTTTCCTGTGGCGTTCAGCCTGTACGATATATTCACGTACGGCGTCTCGAATATAACGGCTCCGCTTCCGCAGTGCCGTGGGGTATAAGGAATCTGATGCCGGTAGTTTTTCGCTGACGGATCTGTGATGTCCAAGGCGTATTGCAGCGAGTAGTTGCCGGAAACATTGATGGAAAGCCAATCACAGACCTTCCATAGGGCCGCCGCCGTAAAATCTCCGCCGTACATCGCCACCTCACCCACATTCCTCATCTTCCATATGAACATCGTAGGGACAGCGACAATCTTATCCTTTACATGGTTGTAATATCCGTCTGCGGAAATATCAAGCGAACCCCATCCGAAAGTTCCGGAGAATGTCATGCCAAGGTTTGTCTGCCGGGCGACCTCGGGTTTCAGCGCAGTATTTCCCACACGCGCGTAATAAAGGTCGTTGAATGTAGGTATCCTGAATCCTTCCTTGAAACTGGCTCTCAGGAAGAAACCATCTGCGAAATTCCATGAAATACCGGCCATTGGGGATAGTCGGCGCTTGTCGGCAGGCTTCACCCCGTCTGAGACCGTCTCACTTATATACGAACCCAAGACACTGAAAGTGGCCCTCAGGCGCCTTCCTTCATATTGCGCGGACAGCGCAGTAGTGCTGCTTAAGCGTACCGGAAACAGGCATTCGGGAATGTTTGAGGACAGACTGTTGATGAATACGTCTTCTGCGACAGCTATCTTCCATCCCGGCGACAGGGTATAAAGTCCACGTGCGGCAAGCGAATACTCGTTCTGCGTATATCTGCTGTCCTGCGGGGAAGGGTAGGCCGGATCCGTGTCGAGATGGCGGTTGAAGCTGTATGTATATCCTGCATCAGCATGAAAATCCAATCCGCAGTCAAACGAGCGGTCGTACATCACGTTTGCCAATACGGATCTGTCCCATAGGCGTTCGTAGGCGTTTTGCGTATAGAGAATGACCGAGCCGGGCAGACCTCTTTCGGAATCCAGGTAGTTCACTTTTGCCTTCAGATGTCCGGAATCTTCCCAGTCTGCATGGAAGTCGGCCTCGGCTCCATAAGATCTCACATCACTGTTTATGCGTGTTTCCCGGCTTTCGATGCCACCATTCTGAAGCATGAAGGGATATCCTCCATTGGAGAACATTCCATTGCCAGAGACCTTGAGGGCATATGCTTTACCCAGACGTTGCGTGATGCCGATATAAGGGTTGTATGTGCCGAAAGATCCGACGGAAAGACGCGCCGAGGTCTCTGTAGGGCCTTTTTCGAAGGTAGGTGCCGCTGTCTCCAGTTTCAGTACTCCGGCGGATGCAAGATGACGGGCGCTGCAGAATATGTCGTCAGTGACGCCGATGGACATGGAGACCTTTGATATGTCGTCAAGGTTGAAGCGTGATATGTCCACCTGGCCGTTCTGTGCGTCGGAGATGGAGATGCCGTCGTAGATGACGGCTGTGTGTGCAGCTCCCATATTTCTGACTGAGACGGTTTTCAGACCTCCGATGCCGCCATAGTCCTTGACACTTACTCCGGAGAACTGTTTTATGGCTTCATGCAGGCCGATGGTGCCAAGACGTCCGATCTTGCCTTCGGAGATGCTCTGTACGGGTGCGACGGAAGCCGCGGCCACATTCCTCCGTGAGGATACGGTCGCAACATCAAGGGTGTCGCCGGATACGACGACACTGCATAATGACAGCAGCAGATTCAGAAACATATTTCAAACTCATAGAACACCTGGCCCCGGGTGTCATCAGTTCATCTTGTCATGGCAGGTCTTCTGACTTGTCCTTCTCCTGAGCCTTCCCGTCCGAAGACAGTGGCAACGATGTCAGGAGATTTCATAGGGCTTACAGCTGCGGGCACAGTTCCGGTCTCGCACCGGATTCCCTTTTCAATTGTACCGCCAGGAAGGGGGTTACAATCACCACAACAATGCAAATATAGAAAAAATCTGATACACGCCCGGTGTTTTGTGCCGATGTGAGCACGAATAGGCGGATATATATATAAATCAGTCATGAATATCCTTATATAATATAAAGATATTAGTTATCTTTGAAGGATTCTCGTACAGATGGTAAAATCGGATATAAGAAACCAATAACATGATATTTATGACAAGAAGAAACGTTTTCCTGACACTTGCAGTTGCTGCAATGTCTGTCGCAGCGACAGGCTGTGCAAACCGTCAGGCTGAAGAGCCGCAGAAAGAGACTATGGCCAAGGTAGACACAGAAGCTATGGGTAAGGCTTGGGATGATCATTCAATCGACCGTCGTCCTGCAGTCGAAGACAGAAACTTTGTTTCTGAGGCTGTGGAGAAGAAGATCCAGGAAATTGCCGCTCTCATCACAAACGAGAAACTCCGCTGGATGTTCATCAACTGCTTCCCTAACACACTCGACACAACAGTTTACTACCGCGATGACACAGACGGTCAGGAGGATACTTTCGTTTACACAGGTGATATCCACGCCATGTGGCTCCGTGACTCGGGTGCGCAGGTATGGCCTTACGTACAGCTTGCGAACGAGGACGAGCACCTCAGAAAGATGATTGCAGGTGTTATCCGTCGTCAGTTCAAGTGTATCGCTATCGATCCGTATGCAAATGCGTTCCTTGATCCGGAGGATCCTAATCCGGATCACCACTGGATGTCTGACAACACAGAGATGAAGGAGGAGCTCCATGAGCGTAAGTATGAGATCGACTCTCACTGCTATCCTATCCGTCTTGCATATGAGTATTGGAAGACTACAGGCGACACTTCAATTTTTGATGAGCATTGGCTCAAGTCAATTGAGATGACACTCAAGACTTTCGTTGAGCAGCAGCGTAAGGATGGCAACGGTCCGTACACGTTTACACGTCGCACTTCAAAGCTTCATGACACAGTGTCTAACGACGGTTATGGCCATCCCGTAAATCCGGTAGGTCTCATCGCATCAGTGTTCCGTCCGTCAGATGACTCATGTATCTACCTCTTCCTTATCCCTTCGAACTTCTTTGCAGTGACTTCACTCCGCAAGGCGGCTGAGATCCTTACAGTTGTAAACGACAAGCCGGAGGTTGCAAAGCGTTGTACAGACCTTGCAGACGAGGTTGAGGCGGCTCTCAAGAAGTACGCAGTTTACAACCATCCTGAGTTCGGTAAGATGTATGCGTTCGAGGTTGACGGTTTCGGCAACTACCTCCTTATGGACGACGCAAACGTACCAAGCCTTCTTGCAATGCCTTACCTCGGCGATGTTGACGTAAACGACCCTATCTACAAGAATACACGCAAGTTCGTCTGGAGCGAGTCTAACCCATACTTCTTCAAGGGTGAAGCCGGCGAGGGTATCGGTGGCCCACACATCGGTATCGACATGGTATGGCCTATGTCAATCATGATGAAGGCATTTACATCTACCGATAACGCTGAAATCAAGGAGTGCATGGAGATGATCCTCAAGACAGATGCCGGTACAGGCTTTATCCACGAGTCTTTCCACAAGGATGATCCTACAAACTATACCCGTCCTTGGTTCGCATGGCAGAACACCCTCTTCGGTGAGCTTGTGCTCAAACTCGTAAATGACGGCAAGCTTGACGTTCTCAATTCGATTAAATAATCTTGCTTAAATGATATTCGCTGTTCTCCTTCCTATTACGGTAAGGAGGGCAGCGAATTTAAAATAGAATTATGAAAAAACTTTTACTGTCTGTACTGGCAGTGACCCTTACTGCTGTATGTTTTGCTAAACCAAGAGTAATCTGGAAGGAAGGAACAGCCGATCCTAAGACAAAGAAGGCTGTGCAGACCATTACACTTGTAGATGCACCGGAAGGCACAGATTGGACTCTCTGGTTCACATCTGCGATCATCTCTGCAAGTCCTATGGAGGAGAGCGAGGGTGATATCGTTCACTATCAGGGCCCGTCTTATTACGTGGCTCCGAAGGTGCGCTCCGGAAAGGACTTTGTCGCAAAATATTACGAGCGTCCTTTCAAGCAGCAGTTCGAGGCTCCGGATGGATTTGTGCTTGAGTATGACGGCAAGCTCATTCCGCTTGAGGCAACTTACGAATTCAACCCTTCAGAGAGGGTTCCGAACTTCTCATACACTCACGTGGAGTCAAACGTATGGGATATGGTTCCTGTGCTCAAGAGTGTAAAACCTGCAGAGGGTACAACAACAGTAGGAAAGTATCCTGAGGCAGTGATCGTAAAGGATGCCCCTAAGGCGGGATGGTACAGAATCACACTTGACGGCAGCTGCAGAATCGAGGCTGCTGACGAGGACGGTGCGTATTATGCGACTGTGACATTGGACAACCTCAAGAGAAATGCAGGCGGCAAGAAGCTTCCTAACATGGTAATCGAGGACTGGCCGGACTTCGGTCACCGCGGCTATCTTCTTGATATCTCACGTAGCTTTGCAAACAAGAAGCAGATTCTCAAGATGATCGACCTTCTTGCTCACTACAAGATCAACGTATTTCACCTCCATTTCACGGATGACGAGGGTTGGAGACTCGAAATCGAAAAATTCCCTGAACTCACATCCTACGGTGCATACCACGCCTTCCCTGTAAAGAAGGAGGACGGAACATTCGTAGAGGAGAAGGGAATGGCCCTTTCATATGGCGCATTCGAATCGGAGGTGATGAACGGATATCTTTCAAAGAAGGATTATATCGATATCCTCCGTTATGCATGGGAGCGTCGCATCAAGGTAGTGCCTGAGTTCGATATTCCGGCCCATTCATATGCTACAGTTAAGGCTATGGATGCTTACGCAAAGCGTACAGGGGATAACTCATACCTCCTGAGCGAGGCTGAGGACCAGTCTACATATCTTTCAGTACAGAGGTTCAGAGGAAATGCAATCAATGTGGCCCTTCCTTCGACATATAACTTCATTGAGGTGATTTTCGACCATCTCATTGCATATCACAAGGAGGCAGGCGTTCCTCTCGTGGGCATCCATATCGGTGGTGACGAGGTGCCGCACGGAGCATGGGAGAAGTCTCCTGCATGTATGAAGCTTATGGAGGAGAACGGCTGGACAAACATCAGAATGCTCAAGTCATACTTCCTTGACAAAGTTCTTGACATAGCTGAGCCAAGAGAAATCAAGCTTGCAGGATGGCAGGAGATGGTTACCGACATCGATCCTAAGGTCAATGAGAGAATCAAGAAAAGCCTGTTGTCTATCAACGTATGGAGCACTGGCGGAAAGAAGGAGCAGCTTCCGTACAAATTCGCAAACCAGGGTATTCCTGTTGTTGTTTCAAATATGCAGAATACATACCTTGACCTCGCATATACATGCGACAGGGCCGAGCGCGGACGTTCATGGGCCGGCTTCATCGACGAGCGTCGTTCATACAGCCTCCTTCCGTACAACTTCTATTCTTCGACCAGATGGGATGACTACGGCAGGATGCGTAACCTCTCCAGCATTTCGGAAGGAAAGGAGCAGCTCCAGGCAAGGGAGAACATCGTAGGTGTACAGGCTCAGCTTTGGGGAGAGAGCCTAAGAAACTTCGACCATATGATGTACTACACATTCCCTAAGGCTCTCGGAGTGTTTGAAAGAGCATGGAATGCAAGTCCTGTATGGGAGAGCAGCACAAAGGCGGATGATCCTGCATTCATGGATGCGTTCAACTCGTGGTACAGCTCGATCGTGACATTCGAGTTCCCATACTTTGAGAAGATGAAGATCAACTACAGAAAGCGTTAATCTAACCCGGGCCCTGAACTATAACCGAAAATGAAACAGCAGAAACCCGTAATATATATCGCATCTGTTTTTGCGATACTGCTATGGGGAATGTCCTATATCTGGACCGATCAGCTGATCGGTGAAAACATACCGATTTTCTACTTTGTTTTCGTCAGGATACTGTTGGCCGGAATCGTATTGTTCCTATTCAATGCGGCAAGTTCCAGAATAAAAAGGATAAAAAGGAAGGATCTTCCGAAATTCCTTGCCTTGGCTTTCTGTGAACCCTTCATTTACTTCATATGCGAGACGTTGGGACTCAAGGAAGTGGGTTCGCCTACCCTCAGCGCAATGATTATCGCGACAATACCGATCTTCTCGATCGGTGCGGGAATGATTTTCTTCAAGGAAAAGATCAGCAGGATAAATGTAATAGGTATCCTGCTGACCCTTGTGGGAATTGTCATGGTAGCAACGGCCAAAGGTGAACTCGGTGAAAATTTCATCTGGGGAATCATCCTGCTGCTGATTGCAGTAATCAGCGAGGTCGGCCATGCATCATTTACCAAGAGTCTTTCCGGAACCTATTCAAGCCAGGTAATCGTGATGTACCAGTTCCTGATCGGATCGGTATATCTTCTCCCGTTGTTCCTTTGGAAAGGTCTGGACGGCTTTGATGCGGCAAGATATTTTTCGGTTGAGGTATGGCATCCGATACTCTGTCTGTCGGTGCTTTGCTCGAGCCTCGCTTTCACATTATGGGTCGGAACGATCAAGACACTCGGTGTTGCGAAATCGAGCATATTCTCGGCCCTTATCCCGGTGGTATCAGCCCTTGTCGCCTGGCTTATAGGAAGAGAAATGCTGAGTACCAACCAATGGATAGGTATAGGTATCTCAGCATTTGGAGTTGTTCTTTCTCAGTATACTGTTACCAAGAATCAGATGTCATAGATTTAAACGGTTATTCCAACAGCTTGCAGTATGGAACACCGATGACCTCGTAGATTTCCTTAAGATGTGGAAGACGCTCTTTGAAGTTCTCGAAGTCTTTCTGCTCAGGAAGACACCACTGAACCTCGCTTGATGCTCCAAGACGTGGGAGGAGCTGGTAGAATGCGTGTGCAGGGTACTTCACATGCTCTGTCCAGAGGTTGATCTGTGGTCCGAGGATGAGTCTCTGCTGCTCCGGTGTGAGCTCCTCAGGAATCAGCGGCTCGAATGAGTAGATCTTGCTTGCAGATACGATGTAGCTGTCTGTTGTACGAGGCTGTTTGCCGTATTCCTTCACCTGTGGGTGGTCGATGTATGAATATACATTAGGGCTCATGATTACACGGTGGCCTTCCTTGGCAGCTGCGATGCCGCCTTTTACGCCACGCCATGACATTACAATCGACGAACCTGAAAGTCCACCCTCAAGAATCTCGTCCCAACCGATGATGTCGCGGCCGCGCTCTGCCATGAATGCCTCGATTTCGCGGTTGATATAGCTCTGAAGCTGGTGCTCCTTTGAGAACTTCTTGCCTTCTTTGTCAACGAGTCCGAGCTCCTTGATCTTTGCCTGGCACTTAGGACAGTCATGCCAACGGTGCTTAGGACACTCGTCGCCTCCGATGTGGATATATTTCGAAGGAAATACTTCGCAGATCTCACCCAATACGGTCTTGAGAAACTCGAGAGTCTCAGGGTTACCGCCGCAAAGAACCTCACGGCTTACTCCCCAGTATGTGCGTACAGGATATGGGCCGCCTGTACATCCGAGGTGAGGGAATACGTGGAGGGCGCTCTGCATATGACCGGGAAGGTCGATTTCAGGTACTACATTGATATAACGCTCAGCCGCATAGCGTACAACCTCGCGGCAGTCGTCCTGAGTGTAATATCCTCCGTATGGAATGCCGTCGTAGATGCCTGAGTTATAAGGTCCGATCACAGTCTCCTGGCGAACGCTTCCGATAGGTGCGAGGCTAGGGTATGCCTTTACCTCGAAACGCCATCCCTGGTCCTCTGTAAGGTGCCAGTGGAACTGGTTGCTTCCGTGAAGAGCCATTACGTCGAGGAATGTCTTGATTGTCTCCACTGTGAAGAAGTGACGGCCGCAGTCGAGGAGTACACCGCGGTACTCAAAGCGTGGCTCGTCCTTTACAACGGCGAACGGAAGATCAACGCTCTTTGCTCCGTCCTTTACTACGGGGAGAGCTTTGCGGAGGGTCTGACCGGCGCGGAAAATGCCCACAGGCTTGTTGGCCTGGATAGTGACACCCTTCTTGTCAACAGTCATGACATAAGCCTCTTCCTGCTGAGGAGTAAGCTCTCCTGCAGTCTCGCCCTTCTTTGCAGGGATGCCGAGAGTCAGCTTTACTGCTGCTTTTGAGTCGTTAGGTGTGAGCAGAAGTTCGATTCCGGTCATTTCCTGCACCCAGTCGCGGAGGAAGCGTGCGTTGCGGCAGATTTCCTCGTTGCCTGCGTCATAAGAGATACCCATTCCGGAAGCCAATGAGAATGTCTGAGTGGTGTCAACAGTGACTTCCTTCGGCAAAGGGATTACATCGTAGTCGGCACGATGTTCGGCTGCTGTGAGGCTGCATATGCAGGCCACAAGAGCGATGACTGATAAATAAATTTTTTTCATATAAGGATTGTTGGATTGTTTACTGTCGGTTGTCGTTGGTTGGAGTCATGTCCTTTATTATACTGCTGTAAAGTTCCTCACGGTATTCTTTAGGAGTCTTCTCGAAAATCTCCTTGAAATTCCTGTAGAAGGTACTGCGGTTTTCATATCCGACCTTGTACATGATTTCGTCGATTGTCAGTTTGGATGATGACAGGAGGTTAACCGCCATCTCCATTCTTCTTTCACGTATTATCTGGTGCAGTTTCTTTGAGGTGATGCTCTCCATCCTCCTGTACATGCCTCTGGTGCTTATTCCCACAAGATCGGCAATCATCGGCGCAGTCAGATTAGGATTTGAAATGTTCTCTTCGATTGTCCTGAATACCTTGTCTATGAAATCCTTGTCGTCGTTGTGGATAATCTTTCCTTCATCGACCGTAAATGTGCTGCGTGGGGATTTATAGTATTCCGAGACGGTTTTCTGTTTCTGTTGAAGCGTTTCAATAGCAGTCCTCAGATAGTTCATGTTGAACGGAAAGGAGATGCACATGTCGGCTCCAAGCTTTGCAGATTCCTCGCGCATTGTCATCTGGAGAGATGATGTGAGAGCGATTATTATGATCTGTTCATTTCTCCTTTCCTTCACCGCTTCTAGGAATTCTGTAAAGCCGTTGTGTAGTGATGATATGTCGTAGATTACTGCGATAGGGGCTTTCTTCTCAATTCTTTCCACTGCCGAAGTGTTGTCTGTAAACGAGCGTACATTGTAACGGTCTGAGAGGAAGTATCCGAGGAACGATGAAATATCTCTGTTTGCACTCACTATATATATATAGTATGGGTTGATGTCGCTGCTGAAGTTCTTAGGGAGCTGATTCTCGATGATTGTATTGTATGTGTTGATGCTTTCTGTCATCAGCGGGGAAGTGCCCTCTGTATCTTCCATTCCGTGTTCGCCCTGAATCGCCGGCAGAATCAATTCAATGCGGAGTTCCTGCGAGAGGTGGTTGAAATCCATGGAAATCTGTCCGTTCATGACCTCCACAAGTTTTTTACAAAGAAGGAAGTCGCCTTCTTCTTCTGTAATGTTCGTATCCTTGCTAAGGGTGATGCACACTCTTACATTGCCGTTCTTTTCCCGGTCAACCTTGATGTTTACCTTCTTCTCCAGCTTAGTGATTGAAATGGCCGTGTAGATAAGGGAATACAGCATGGTCAGGAACGCCTCTTTGTTGAGAACAGTTGTGATGCCGTCCTCGATCTCGTATGTAAGGGACACATTCCTTGCCTTTGTATAGCTTCTCATAAGTTCAAGTATCTCAGTCGCAGTCTGGCTGACCGGAATGAAAGAGGCTTCTGCGGAGTTTATCACGGCATCAGATATCCTCTTATATTCATTGAACATGTGAAGCGTCTTGTTGATCTTGGCGATATTATATTCCACCAGATTCACTTTGTCTGTCATGTGTTGACTGTTTTGAGCAGCTTGACGTATCTGCTGACACAGTCCTAGGATGAATGTGATCTGTACGGAAAGTTCCTCGTTGATTGTGTCTGTAGTCTTGTTGCTGACGTTGTTCAGTTCGTCGAGATACTTTTTCCTGAGCTTTTCTTTCATTGCGAGGTATCTCTGCTGGTTGTGTCTTATCGCAATGTAAATGATTCCGATAAGAAGCAGCGAATAGATGCAGTAAGCCAGCCAAGTCCTGTAGAACGGCGGCGTGATATGGATAGGAAGCACACATTCCTTGCCTTGGTAGCCTGTTGCCTTGTTGATGTAGGCGATCTTCAGATTGTAATCTCCCGGTCCCAGGGAATGTATGTATATGATGTCGCTTTTGTTTGTCACCCATTCGGAGTTGTAGCCCTCGATGTTGTAGCGGAACTCATAGTCAGGATAGTGTATATGGTCCACCAGCGAGAACTTTATGCCAAAGAGAGATTTTGAATACGGAATCTCCAATTTCCCTTTTTCCATCATCGGATGGATAGGATTCTCCTTGTCATTCTGAATGAAGTGGGTTACATATATGTTCGGGCTGTATGTCTGTCTGGACAGCATGCGGTTTCCGTTGTTCTTGATGATTGTGATGCCGTTGATGCCGCCGAAAATCACAAAATTTCCGGGTCCGTCATAAAAGCACGCACCGTCCGAGTATTCCAGAACATCAAGGCCGGAGAACTTGTTGAAGGAGAGCCTGTAATTATAGGCGCTGTCAAGCGAGATGATGCCGGAGTTGTTGCTGACCCATACGTTCTTTCTGTTGTCGCATACGATGCCGTGAGTCGCTCTCTTGGAAATATGTTCAGACTGACGGAAAACCTGGTCTTCCGGAGAATATATGACAAGTCCGTTTCCTGTGGCGAAAAGCATATCGTCAGCGCTTGTTATGTAGAATGTCTCATTGACTGCGAGGCCACTGCTCGTAGGGAACTGAATGACATGAGACTTACCGGACCTGGAGTTGTATTTGAGAACTCCGTTCTTTCGGCTGCCGAACCATATAGTGGAGTCGTTCTGGATTGTCGCAGAAAAAAGGTCAGCCCATTCGTTGAATGCCTCGCAGAATTCCTGAGATTTTACCTCTGTCATGACGGGCGCTCCGTTCAGGATGCGATAGGTACATCTGAATGCTCCCAGTCCTTCTGTGGCAACCCATAGCGTCGAGTCGTTCTCTTTTACAATGGAATGTACTTTCTGCAGTTTATCGCTTCCTCGTACCTTTCCGATGTGTCTGCCGTCGTATGACCAGTAATTAAGTCCGCGGCCGTCCGATCCGAACAGGATGAATCCGTGTGAATCTTCGGTGATGGCGTATATGTTGTCGTTGGTCAACCGACTGTTTTCCGTGTCGAATTTCTGCACATTGTCAGAATCGAACATGGCCTGGTCCTCAAAATCCCGGATTCTGAACAGGCCGTCTCCCTTCGTTCCGAACCATAGGGCTCTTTCCTTGTCCACATAGACGCTTCGTACCGGCATATGTATGTCGTGCGGCAGTCTGTCATATGTGATACAGTAGGCATCGTTATCCTCCATGTGGTATCTCACAAGGCCTTTACAGTCTGTTCCAATCCATATTACAGGTTGTTTCCTGTCGGGGATCATGGAGAATATTCCGTGGTTGACCTCTGTCGGCTCAAGCTGGTTCATACCGTTGGCGAGCACGTACAGACCTTCTTTCACG
The DNA here is from genome assembly GCA_045120635.1 of Candidatus Cryptobacteroides sp. GTDB lineage: Bacteria > Bacteroidota > Bacteroidia > Bacteroidales > UBA932 > Cryptobacteroides. Next base: position 16,317 of record JBGVEY010000029.1, read on the forward strand.
AAGCTTATATAGAATCCGTCCTTGGATGGCAGAATGCCTGTCACAGTATCGTCCGGCATTGATTCGATGGTTGTGATCTCTTTGATGCTGCAGTCATCTGCGTTGAATACGCACAGTCTGTCATCCCTTGTTATAAGGTAGTAGCAGTTGCTGTCGTCGTAACATTGAGAGATATACGAACATGGGATGTTGAGATTCGTAATATCTGTGATTGACAGATTCTCCCCCTGTCTGTCCAGGGACACAAGGTACGAGTCCTTGTCTGTGAAGATGCACAGACGTCCGTCTGTTGTGGAAAGAGTCCTGCGATGGTTTACGCCTTTCGGAATGAAGGCATTCTTGTGCTGTGTCAGTCTTGCATTGCTGATGTCGAATACCTGTATATTGAAATCCCTGTCCAGAAAGAGCATGGTGTTTTCGTCCTGGAAGATAGGTCTGCCAAGGGCAAGTTCGCGGTAGAATTCAACTTTGTTGGTCCTGGTGTCGATGATGCCTGCGCCATAGTGGGTTCTCACATATAGTCTATGCTCTCCGAACGGATATATGTTCATGATCGTATTTCCGAAGAAATAGTTGTATCCGTCCTGGGCTGCGAATGTGTAGGCTTCGTGGCCGTTCCATATGTTCAAGCCGTCTGTGGTGCCCAGATATATGTGACCTATCTTATCCTGGTGCATGCATAAGATGGCATTGCTTGAAAGTCCGTCAGTAGAGGATATTGTCTTGTAATGGGCGGCATTCAGGCAGAATGACACAAGACTTGTGCAGAGTAGTGTCAGGAATTTTATTTTGCGCATGGCTTCCGGCTGATGGTTTTTAGTTGGTTGTGTTATTGAGGGCAAAAATAAGAAAAAAAGTAGATAAGTTCCTATTTTGTGACGCGGGATAAATTTGCTTCGTCTTATTTTAGGCGTAAATATATATATGTTGCTTCATCTGTGACAGACAATTTTTTGCGGCATGACCCTATTTTGTCGCAAAAAGCGGGTGTAGAAAAGCGAATATGAATTAACTTTACGACTCTTTTGAGAATAATCATAAATAATTATAAGTATACTAAATCATGAAACGTTTGTTTTTAGCAGCCCTGCTCGTGGCAGCGGCATTTTCAGCAAGTGCTCAGTCTTATTTCAAGGTGGGATCGTTCAACATAAGATACGACAGTTCAAGAGATAGGGAGAACGGCGACGGCTGGAATGTCCGTTCAAAGGAGATGTACGATTTCCTCAACTATGAGCGTTGGGAGATCTTCGGAGCACAGGAGGTTCTTCATAACCAGCTCCAGGACCTTCTCCGCAATCTTGACAATTACGACTACATCGGCGTAGGCCGAAATGACGGTGCTACCAAAGGCGAGTATGCGCCTATCTTCTATCGCAAGGACAGAATGCGTTGCCTCGACAAAGGCTGGTTCTGGATTTCTGAGACTCCTGATGTCGTGGCATCAAAGGGTTGGGACGCAAACCAGTGCAGAATCTGCACATGGGGCAAGTTTGAGGACAAGTCTACAAAGTGGCAGTTCTATTTCTTCAATGTTCATATGGACCACAGGGGAGTGGTTGCCCGCAGAGAGGGTGCGAAGCTCATTCTTTCAAAGATGAAGGAAATGTGCGGTGATCTTCCGTACATACTTACTGGCGACTTCAATGTGGATCAGTACAATGAGATCTTCGACATCTTCACCAATTCCGGCATGCTCGTGGATACATATGCTGCGGCAAAGCACCGTATGGTTCCTAATGGTACAGTAAACCGTTTCCTCATTGATTTCGGCACAGAAGCGCGTATCGATCATATCCTGGTTTCTCCTCATTTCAACACTTACGAATACGGCGTCCTTACCAACAACCGGTGGTCTCCTATCGAGGTTACTGACGAGATGAGAGCAAGAATAGATGCAGGAGCTGAAGATGTCGTGTGCTACAAGGCGAGAGTAATCTCTGACCACTATCCTGTTGTGGCAAGAGTGGAGCTTCCTCGTCTCAGAGCGCCTCAGGACTGGGCACAGTATGGCCGTTATGAGGAGAAGAACAATGGCGTGACCAAGAGGCCTAAGGTCGTGTTCATGGGCGACTCGATCACAGAGGGATGGTATCGCAATGATCCTGAATTCTTCCATGAGAACAATTACCTCGGTCGCGGTATCAGCGGACAGGTGACAGCGCAGATGCTTGCCCGCTTCCAGTCGGATGTTGTGGCATTCAAGCCTAAGAAAGTCGTTATTCTCGCAGGTACAAACGATATCGCGATGAATCAGGGTTATGTATCTCTCGACCATATCTTCCAGAATATCGTTTCAATGTGCCAGATCGCGAAGGCAAACAAGATCAAAGTCGTTCTCTGTTCTATCCTTCCTGCAGACCGCTACTCATGGTCATGGGAGATCAGCTCAGAAAGAGCAATCGACTCTATCCGTGAGCTCAATGAGAAGATCGAGGCTTACGCGAAGGCCAACGGTCACAAATATGCAGACTACTTCTCTGTAATGGATGACGGCAACCGTGGCTTGCTCAAGGAGTATCAGCAGGACGCTGTTCACCCTAACCTCGCAGGTTACAAGGTGATGGAGGAAGTTATCCAGAATATCCTTTAATAGAACAGAGATGAAACGTGTTGTAATTATTGCAACTGCACTCTTTCTCTGCTTTCAGGCATCTGCATTCAAGGTGCAGGAGGTCACTGTAAAAAGCGAGTGCATGGACAAGGACATTCCTGTGAATGTGATCACTCCCGACTGCTATAAGAAAGGAGATGCATTTCCTGTGGTGTACATCCTTCACGGATACAGCGACAATCAGAACAAATGGGCATCGGAAGGTCATGTGGGCAAACTTGCCGATCTGCATGATGTAATGGTAGTCATACCCGACGGAGGATACAGCAGCTGGTATTTCGACAGTCCTGTCGATCCTACCTATAAATATGAGACATTCGTGTCCAAAGAGCTGATCGCTTACATCGACGCGAACTTCAAGACCCGCAAGGACAGCAAGTATAGAGCTGTGACCGGCAACTCGATGGGTGGCCACGGAGCTATGTACCTCTCGTTCAGACATCAGGATGTGTTCGGTAACGTCGGTGCAATGTCGGGTGGAGTGGATTTCCGTCCGTTCCCTGCCAAATGGCACATTTCAAAACGTCTCGGAACCATTGAGGAGCATCCTGAGAACTGGGAGAATAATACGGTGATCAACCTTACTCATCTTCTCAAGCCGGGCGCTCTCAACATCATCTTCGACTGTGGATCTGAGGACTTCTTCTATGAGGTGAACTGCAACCTGCATAAGAAACTCCTTGCCGAGAAGATTCCTCACGAGTTCATTTCACGTCCGGGAGGGCATAACTGGCCATATTGGTTCAATGCCATCAAGTACCAGTTCCTCTTCTTTGCAGACAGATTTGATGCAGCAGACAAACAGTAAAATTTACAAGTGGAAAAGAACTTGCTAAAGGCCGGAACGAAACTTCCGGCCTTTTGTTTTGGCAGAGTCCTCCAAGGCACGGATTGATATCAATCTGCCACAATTTCATACAAAAGGACTATATATTTAAAGTAGATTTGCGCAATTGAACACTATTTTAAACTAAATTAACAATTCATGAGTGCAAATCGAACATCTAAGAAGCATTGGCTGTTATCGGCTATGCTATGCTTAGTCTGCTTCATGGGAGGGGCAATTCTCTCTAATGTAGCGGCTCAGAGCTCATCAGTGACAGTACAGGGTGTTGTCAGGGATGCAGCGACAAACGAACCGGTTCCCGGTGCTCAGGTTTGGATCAAGGATTCGTCCTATGGTACAATCTCTGACGAGGAAGGCCGTTTCGCAATTACTTACAAAGGCAAGTATGCTACACTTAGTGCATCGTTCTTCGGATATGAGGATATCGATGTCGACCTTACAGGTAAGGATCAGACAGCGGACATCTTCATGAAGGAGGGTTCACTTGCGATCGACGAGACAGTCGTTGTCGCTTACGGTACACAGAAGAAGGCCTCTGTGATCGGTGCAATCACCACTGTTGCTCCAGATCAGCTCAAGGCTCCTGTCGCGAACATTTCAACTATGCTCGGTGGTCAGGTTGCCGGTATCATTTCTTATCAGAACACAGGTGAGCCAGGTACAGGATCGACTTTCTGGATCCGTGGTGTATCATCCTTCTCAGGCAGCAACACTCCTCTCTGTCTCGTTGACGGTGTTGAGCGTTCGATCGACCTCGTCGATCCTAACGACATCAAGGAGTTCTCTGTCCTCAAGGACGCGTCTGCAACTGCAATCTACGGTGTGCGCGGTGCGAACGGTGTGATCATCATCACAACTCATACAGGTACAGAGTCAAAGGCTAAGGTGTCAGCAAAATATGAGGTGGGTGCCGTTTCTGCAACAAAGCTCCCAGAGGTCTGCAACACACAGCAGTACATGGAGATGATGAATGATGCTGCCGGTTATGAGTATTATACTCAGGAGGTAATGCAGAAACACCTCAGCGGTGTGGATCCTGATCTCTATCCTAATATCAACTGGATGGACAAGATCTTCAAGAACATGTCTACAAGCCATCGTGCAAATGTCCAGATCACCGGTGGTAACAGTACAGTGAAGTACTATGTCGGCGGTGGTTTCTACAGCGAGGGCGGTCTCTATAAGGAGGATTCGACTGTGAAGTACGGAACAGAGATGAGATATACAAAGTATAACTTCCGTGCAAACGTTGACATCCAGGTAGAGAAGAATACAACCCTCAACCTCAACCTCGCAACTATCTTCGAGCAGCGCGACAAGCCGGGTACTGAGTCAAATCAGATCTTCCAGTACTCTCTCCTCGTGCCAGGCGTTCTCTTCCCGGAGAAGTATTCAACAGGCGAGACTGCAGGTATGGCTGTCAATCCATATGCAATGGTTACAGAGACAGGTTACCGTCAGTCATTCAACAATAACGCTCAGGCTCTCGTAGGCCTTACACATGACTTCGGTTGGCTTACAGAAGGCCTTAAGGCTAATGCAAAGGTTTCGTTCGATGCTTTCAATGCGCATTGGTTCGACCACACACGTGCATACGACTGTTTCTATGCAACAGGTCGTGACGAGAACGGCAACCTTATTCTTGAGCAGTCGAAGACAGGTAGCCAGACACTCAGCTATGGCAGGGGTGGTTCAGGAAACCGTCGTCTTTATATCGAGGCATCCCTCAACTATGCGCGTTCATTCGGCAAGCACAATGTAACAGGCCTCTTCCTGTTCCAGCAGTCAAGCCGCAGCCTTCTCGGCGACAGCGCAGGTTCTTCACAGTACTCTCTTCCTTACAGAAACCAGGGTATCGCAGGTCGTGCAACTTACGACTATGACAACCGCTATTTCTTCGAGGTAAATGCAGGTTACAACGGTTCTGAGAACTTCTCTCCTGGCAAGCGTTTCGGATTCTTCCCTTCAGTAGCCCTCGGTTACCTCATTTCAGAGGAGCCTTGGTGGGGTAACATGAAGAACGTTGTCGATATGTTCAAGATCCGTGGATCATGGGGTCTCGTAGGTAACGACCAGATCGGTGGTAACCGTCGTTTCATCTACCTCGGTACTATCGCCGGCTCAGGCTCTGCACACTTCGGAACAGGCGTAACAGGACACAGCGGTATCAAGGAGGGTGATATTTCAAACCCTAACGTAAGCTGGGAGGTTGCAGAGAAGCTCGACTTCGGTATCGATCTCTCGCTCTTCGGCAAACTCAAGGTTCAGGCCGACATCTTCAAGGAGCACCGTTCAGGTATCTTCCTCCAGCGTAAGTCGCTCCCTTACTTCTCAGGTATTTCAGTTACTCCATACGTGAACATGGGTGAGATGGACAACTCGGGTTTTGACCTCTCTGCTGACTACCATCAGAAATTCGGTGAGGTGACACTCACTGGTAAGGGTACATTCACATTTGCTAGAAACGTGCTCGTTAACTGCGACGAGGCTGCGTACGAGTATCCATACCTCAACAGCACAGGTCAGGCTTACTGGCAGCCGTTCGGCTATGTTTCTGATGGTCTCTTCCAGAGCCAGGAGGAAATCGACGCACATGCAGACCAGTCTCTCTTCAACCCACAGCCTGGTGACATCCGCTATGTTGACTTGAACCGTGACGGTGTGATCAATACAAACGACCGCAAGGCCATCGGTTACAGAGACGTTCCTGAGATCTACTATGGTTTCGGTGTTTCAGCAGAGTACAAGGGCTTTGATCTCGCAGTATTCTTCAAGGGCGTTGACCATGTCTCATTGAACATGATGTCACAGGCAAGACTCCTCGTTACAGGTATCACATCTACTGACGGTCGTCTCGAGACATCCAACATGCTTTCTGACCTCTATCAGAACTACTGGACTCCGGAAAGACCTAATGCGAAGTATCCACGTCTTACATACCTCAACGAGTCTACAAACAACACTCAGGTATCAGACTACTGGACAAGAGATGCAAGCTACATCAGCCTCCAGAACGTTGAGCTCGGTTGGACACTTCCTTCAAAGTGGACTTCAAAGATGCGCATGAGCTCATTCCGTCTTTACCTCCAGGGCCAGAATCTTCTTACATTCAGTAAGTTCAATCTCTGGGACCCTAACCTCACAGGTTCAGGCGGTGGAACAGTGTACTCATATCCAACAACCCGTGTATTGAGCTTCGGTGTCAGTGCAAGCTTCTAAACAGAGATCAACATGAAAAAAATATTTGTACTTTTATTTATATCATCGCTTTTCCTTGCCGGTTGCGACAGCTATCTTGACCGTCAGCCGGACGATGCACTGACATCAGACAGCATCTGGGAGAAGCGCACTACCACAATGCAGTATTTGTGGAATGTCTACAGCTGGATTCCGAATGACGCAGAGTTGTCAAGCAACAGCGACTCAATGGACGCAAACGTGTCAGACGAGACTTCAGCATCGTTCCCTAACAGCCGTTTCGGAAGATACATGTTCGAGACACAGACTCCTGACGACACATTCACAGGCAGCAAGTACAGAAACATGTATTACGGTATCCGTGAGGCAGGTATCTTCATGGAGAACGTAGACCGTTGTCCGGAGCTTACAGCTGACCAGAAGAAGCAGTACAAGGCTGAGGCAAGATTCCTTCGCGCGTACTACTATTTCTATATCATGAAGAACTACGGTCCTACTTTCTTCAATGGTGAATCATCTTATGGTCTTCTCGCGGAGGATATCAATAAGGTAGACCGTACAGACTGGCAGACTCTCGTTACTTGGGTTTGCGGACAGCTCGATCATGCAGCAGCCGATCTTCCAAGCAAGGTAGACGCTGTTTCTGAACTCGGCCGCGCTACAAAGGGTATGGCTCTTGCAATCAAGGCCCGTCTCCTCCTCTATAGCGCTCGTCCACTCTTTAACGGACAGGTTTACATCAACGAGGACGGTACAATGACTGCATCTCACATGTATGACGATGTAAAGGATCTTCACGGAAAGCATCTCTTCAACATCAATTATGACGAGAGCCGCTGGGAGGATGCAGCAAAGGCAGCAAAGGCAGTCATTGACCTCGGTACATATTCGCTTGTAAACTCATCGACAAAGACAAACGACGTCGAGCGTGGTCTTGAGAACTTCTCGATCCTTTTTGTGGACGACCTTACAAACAACGAGATCATCTTCCCATTCATGAGAGGTGGTGCTACATGGCGTCAGAAGGCGTTCCCTCAGTGGATGGTTGACGGAGTTGACGGTTGGGCATCTCTCTGTCCTACTCAGAAACTTGTTGACGCATTCGCAATGTCTAACGGTGTATATCCTGTAAAGACAGAGTACTGGGATTCAAAGGAATACGCTCATGGTAAGAACGTTGACCTTGCAAACGAGGCTCAGGTGGATCCTAAGGCGGGCTATTCAGAGTCAGGTTCTGTAAACATGAAGAACCCTCTTCTCGCTGTTGCTGTTCCTGAGCAGGCTGCCGACAGAGCTACTCCAAATCAGTTCGCTGACCGCGAGGCTCGTTTCTATCGCAACGTAGGATGGAGCGGTATGCAGTGGGTGGCTGGAAATGCCAATGTCAAGACTGACCTTGAGTATTATGCAAACGGTCAGAATGCATGGCCAAGCGCCAACAACGTACCTCCTACAGGTTACCTTGCCCTCAAGTGGTATGCTCCAAAGCTCAATCCTCTTCAGAGCTACGGTACTATCACATGGCCGATTGTCCGTCTTGCTAACGTTTACCTTGACTATATCGAGGCTCTTAACGAGTACGATCCTACAAATGCCGATATCGAGAAGTATTGGAACGAAATCCGTAACCGTGCAGGTGTTCCTGACATCTTCACAGTTTATCCGGAGATCAAGGGTGACAAGAACCTTCAGAGAAAGTACATCCGTCGTGAGAGAATGATCGAGCTTTGCTTCGAGTGCCATCGTTACGCAGACATCCGTACTTGGATGACAGCAGAGACTGCAAGAACAGGTTATACTATCGGATGTAATGTAAAGGCTGGCAACGACAACATCGACGGTCCTTACTGGGAGCGTAGAGAGATCGGTCTTGAGCAGTATGGCTATGGCGAGACTTATATTTACGGTCCGCGAAAGTTCACCAAGAAGTCTTATCTTGAGCCATTTGAAACTGCTGAGGTCAACCGTGTGCCGGCTCTCCGCAACTCACAGAATCTTGGCTGGTAATTTTAAAACAAATGAAAATGAAAAACAGATATATAGTTTCATCTTTTATGGCGCTCGCTGTGCTTTTCAGCTGTGTGCCTGATTCAAGAAACGACAACATGCCTGACGCTGCAGTGTACTTCTCTGACAACTCTGCAAACAACGGAGTTCAGAAGGTGCTCATGTATGACGTACAGTCGGAGGTTGAAACGCCTGTATATGTACACTGTGCAGGTCTTAATTCATCTTCGGCAACTGTGACTGCACGTGTTGCAGAAGAGTACATCGAGTATTATAATGTTACCAATTATACTGACTTGAAGGCTCTTCCGTCAGATTGTTATACTTTGACAAAGAGCTCTGACGTGCTCTCCGGCAGAACAGGTAAGCTTTCTCTCTCGTTCAATGTAGCGAATGTTGTGTCTTTTGCACAGCAGGTAGGCAATGACCTGAGCAATTATGTGGTTGCTCTCAGTCTTGATTCAGAGGAGGTGCAGGTAGCTACAGTAAAGGATACCGTGTCGCTCGGATATTATCTTGCCCGTCCGGATCTCCGCGTCGCTACTGTAAAGGTAACTTCTACAGTTGTTGAGGATAACAAGGTTCGTCTCAATGTAGAGCTTCCGTTCGAGAACATGTGGGATTTCACATACGAGCTTGACTTCGCAAAGAGCGGTTCATTCGGTCTCAGCCAGTCAAAGGGCAACCTCATTCCTGCAAAATACGTATGTGCTCCAGCTCCTGCTGACCTCCTCGGTCAGATCATGGTGGACGGTGTTGCTGCGTCTTCATTGACTAAATTCACAATCCCTAAGAATTCTAACAGTGCGGAGCACGTAATCACAGTTCCTGCAGAGTATGTGAAGGCGGCCGAAAGAGAGGCAAACAACTATGCAGTGGGAATCAAGAACGTGGATCTTAACGGACGTGAGATCACTGTAGAGGGCAACGGTCACCTTATTGCAGCTTATGCTACAACAGGTGCAGTATCTGCAACAGCAGACGTACAGTACAGTATCAACCACGGTTGGTATCATGCAGAGGGCTTCCTCAACGAAGAGGCGGACTACTACAGACATACTCTTGAGCCATATGGCCTTCAGCCATATCCTGAGGCAGAGCATAAGGGTTATATCTTCAGCCCTGAGTCTACTCAGAACGGCTATCCTGAGCATCGTGTCTTCGACGGTAACGGAAACGCATGGTATGCAGCATGGAACGGAGACGGATACGGTTATTTCGGTGGAAATCCAGACCTCCTCGCTATCATCGATATGCAGAAGGTACAGCGTGTAGCCGGTGCAGAGACTTGGTTGCGAGTAGACAGATGGAAAGGCGATATCAATTACATCGAGTTCTATGCCCTCGACAAGTGTACTTATGAGTACAAGAAGGGTACAATGAACTATGATGAGAATGATGTTACTTATCTCGGAAGAGTGTCAGGTGATTATAAGCACCTCATGTTCTGTTCGTTCGATCCATACGAGACACAGTATCTCCTTGTGAACTTCAAGACCCGTCCAGGCCGTGAATCTTCATTCGAGTGTACTGAGATTGTAATCTACAAGTAATACTCTATAGTTTGGTAGCGGAGGGGTCGGAAGGAAATCCGATCCCTCTGTTTTAATCTTGAAATTATATTTGAAAGGTATGCGGAATCACATACTGTCACTATTGGCGACATTCTTTATATTTGTCGGATGCACTGACAGCGGGAATCATGATCGTGAGATTCAGAAAATCAAACTCTTTATCTCCGGTCAGGAAGCCGCTCTTACATCTGTCTCGTTCAATATCTGCTCTATGGAAGGAGATGTGGATGAGTATGACAGCTGGGGTGTCGTATACGGCGAAACTTCGGACAAGTCCAAGGGAGAAGAAGTCCGTTTGGACGGAAATCCGTCAGAGAGAAAGCAGAAAGTCACCATTGACAACCTCAAGGATAATACGACATACTATGTTTGGGGTTGGGCCGAGGGCAGTCGTGTCGAGCGTTTGTGGACAAATCCTGTTTCCATCACAACTCTCGACAGGACAAAGCTGAGCGGTGATGTTATCGGCAGCGACTACTCTATGGATTCGTATACCGGACAGATGACCACAACCGTCAATGTAAAGGCAAACGTCTTTGACGGCAAATTCGATACATATTTCTCCGCATATGACAAGTCTGGAGCATGGGTCGGATTGGATCTTTCTTCAAAGTATGTCATTAAGAAGATCGGTTTCTCTCCGCGCAATGCAAGGGGAGCGGATGTGGAGTTGGCTGTCATTCAGGGCGCCAACGAACCGGATTTCAGCGACGCCGTTCCTATATATGTTATAAAGGAACCGGCAGAGACAGGCAGGATGCATTATGTGGAAATCAATTGCTCACGCGGATTCAGATATGTGCGTTATATGGGGCCGGTGGAGTCGAGATGCAACCTTGCCGAATTGGAATTCTACGGTATTCCGGGTGAAGGCGATGATTCTCAGCTGTACCAGGTTACTAACCTGCCTACCGTTGTCATAAACACAGAGGGCGCACAGGAGATTGTGTCCAAGGAGGAAGAACTTTCCAGCAATGTATATATCATTTCCAATGGCGGTACGGACCTTCTGGCAACTTCGGAGACAGGAGTTCGTGGCCGTGGAAATGCCAGCTGGACTTTCCCGAAGAAACCGTACCGTCTGAAGTTCAAGTCGAAACAGAGTCCCCTCGGCGCACCTGCTTCTGCAAAGAAATGGACCCTCATCAACAATTACGGAGACAAGACACTGTTGAGGAACATGGTTGCCTTTGAGGTCAGCAGAAGGGTAGGACAGAGTTATACTCCATTCTGTCAACCTGTCGATCTTATTGTCAATGGGGAATACAGAGGCTGTTATCAGCTCTGCGATCAGGTTGAGGCTGCGTCAGGAAGGGTAGAGGCGAAGGACGGATATCTCATCGAAATTGACGCCTATGCGGATGGCGAGCCTGTCTGGTTCAAATCCGACAAGGGAGTGCCGGTTACCGTCAAACACCCTGACGAGGATGATATCACGTCAGAACAGAAGGCGTTCATCAAGGACTTCTACAATGCCATGGAAGCAGCTGTCTCGGCGGACAATTTCACCGATGAAGCGGAAGGATATCGTAAATATCTCGATGTCGACAGTTTCCTGAGAAACTTCATTGTCGGAGAGTTCGGTGGAAACACTGATACGTTCTGGAGCGTATATATGTATAAGGATTCCGGTGACGGCAAGCTGTTCACAGGTCCTGCGTGGGATTATGACCTGGCGTTCGACAACGATAAGAGAACACATCCTTTGCTGGATATGACCGACTATATCTACGTCAAGAAGGGCTCTGTGGCAAGTTCGCATGTCAGGACATTTGTGTCAAGAATCGTAAAGGAGGACCCATCTGCGAAGGCGCGGCTTATTGAGCTTTGGGATATAGCATGCTCCGAGGGTGGCCTGGCATATCTTAATGATTATGTCGCCGAGAAAGCTGCAATGCTTGATGAGTCTCAGAGACTCAACTTCAAGCGCTGGCCGATACTTGACGAAAAGGTTCATCAGAATTTTCAGGCTCTGGAGTCATATTCGGCAGAGGTCGAATACCTGAGGACTTATATAAGCGGACGTCTCAATCAGTTCGACAGACTTGTCCGGAAATAGAGGTTTCTGTATTTAAGTTGTTTTTATTGCTATATTTGTAAGATTACTAAACGATAGTTCAATAACATGACATTAAGATCTATTATACTTTCAGTGGTATTTGCACTTTCAGGCTGCGTCAGCGCATTTGCAGGTGTAAATGTCATCCCTTATCCTCAGTCGGTTGAGATGACTGAGACAGTGTTCAACAAAAAGTATCTTGACAGAGTGAAATTTGTCAAGTCCGAAGATCTTCCTGCTGAGGCCTATGAGCTTCAGATCCGAAAGAACAAGGTCGTGATCCTTGCCTCCGATGAGGCGGGACGTTTCTACGCTCTCCAGACATTGAAACAGCTGGCTGATGCGGATATAATGTATTGTGGAGTCATCAAGGACGAACCTCGTTACGAGTGGAGAGGCTTTATGCTTGATGAGGCACGTCATTTCTTCGGCATGGAGAAGGTGAAGGAACTTCTTGACCTTATGGCAAGATACAAACTCAACCGTTTCCACTGGCATCTTTCCGACAACCAGGGTTGGAGAATCGAAATCAAGGCGTATCCGCAGCTCTGCGAAATTGCTGCAGTCGGAAACAATTCGGACGGAAACGCTCCGGCAAAGTTCTATACGCAGGATGAGGTACGCGAGATAATTGCGTACGCTGCAGAAAGACATATTGAGGTAATCCCGGAAATAGATATGCCTGGTCACGCGACAGCATTCGTAAAGGCCTTCCCGGAGCTTGACGGAGGACACCGTACGGTAAATGTCGCTAATCCTAAACTCTATGAGGTGCTTGAAACCATCATGAAGGAACTTGCAGACCTCTTCCCTGGCCGCTATCTCCACATCGGAGGTGACGAGGTGTCGAGAAGAGGATGGGAGTCGCTTCCGGAGATGCCTGAGTTTATGGCGAAGAACGATATTGCTTCGTACCATGACATCCAGAAGTATTTCGAGGTGCGTCTCTCGGATATCGTTGCCAAGACAGGGAAACTCTCTATCGCATGGGACGATGTGATAAACGGTGACATGAATACAGAAAACACACTTCTCCAGTGGTGGCAGTCGGACCGTCCGGGAAATCTTGAGAAGAGCCTTGAGTATGGCTATAAGACCATTATCTGTCCATGGGGTTCGTTCTATCTTGACTATGTTCAGGATATCCGTTGCAAAGAGGGCCATCTTGTATGGGAGAAATGCGTGAATGACATGCGTGGAATCTACGAATATAAGTTTGAGGATAATCCGCTCATCATCGGTGCCCAGGGTAATCTCTGGACTGAAAGAGTGCGCACAAGCGACCGTCTTGACTATATGGTTTTCCCAAGACTTATCACTCTTGCCGAGAAGTCTTGGACAAGGGAGGAGAACCTCAATTATGAGAATTATCTCAAGAGACTCGAGAACGAGTACAAGTTTTTGGACTCAATCGGTGTATACTACTATGATTTCAGGGATTTCGATGTTCATCCTGAACCATACAGATAGAGATTATTATCACGTTTAACTAAAATACTAACAATCATGAGATTTTTAAAGTTCTTACTTATCCCTGCATTGGCGCTGTTCTGTGCATTCAATTCAGGTGCTCAGACCAAGCAGACTGTCTCTTCTCCAGACGGAAAGATCAAGGTAGAGGTGACACTTGCCGGAGGTATGACATACGATGTTTATCGCGACGGAGAACTCGTCCTTGACAGATGCCGTCTTTCTATGGATCTTGACGGAAATGTCCTCGGATCGAATCCTAAACTCCAGAAGGCGACACGCAGAACAGTCAATGAGGTAAAGAAACCTTTCCTCCACCTCAAATATGCAGAGGTTCCTAACCACTTTAATGAGCTTACCCTCAAGATGAAGGGTGGCTACTCTGTAATCTTCCGCGTTTATGACGACGGTATGGCATACAGATGGGTGACTGAGTTCCCTGGCCAGATCGAGGTTACAGATGAGGATATCACAGTGTTCTTCCCTGCTGAGACTCAACTCGTTCTCCAGCAGTCAGACCGTTTCAGAACATCTTACGAGGAGTTCTATTCTGTCCACAAGGCTTCTGAATGGAAGCATTATCACAAGATGGCTCATTATCCGATCCTTGCCACTACCCCTAAGGGTACTCAGATTCTCATGAGCGAATCAGACCTGTGTGACTATCCGGCACCTTTCTTCAGAGGTAACGAGGCTAACGGTATGGAGTCTGTATTCCCTCCTGTGACAGCTGTCGAGAAGCCACGTCACGACAAGGCTAACGACGTATTGCTCCGCGAGAGATACATTGCCAAGACAGACGGTACAAGAAGCTTCCCTTGGAGATATTTCGTAATCACTGACGATGCAGGTCTCATTGAGAACACAATGACTTGCCGCCTTGCTCAGGACAGCAAGATCGAGGACACTTCATGGATCGTTCCAGGTCAGGCAAGCTGGGAGTGGTGGAATGCCGCTATTCCTTACGGAACAGACGTAGAATTCGTTGCAGGTCTTAACGTAGAGACTTACAAGTACTTCATGGACTTCGCTTCGAAGTATGGTGTGAAGTATATCGTTATGGACGAGGGTTGGGCAAAGGACAATATGGATCCGTTCACTCCAAATCCTGACTGCGACCTCTTCGAGATCATCGCTCACGGAAAGAAGGTCGGCGTTGACGTTATCCTCTGGCTCACTTGGCGTTGTGTTCAGGAGAATCCAGGTCTCTTCGCCAAGTTCGAGGAGTGGGGCGTGAAGGGTGTGAAGATCGACTTCATGGACAGAAGCGACCAGTGGATGGTGAACTTCTACGAGAGAACAGTGAAGGATGCCGCAGAGCACCATATCTTTGTGAACTACCACGGAGCATTCAAGCCTGCAGGTCTCGAGTATATGTATCCTAACCTCCTTTCTTACGAGGGCGTACGCGGTCTTGAGCAGATGGGTCACTGCCCACCTTCAAACAGCGTATATCATCCGTTCATCCGCAACGCTGTAGGCCCGATGGAGTACACTCCTGGTGCCATGAACAGCATGCAGCCGAATGTATACTCTGCACGTCGTCCTAACTCTGCAGGTGTCGGTACAAGAGTTCATCAGATGGCACACTTCGTTCTTTTCGAATCTGGTCTTCAGATGCTTGCTGACAACCCTACACTTTACTACAGAAACGACGAGTGTACAAAGTTCATGTCTTCATGCCCTGTTGTATGGGATGATACAAAGGTCCTCTCTGCAAAGCTTGGCGACCACGCTCTCGTAGCAAAGAAGACAGGCGAGAAGTGGTTCCTCGGCGGTATCTGCGGTGAGCGCGAGCAGGCTCTCGAGCTTGAGATCGCTCTCGACTTCCTCCCAGAGGGTCAGACATTCACCCTCACTTCATTCGAGGATGGTGTAAATGCCGACAGACAGGCAATGCACTATGTGAAGAAACAGCGCGAGGTCCGCAAAGGTGACGTCGTGAAGGTGAAGATGATGCGCAACGGTGGCTACGCTGCTGAATTGAAATAATCTACATCAAACCTATAATCGAGCCTGGTCGTTTTAGGCCGGGCTCATTCTTTATATTATACTATGAAACTCATCAGGATCGCAATCTTTTTGTCTGCTCTGCTTGTCTGTGCCGGAGTGCATGCACAGAAGTTCGTTTATACAGATGCCGCTGAACTGCCGCTCTACGGCAAGATTTCGGAGGAGACAAATTCACGTTATGAGAGACTTCCTTCAAGACTTGAAAGCGTCAGCAGAAAGGAGGTCTGGAAAAGAGGACTATGCTCCTCGGGCCTTTATGTCCGTTTCCGTTCAGATGCTTCCGCCATCAGCGTGAAGTGGCAGTCTGTTTTCGACAGAGAGCAGAACCACATGACCGATACCGGCACAAGAGGTCTTGATCTCTACGCCTTCGTTGACGGAGAATGGAAGGCTGTGGCCCCGGTAAGACCGACAAAGAAAGGACCGAACGAGTGGACGGTCATCCGTAACATGAAACCGGAGGAAAGGGAGTATATGCTGTATCTTTCCCTTTACGACGGAGTCGAGACGCTTGAAGTGGGAGTGAACGAGGGTGCATATATCAGGCAGCCTGCACTTGCCAGTCCATCTGTGGAGAAACCGATCGTGATGTACGGTACAAGCATTCTCCAGGGAGGTTGCGCAAGCCGTCCGGGAATGGCGTACACCAACATTATCTCGCGTCGTCTCGACAGGATGGTGTACAACCTCGGATTCAGCGGAAATGCCCGTCTGGATATGGAGATTGCAGAACTCATGGCATCAGTGAAGGATCCGGGAGTCTTTGTAATAGACTGTGTTCCAAACTCTTCCGACAAACTGATCAATGAGAAGGGCGAGGAGTTCTTCCGTGTATTGAGAGACGCACATCCTGATGTTCCGGTGATCTTCGTTGAAGATCCGATTTTTCCGCGTGCGGCATTTGACGAGAGTCTTGACGAGGAGGTTGTGGGCAGAAACATCGCCTTGACAAACCTTTTCAGGAGACTCAGGAAGGCGGGCGAAAAGAAGATATATTATGTGTCCGCAAAGGATATGTTGGGAGATGACGGAGAGGCTACAGTCGACGGCAGCCATTTCTCCGACCTCGGCAACATGCGTTATGTCGAGAATATCATGCCTACGTTGAAGAAAGCTCTTAAATAAAAATCCCAGTAAAAAATTTCCAAAATACCCCTTATTTCAAAAAGTTGTTATACTTTTGTAGTTTAACCTTAATAACCTTTTATGAATTTTACCGTTTATTAGTAAATGAGAAAACTGTTTGTCTTTTTGGGGGTTGTCTTCTGGACAATCGGCTCTGTAGTCAGTGCGCAGGAAGTTGATAGTAGTGCGCCATTGCAGATGTCATCCTGGGGGGATGCGAAAGAAGCGGATGTGGTGGACTATATTCCGGATATCATTCTTGATACAAGGACCGGATATGAACGCGACATCGCAAATGGTGCCGGAGGATTTGGCGCCACAGGTCTGTATTTGGACATAAACGGTAATATCAGTCCAAGACTTTCATACAGTTTCAACCATATCATTGCGGCAAATTATCTGGAAGCGGTCGGCTTCGATGCCACTCAATGGTTGAATTTCACTTATACATTGGGAGATTTCGGTTTCACAGCCGGAAAACTGTCCACCAATATGGGTAACTTCGAGTACGACGCAGACGTGCTGGACGCGTATTTTGAAATGAACTCGATGGTCTACAACATGCTGGACTGCTACCAGTGGGGCGTTGCTGCCTCATGGGATCCCGATGAATCCAATTCGGTAAGTTTCCAGTTCACTAATTCTCCACTTGCTACCGGCAGCGACCAGTTCGCCTATAACCTCGGATGGCGTGGAGGATGGGAGCATTATCTCCCATATTGGACAGTCAATCTCTGGCAGCACGACAAAGGAACCTACATGAAGGGCCTCAATCTCGGTAACCGTCTCAACTTCGGGGGCTTCTCATGCGACCTCGAATACATGGTCAGGGCAACCGACATGAAGCGTTTCGGAAAGGATGACTTCAACATCATAGCCGCTCCTTCATATTCCTTCGATGAGGTTGTAAGAATCTTCGGAAAGTTCGGATGGGAACGAACGGCGGCGGATCTTCCGTACGATCTGGCATACGAGGAATACAAGGGAGGAGACTATCTCTACTACGGTGCCGGAATCGAGTATTTCCCATTCAAGGAAAACAGGGACGTGCGTCTGCATGCATATTGGGCGGCGAACAATTATGGAGACAACATGATCAGCATAGGTCTCCGCTGGAAGATAGATGTAACATCAGCTCTCAAGAGAGCTTTAGGAGGAACAGAAAAATAATCACCCTACGGAAATGAAAAAGAACGAAAACATCATAGAGATCAAGAATGTATGCAAGAGCTTCGGCGAAAAATGCATTCTCAACAACGTCAGCATATCAGTGAAGCAGGGTGAGTTCCTGACGCTCCTCGGTCCTTCAGGCTGTGGAAAGACCACTCTTCTGCGTATGATTGCGGGATTCGGTTCGCCGGATTCTGGAGAGATTCTCATCAATGGTACAGATATCACCGATATGCCGCCACACGAGCGTCCGGTGAATACCGTGTTCCAGCGCTATGCTCTCTTTCCACATCTTGATGTGTATGAGAATATCGCTTTCGGTCTCAAACTCCACAAGGTTCCGGAGGACGAGATTGACAGAAGAGTCCGCAAGGTGCTCAAGATGGTGAGCATGACAGACTATGAGGACAGAGACGTGGAGTCGCTTTCAGGCGGTCAGCAGCAGCGTGTGGCGATCGCACGTGCGATCGTGAACCAGCCGAAGGTGCTTCTTCTCGACGAGCCGCTTTCGGCCCTTGACCTCAAGATGCGTAAGGATATGCAGATCGAGCTTAAGGAAATGCACCGCAAACTCGGCATCACATTCATCTATGTGACGCACGATCAGGAGGAAGCTCTTACACTTTCTGATACAATCGTGGTGCTTGATGACGGTAACATCCGTCAGATCGGTTCACCTACGGATATCTACAACGAGCCGCAGAACGCTTTCGTAGCTGACTTCATCGGTGAGTCCAATATCCTCAACGGAACTATGATCAAGGATAGACTCGTCGAGTTCGCAGGACATGAGTTCGAATGTGTTGACGAGGGCTTTGGAGAAAATGTGGCGGTGGATATCGTGGTGCGTCCGGAGGATATCTACATCACAAACAAGGTTGAGAGCGCTCAGCTTACAGCTAAGGTGAAGTCTTGCACATTCAAGGGTGTGCACTATGAGATGTTCGTGGATACAGACAAGGGCGTCGAACTTATGATTCAGGACTACAATGCCTTCGAACCGGATTCAGAGGTGGGTCTTATCATCAGACCTGCGGATATTCAGGTCATGCATAAGGAGCGCACTATTAACTCTTATGTGGGTGAAATGGTTAGCGAGAACAAGGTGTGGTTCCTTGACGCCGAGTGGGATTGCGAACCGCAGGAAGGACTTCAGGCTGGAGACAAGGTCAATGTTGAGGTCAAGTTCTCAAGCGTGGATCTCATCGACCACCCTGAGGACGGAAACATCGAGGGTGAGGTTTACTTCCTTCTCTACAAGGGTGACCACTATCACCTTACAGTAAGAACTCAGCACAGAGAATATATCTGGATCGACACAAATGATATTTGGGACAAGGGTGACCTTGTAGGTGTTAACATTGCTCCGAAGGACATTAAGATTACCAAGATCAATGACTAAGAGAAGTTCATGGGCAATGCCCTATGCAATATTTCTGGTGCTGTTTGTGGCGCTGCCTCTGCTCCTGATCATGTTCTATGCATTCAGGGACGGAAGCGGTAACTTCACATTCGGCAACTTCATCAAATTCTTCACCGACAGGGACGCGATCGAGACATTCGCCCTTTCGCTGGAGGTTGCAATCGAGAACACAGCTATATGTATCCTCCTCGGATATCCGGCGGCATGGATACTCGCAAACAAGAATCTCAACAAGAGCGCTGTGACCATCGTGCTTTTTATCATGCCGATGTGGATCAACGCGCTTATGAGAACATTGGCGACAACCGAGCTCTTCAATGTACTTGGTATTCAGCTTGGTAAGGGTACTCTTCTCGCCGGTATGGTCTATGACTATCTTCCGTTTATGATCTATCCGATCTACAATATTCTCGAGAAGATGGATAAGTCGTATGCTGAGGCGGCTTCTGACCTTGGAGCTACACCTTGGCAGGTGTTCTGGAAGGTACAGGTTCCTCTTTCAATGCCGGGAGTTATCAGCGGTGTCATGATGGTGTTCATGCCGACAGTCAGCACATTCGCCATCTCCGAGTTCCTGACCAACAACAAGATCAAGCTCTTCGGTACCATCATCCAGGAGAACATCAACTCCGGCATGTGGAACTACGGTGCGGCTCTGTCGCTCATCATGCTCATAATCATCGGTATAACCAGTCTCCTTCAGGACAGCAAGAAGGACCTTAACGAAGCGAGGGTGTAGGGTATGAAGAGATTTTTTGCACAATGCTACATCTGGCTGCTTCTGATAGTGCTTTATGCTCCTATCGTCTTTATCGCAGTCTTCTCGTTCACCGAAAGCAAGGTCCTCGGTAACTGGACAGGTTTCTCGACAAAACTGTATACAAACCTCTTTACCGGAGACATGCAGGGTTCAGGTTCGCTTATGTCGGCCATCCAGAACACCCTGCTCATCGCTCTCGTGGCGGCATCGGTATCGACTCTCATCGGAACGATCGCAGCGATCGGAATCCATAACATGAAGGGTCGCGGCAAGCAGGCCATCACGTTCATGAACAATATTCCGATGCTCAATCCGGACATCATCACCGGTGTGTCCCTCTTCCTGCTCTTTGTGTTCCTGCACGTGAGCCAGGGATATGCTACCGTGATTCTGGCGCATATCACATTCTGTACACCGTATGTGGTGCTGAGTGTGCTTCCAAGGCTTACACAGATGAATCCGAACATATATGAGGCGGCCCTCGACCTTGGTGCCACTCCTTTCTATGCCCTGCGCAAGGTGCTTCTTCCTATCCTCAAGCCGGGTATGATTTCGGGATTCATCCTTGCATTCACAATGTCGCTTGACGATTTCGCCGTGACATTCTTTACCCGTGGTACCATCGGTCTGGATACTCTGTCGACATATATCTACACAGATGCGCGCAAGGGAGGTCTTACACCTGAACTCCGTCCGATGATCACAATCCTGTTCCTCGGCATCCTTGCCCTTCTGATTGTCATCAACCTCAGAAAGGCACGTGTCGCTGAAAAAGACGCTAAATAATGAAGAAGATACTTTTTGCAGTCATCATGGCATTGACACTGTGGGGCTGTTCCGAAGACCGCAACGCCATATTGAAGGTCTATAACTGGGCCGACTATATCGACGAGGAACTCCTTGACGAGTTTGAGGAGTGGTATTTCGCGCAGACAGGTGAAAATGTCGAAATCATATATCAGACATTCGACATCAATGAGACCATGCTCTCGAAGATCGAGCTAGGACACGAGGACTATGACGTGGTCTGCCCGTCCGACTATATCATCGAGCGAATGCTGAAGAATGACCTTCTGCTTCCGATCGAGAGAAACTTCGGCAAGACTCCCGACTACATCGGTTGCATATCGCCGTACATAGAAGACAAGTTTGCGGAGATTGAAGGCTACGGCAAGGATGCACGTGACTATTCCGTAGGTTATATGTGGGGTACAGTGGGACTCATCTACAATGCGAAATACGTGGATGCAGAACAGGCTACCAGCTGGAACGTCCTCAGAAATCCCGACTACAGGGGTAAGATTCTCATGAAGGATGCTTTCCGTGATGTATACACTGCCCTTCTTAACGCTCTCAACAGGGAGGCGATCGACAAGGGAGAAAAGGATCCTGCCGTTCTTGCATTCGACACTTCAGATGAGTCCATTGCTCAGGTTGAGGAATTCCTGAATTCGTTCAAGGAGTCGATTTCAGGTTGGGAGGCCGACTTCGGAAAGGAGCAGATGACCAAGGAACTTGCATGGCTCAACCTTTCGTGGAGCGGCGATGCCCAGTGGGCTATAGAGGAGGCTGCTGAAATGGGCGTAGAGCTTGAATATACAATCCCGGTTGAGGGAAGTACTGTCTGGTTCGACGGCTGGGTGATCCCTAAATATGCGAAGAACACCAAGGCTGCCAGCTATTTCATCAACTTCATGTGTATGCCTGAGAATGCCCTCAGAAACATGGATATGACAGGTTATGTGAGCACAATCGGTGGTGTCGAGGTGCTTGAGGCTATGTCCGATCCGGAGGAGTATGAGCCGGTTGATGTGAGCTATTTCTTCGGTGAGGAGGCTGTGGATTCATGTGTGAATCCTATCATGTATCCGGACAGAGCGACAGTCGAGCGCTGCGTGATGATGCATGATACAGATACGGAGGCGCTTCTGAAGATGTGGTCACGCGTGAAGGGTGCGAATGCTTCCGCATGGACATATATCCTCATCTTCATCGTTCTCGGAGGCCTGATCTTCGCAGTCTTCATGAAGTATTACCGCAAGACTTACCGCAGAAGGAAGTACAGACGTTCTTCCAGAAGATAGAACTACAGGTATTTTTCCGGGATGGGGAGTTCCGGCGGATCCTGCCAGAAGATGGCGAAATAGAAAGCCTGGAAGTCTCCGGCGTCCCATATCTTCACAAGTTCTTCTGTCAGTTCGTCTTCACCTTCCGGGTCGTAAGGCTTCTTGAGGTCGGTGCCGAAGATCTTGGCGATTCCCTGCCAGAATCCGGCCGCCATTCCGTTCTTGTAGTTCTTGATGATGTCGTATGAGGACTTTCCCACCTCTCTGTCGATCAGTTTCATCAGGAGTGCTCCCTGGCTGACTGTCATGTTTCTCATCTGGCTTTCGAACACGTCGAACAGTTCCTTCTGCACCCTGTTCACATACTGTTCCCTCTTGACTCTCTTCAGTTTGTCGGCTGCGATGGTGCTGTCGGCTTCCTGTACGAGTTTTCGTGCGACGAGGGCATATGGATATGCCTTGCTGAAGTTATGCACGAGTCTGTAGTATTTTCTCCATTCGCGTCCTTTCTGTTTCGGCAGTCTTGAGTAGACCTTGGACGGATTGATGTTGTCGATGTAGATCGTGTCCTTGCCCTCGATAATGTATTTCAGGGCCATTTCGTCGTTGCCCTTTTTCTCTCCCCAGACTGCCGCGGCACCTACCTTTGCAGTCTGTTTCTTTTTGCTGTTCTGACCATGGCACACCTCTCCCGCCGCCCCCGTCAGGAGCAGTATTGCAATAAAGAGTATTCGGGTCAGGTTTTTCATAGCGTCTCCGGAGAAATCTATCAAATATCGTGCTGTGCAAATGTAGTGATTATTCAAGATATTTAGTATTTTTGTGAGATTTTAGGAAAATACAAAAACTACATATATGTACAGAACACATACCTGCGGAGAACTCCGCATTGAAAATGCAGGTCAGACAGTTACGCTGGCCGGTTGGGTACAGAAGTCAAGAAAGCTTGGCGGTATGACCTTCGTTGACCTCAGAGACCGTTACGGCATCACTCAGCTCGTTGTGGATGCGCACGCATCACAGGAGCTTCGGGATGTTGCTTCAAGCCTTGGCCGTGAGTGGGTGCTTCAGGTAACAGGTGAGGTTGTAGAGCGTCAGAGCAAGAACCCTAAGATGGCTACAGGTGACATCGAGATCAGTCTCAGCGAGATCAAGGTGCTCAACAAGGCAAACACTCCTCCATTCACAATCGAGGAGGAAAGCGACGGCGGTGAGGAACTCCGTGCGAAATACCGTTACCTCGACCTTCGTAGAGGACCGCTCCAGAGAGCTCTCAAGATCCGTCACCAGATCGCTCACGAGGTGCGCAACTACCTCGATTCGCAGAACTTCCTCGAGATCGAGACTCCATACCTCATCAAGTCTACACCGGAGGGTGCGCGTGACTTCGTGGTTCCTTCACGTATGAACCCAGGTCAGTTCTATGCGCTTCCACAGTCTCCACAGACATTCAAGCAGCTTCTTATGGTTGCAGGTTACGACCGTTATTTCCAGATCGTACGCTGCTTCCGTGACGAGGACCTCCGTGCTGACCGTCAGCCTGAGTTCACTCAGATCGACTGCGAGATGTCATTCGTAGACCAGGAGGATGTACTCAATACATTCGAGGGCATGATGAGAACACTCTTCAAGAACGTTCTCAACGTGGAGATCGCTGAGCGTATCCCACGCATGAGCTGGTATGACGCAATGGATTTCTACGGCAGCGACAAGCCGGATATCCGTTTCGATATGAAGATTCATGAGATCACAGACCTCGTGAAGGGCTGCGGTTTCTCAGTGTTCGACAGCGTTGACTATATCGGTGCAATCAATGTTGAGGGCACAGCAAACTATACACGCAAGCAGATCGACGAGATCACAGAGTGGGTGAAGAGACCACAGGTGGGTGCAAAGGGACTCGTTTACATCAAGATCAACGAGGACGGCAGCATCAAGTCTTCGATCGACAAGTTCTACACTCCTGAGCAGCTTCAGGCAATTGCAGACCGCCTCGGTGCAAAGAAGGGTGACATGATGTTCGTTCTCTGCGGCGCAAAGAGAAAGACTCAGAACATGCTCGGCGTACTCCGTATCGAGATGGGTAACAGACTCGGTCTCCGCGATCCGTTCAACTTCGCACCTCTTTGGGTTGTTGATTTCCCTCTCGTGGAGTGGGACGACGAGACTCAGCGTTTCTATGCTATGCACCATCCGTTCACAGCTCCTAAGCCTGAGCACCTTGAGCTTTTCTACAGTGACAAGAAGGAAGACCTTGAGAAGGTTTGTGCAAATGCATACGACTTCGTTCTCAACGGAACTGAGCTCGGTGGTGGTTCTATCCGTATCCACGAGGCAGCTATGCAGGAGCGTATGTTCGAGGTTCTCGGCATCAGCAAGGAGGATGCAGAATACAAGTTCGGCTTCATCATCAACGCATTCAAGTTCGGTGCTCCGCCACACGGAGGTCTTGCATTCGGTTTCGACCGTGTATGCTCGCTCTTCGGAGGTCAGGAGACAATCCGTGACTACATCGCATTCCCTAAGAACAATCAGGGCCGCGACGTGATGATCGACTCTCCATCATACATCGACCAGGAGCAGATGGACGAGCTTTTCCTCAATTCTACAGCAGAAAGAAAAGAGTAATCAACCAAAAAACACATAGAACTATGATCAGAAGAGATTTCTTGAAAAGATGCGGATTGGTAGCAGCAGGAGTTGCACTTACTGATCCATTTGCCATGGCGGCTGAAATGCTTGCAGATCCGACAGCAGGTCCTCAGGCAGACATGTTCACCCCGGACGGAAAAATCCACGTGAAGATCCGCTCTCTGAAACCGGAAACCGACAAGCAGGTGACAGCCATCATCATCGGTGCCGGAAACAGAGGAAGGCTCTATGCAAGATATGCTCAAAACTACCCTGAGCATATGAAGGTTGTAGGTGTTTCGGACATCCTAGAGAGCAGATGCAAGGCTATGGCTGATAAGCACAATGTTCCTGCGGAAAACCGCTTCGGACATTACAACGAGGTGTTTGAAAAGCCTAAGTTTGCGGATGTCGTAGTGGTGTCTACACCGGATGACAGACATCTTGAACCTTGTCTCAAGGCTCTTGAAATGGGTTATGATGTTCTTCTCGAGAAACCTGCAGCGCAGACAGAGGAAGAGTGTCTCCAGATTCTCAAGGCTTCTAAGAAATCAGGAAGAATCGTAGGTGTGTGTCATGTGTTGAGATATTCTCCTTATTTCATCGCCCTCAAGAAGGTTGTTGATTCCGGCGTAATCGGAGATCTCGTGAACATCCAGCATTTCGAACCTATCCAGTACGCTCATATGGCTCACTCATATGTAAGAGGTAACTGGAGAAGCGAGAAGCAGACTACTCCTATCATCCTTGCGAAGTCATGCCATGACCTCGATATCATGAGATGGATTGTCGGCAAACCATGCAAGACTATCTCGGCTGACGGATCACTCTATCTCTTCAAGAAGGAGAACATGCCGGCAGGCGCTCCATACAGATGTACAGACGGATGTCCTCACCAGGATACATGTCCTTACTCAGCAATCGATATCTATGTGAAGAAGAAGGCTCACCTCGGAGTATTCGACCTCAAGAACAACAAGGACGAGGCTGAGATCCTTGAGAAACTCAAGACAACAGGTTACGGCCGTTGCGTGTATCAGTGCGATAACGACCAGCCAGACCACTATGTTGCAGAGATGACATTCGAAGGTGGCAAGACAGGATCGTTCACAATGGATGCCTTCACACCTTGGGGCGGCCGCCGCACAAGAATCATGGGTACAATGGGCTACATCGAGGGTGATATGAAGAAGTTCACTGTATGGGATTACAAGACAGGCAAGAAGAGTGTATGGAGCATGGAGGTTGAGGACGCTGCAGAGTACAAGGGCTCAGGCCACGGTGGCGGAGACTACGCTCTCGTAAGAGACTTCATCGAGGCTGTAGCTCTTCAGGATCCAAACAGACTCTCAAGCTCTATTGATGCATCTATCGAGAGCCACGTAATGGGATTTGCGGCAGAGAAGAGCCGTAAGTCAATGAAGAAGGCAGAAGTTAAGATGTAGTCCTTCGTTGACAATGAAAAAAATTCTATCTGTTTTTATTGCCTTGCTGATGTGTTCGGCCCTTTTTGCACAGAAAGGAAAGGTCGGCACATCAGCAAGCATTGTAGGCGGAACATCGCCGGAGGCCCTGGCGGCGATAAAGGCTGCGGGTATTGAATATATCGAGATATCGATGAATTCATTCTGGCGTAAGAAGCCAGTTGAAGAGGTTTACATAAGAGCCTACAAGGCATTGAAGAATATTCAGGAGTCAGGTCTGAAGGTATGGTCTGTTCATCTGCCTTTCAGCAGCAGTCTTGATATATCCCAGCTTGACGACAAGAAAAGGGAACAGAGCCTGAAGATATTCGAGGAAATGATAAGGCTTGCAGGAATCTTCAATCCGACATGCCTTGTCCTTCATCCGGGTGCCGATACCATCAAAGACGAATCCACAAGAGCAGACCGTCTGAAATGCTCACGCAACTCGATAGGGCGTCTGGCTATCGTAGCCAAGGAGGTGGGCGCCTATCTCTGTATCGAGGATCTGCCACGTACATGTCCGGGAAGAACCGCAGATGAGATGGACTATCTGACTGCCGATATTCCAAACGTAAGGATATGCTTCGACACGAACCATCTTCTCCTCGGAACTCACGAGGAATTCTTCGAGAAGGTAGGAGACCGAATCGCAACTCTGCATGTCTCTGATTATGATAAAGTCGATGAGAAGCACTGGCTTCCGTTCGATGAGAGAGGCGTTGTGGACTGGAAGGGCTTTTATCAGGGCCTTAAGAAGATCGGATACAAGGGCGTGTTCATGTATGAGGTGAAAAAGGGCGAAGGTACGCCTGAAGATCTTGTAAGGATCTACAAGAAAATCAAGAAACTCAAATAGTGACTAATCCATAGCACAATGAAACTAAGATCATTCTTTTACGGAATGCTCGCCTTGGTGACCGCAGCAGGTTGCCAGGAGGCGGCTCCGGAAGCTGCTCCGGAAGCTGCCGAGTTCTCAGTCATGAGTTTCAATATAAAGGTGGATGCAACCGATAATATCACACATCAGGATTGATTGATCTGCCGATGAGCTATAAGGATACCATTACCCTTCAGGACGCACAACGGATAACAGGACCGCAGGCTTTCAACATAATGATAAAGCCTGCGGGTTCTTTATGCAACCTGCGCTGCCATTACTGCTATTATCTCGACAAGGCCGAGATATATGGCGGTAAGGAGCCACGCATGACCTTGGAGATGCTGGAAACGTTTGTCCGTGAATATATAGCTGCAAACGACGTTTCGGAGGTGTTCTTCAACTGGCATGGCGGCGAGCCGCTTCTGATGGGACTGGACTTCTACAGAAAGGCCATGGAATTCCAGAAGAAGTATGCTGATGGCAAGGCTATCCATAATACCCTTCAGACCAACGGAACCCTCATAACTCCGGAGTGGGCCCGCTTCTTCCGCGAAAACAGATTCCTTGTCGGCGTATCCCTTGACGGACCTGAGGATGTACACGACCGTTACCGCACCGGAAAGGCCGGGGCCTCGACATTCGAACGTGTGCTTGTCGGATTGTCTTATTTATATAAGGAAGGAGTCGAATACAATGTGATGGCTACCGTCAACCGTCAGAGCGAGGGAAGGGGATTGGAGATATATCAGTTCCTGAAAAGAGCCGGAACAAGGTTCATCCAGTTCATGCCTGTGCTGGAGCATGTCAAGGATGGCAGAATCGTGGATCCGCAGGAGGAGGGAGCGATAATCGCTCCATGGTCGGTGAGTGCGGAAGGCTTCGGACGTTTCCTCTGCGATATCTTCGATCATTGGGTACGTCACGATGTCGGCAAGGTATACGTCAATCAGTTCGATTCAATGCTGGCGCTGTGGTGCGGCGTGCAGCCGGGCACATGTACATTTGCAGAGACATGCGGCGGCAATTCGGTGATAGAGCATAATGGAGACCTTTATCCGTGCGACCATTTCGTCTATGAGAAATACAAGGTGGGAAATGTGCTCCAGACCGATCTGCGCACATTGATGGGATCGGAAAAGCAGATCCGTTTCGGCATCGGCAAGCGCAACGGCCTTCCTAAAAAATGCGTGACATGCAAATGGTTCTTTGCATGTCACGGTGAATGTCCCAAGCATCGTTTCAACAGCACCGAAACCGGAGAGACAGGTCTCAATGCCCTTTGCGAAGGCTATCGTATGTTCTTTTCCCATATAGCGCCGTATATGGAGCGTATGAGGCAACTCCTTGCCGAAGGTAAGGCTCCGGCGCTTATAATGAGGGATTTTACTGAGCAAGCAACTGCTTCACAAGAGCAGAAATAAGACGGCCTTCTGCGAGTCCTGCGAGCTTCTTTGTGGCAACGCCCATTACCTTGCCCATATCGGACGGCTTTGACGCCCCTACCTCAGCGATGATCTTGCTGAGCTCTGCCTTTACTTCTTCCTCGGAAAGCTGCTTTGGAAGATAAACCTCCATCTCAGCAACTTCTGCGAGCTCGTTTGCTGCAAGCTCCGGACGTCCGGCGTCATTGTACTGCTGTGCGCTTTCCTTGCGCTGCTTGACAAGTTTCTGGATGATCTTTACGATCTCCTGGTCATTGACTTCTCCTGTGCTGCCTTCCGCTGTCTTTGCAAGCATGATGGCTGCCTTGATGGCTCTGAGTGATGCGAGTTTTACCGCATTCTTCTCCTTCATTGCCGATACCATGTCGGCTTGTATCCTTTTTTCCATATTATCTGTATTTTTCAAATTCGGGCATTGCTATCTGCGAGATGAACTCCTTGAACTTCTTGTCGTCCTTAGGGCAGATCAGCAAGACGTCGTCTGTGTCGATGACGATGTAGTCTTCAAGTCCCTTGATCGCTACAAGCTTCTTCTTCTCCGGTGAGATCACGAGGGTGTCCTTTGTTTCATCCATGAGAACCTTCTCTGCGCTTGTCGCATTGCCTTCCTCGTCTCTGTCAGTCATATAGTTGTAGAGCGACTCCCATGTACCGATATCCTGCCAGTCGAACTGTACCGGATATACCCATGCCTTGTCTGTCTTCTCCATGATACCGTATGCCATGGAGATATTCATGCAGTCTGAGAATGCCTTGGTGATGAATTCAGTCTCGAGGCTTGTTCCGAGAGCGTGCTCCCAACCCTTGAACAGACCTGCGATCTGAGGGAGGTGCTTCTCGATTTCCTCACGGATGGTCTGTGCCCTCCAGATGAAGATACCGGCATCCCAGAGGAATTCTCCGGTGGCGAGGAATACCTTTGCAAGTTCCTTGTCCGGCTTCTCTGTGAATGTCTTGACCTTTACCGGCTCTCTCTTGAGAAGAGCCTCTCTACCTCCGCATACCTGTGCGTAACCGTAGTTGGTCTCAGGTCTGGTAGGGATGACGCCAAGTGTCACGAGATAGTCGTTCTTCTCGACGAAGTCGAATGCGTCCTTGATCGTCTGAACGAAAAGCTCTTCGTTTTCAATGATGTAATCGGAAGGCATTGTGACGAAATGTGCGTCAGGATTTCTCTTGAGCAGGGTATATGCCGCATATGCCGCACTCGGTGCAGTATTTCTTGGGTACGGCTCGAGAAGAAGGTTGCGGCTCTCAAGCTCGGGGATCTGCTCCATTACGAGGTCGCGATACTTTGCCGCTGTAACAATCAGAATGTTCTCCTTCGGAAGGACCTTTGCCATTCTGTCATAGGTGTATCTGATGAAAGTCTTGCCGGTGTCGGCTACATCAAGAAACTGTTTAGGTTTAGCTGTTCTGCTGACAGGCCAGAATCGTGTTCCGGCTCCACCAGCCATGATTACGCAATAGCAATTGTTCTTGTTCATGTATAATCAGTTTTATTGTTATTATCTGTACAACGGAATGTAAGCCTGTGGGATCCATTCCGTATGCGTGCCGTTTTCGTCGAATGTCACTGCGATGACATCAAAGAAGCATTCCATATCCTTGTGCTGTGCCCTCTCGGGGGAATTCAGGTATCGGAGGGCCGCCTTTACGATGCGCGCCTGCTTCACTGCTCCTACGTTGTCCTGCGGAGGAGCCTGTATGTTCCGCTGGCGTGACTTTACCTCCACAAAATGTATTCCATCCGGGTCTGTTGAAATTATGTCTATCTCCAGATGACCGCTTCTCCAGTTGCGCTCAAGTATCGTGTGGCCGATGCCTTCAAGATACCTGCATGCAATATCCTCTCCCTGTCTGCCTAGTCTAAGTCTGTGATTCTCTCTATCTTCCATTCTCCCTCCTCGTTCTTCATCCTCGCAGTCTTTGTCTTGTTCTTTCCGTCAAAGGTCAGTTCATAGAAAATTGTCCTGCCTTGTGCGTCTTTCTTTGTGTCAGTGATCTTCATCTCTGTTTCTGACAGGATGTCAGCTACCATCCCCGCCACGTCACTGCCGTCCTTTTCCCATGCAGTACGGAATGAGTTGATATATTCTCCCATGCCGAGGGTGTCGCAGAAACTCTCCGCCTGATCGAATTCTCCCGAGCAGAGTGCCTTGTGAAACGCCTCAAGGGTCTCTTCGGGACCGAGTGAAGTTCCTTTGTTCTGGGAGCAAGCGGTAACAAGTGCCGCAACGCTCAATATGATTGCGAATTTCTTCATAGTTCCGTTATTCGAATGTAACCACTGTCACTCCGCTTCCGCCGAGCTGGATGTGCTCATCCTTTGCGCTTGCCACTCCCGGAACTGTCCTGAGCAGCTTCTGGATCTCGTCGCGAAGCACGCCGGTGCCCTTTCCGTGGATTATTCGTACGCTGCTCACTCCAAGCATGATGGCGTCGTCTATATATCTGCTTACCTGGTCAAGGGCGTCGCTGAGTCGTGCGCCTCGTATATCGATCTCTGTCTTGAAGTTGAGCTTGCGCTCAGTAATGGACGAATCTATCTGAACAGAAGATACCGGTTTTGCGGTTTCCTTGACTGCGCTCTTGAACTCGTTGGATGTGATTCTCTCCACCTTGTCGATAGGCATTTTGCTGCTGATGTTTCCGATGGCTACTACCACGGCCTTTGCAGATACCTTCACGACTTCTCCGACCATTCCGTTCTCCTTCACGCGGACCTTCTCTCCAGCCTTGAGCGGTGCGGATCTGAATGCGGCCAGTCTCTGCTGCTCTGCAAGAATCTCCTGTGCCTCTTCCGCTGCCCTTGCGTCCGCCTTCTGAGCCTTTCTCTGTTTCTGCCTCTCCTTGCGTGCGTCGAGCTGCCTTATCTTCTTCTCGATGTAATCCTCCTTGTCCTTCTGCTCCTGCTCCTTTCTTGCTGCAAGAAGGGACATGAATCCGCTCAGTTCCCTGCGGGCCTCCTGTGTGGTCTCTTTCTCTGCCTGGGACTCCTTGATGGTTCTGATGGTGTTTTCTACCTGGCGGTTTGCGCTCCTGATGATCTCCTCGGCTTCCTTCTTGGCCTGGTCGAGGATCTCCTTCTTTGTCTGCTGTATCTGCTGGAGTTCCTTCTGATATCTGTCGGTGATGCCTTCAAGCGTCTTGTCAGTATGTCTGATCCTCTCAAGTTTTTCGTCAAGGGCCTTTCTGTTGCGGGCGATTCTGCGGAGGTTTCGTTCAATGCCTACGAACTCCTCTCCTGCACGGGCCTCTGCGTCCTTTATCACAGCTTCCGGCATTCCCATCTTGCGTGCGAGTTCGAATGCGAACGAATTGCCGGGAAGTCCCATCTCAAGCTTGAACATAGGTGCGATGTTCTTCACGTCGAACATCATCGCTCCGTTCATCACTCCGGTGTCAGCGGAAGCATAGAGCTTGAGGTTGGTATAGTGAGTTGTAATCACTCCATATACGCCTCTCTTGTCGAATTCGCTAAGTATCGCCTCTGCGATAGCTCCACCTGCAGCCGGCTCTGTTCCGCTTCCGAACTCGTCGATGAGGACGAGTGTGCGGGAGTCAGCTTTCTCGAGCATGGTCTTCATGTCCGCCAGGAACGAGCTGTATGTACTGAGGTCGTTATCGATGGACTGGTCGTCTCCGATGCTGACCATGATTCTGTCAAATACCGGCAGTTCCGATGCCTCTGATGTCGGAATGAGCATTCCCCACTGGAACATGTACTGCAGCAGACCCACAGTCTTCAGGCAGACTGACTTTCCTCCGGCATTCGGTCCGGAGATGAGAAGTATGTGTTTCTGCGGTGTGAGGGTAGCTGTGAGAGGTACGATTTCCTTTCTTTCCTTGCGAAGTGCTCTCTCGAGAAGCGGATGGCGTGCCTTGCGAAGATTAAGCTCTCCATTGTCGGAGATGACAGGCATTCCTGCTATGAAATCAAGTGCCACCTGTGCCTTCGCCATGATGAAGTCGATCTCGCCGAGGAATCTGGCTCCGTCCAGAAGATCCGGGATATATGGACGCAGGAATTCTGTGAATTCAAGGAGAATGCGCAGAATCTCCCTCTGCTCGGAGAACTTGAGTTCCTTTATCTGGTTGTCGAGCTCTACCACTTCTGCGGGCTCGATATATGCTGTCTTTCCGGTTGCCGATTCGTCATAGATGAATCCTGCGATCTTCTTCTTGTTAGCCGCACTTACAGGTATGAGCATCCTGCCGTCGCGTACTGATACGCCTGCGTCGCTGTCTACGATTCCTTCCTCCTGAGCCTTCTTCAGGATGGCGCTCATGCGGCGTGAGATGGCGCCTTCCTTTTCACGGAGTGATTTTCGGATTTCATAGAGTGCCTCTGACGCTGTGTCCTTGACGTCGCCGTATCTGTCTACAATCGTGTCGATCCTTCTCTGCACTTCAGGGAAGTTCATCACGTGCGCAGACATTCTCTTCAGGTTAGGATATACGCCGTCCTTGATGCCTTCAAAGAAGTTTGTCACCTTGCGGAGAGTATCCAGCATTGTGCGGAGCTTGCGGAGGGATACGAGGTCAATCGCCGAAGAAGGATTCTCCAGCGGCTTGAGGAAATCTATGCAGTCGATGAATCCGCCCGACGGGAATCCGTCCTCAAACATCATGATGAGTCTCATCTCGTCTGTCAGAAGCAGACGTTTGCGGATCTGGCTTTCTTTTGTGGAGAAGGTTTCTGTCGCAGTCCTCTCCGCAGCGTATGAAGTCGAGCATCTGTCTGATATGATCTGCCTGATGCGGTCAAATCCTATCTTCTGCTCAAGTCTTGTGTCTATCAATGTTTTTCTGTCTTCCAAATCGATCTCTCCTTATTCTCCCAAAGATGTGTTCAGCAATAGTTTCAATTCGTTGATATTCTGTATAGGGGTGACGGTTCCTCCCTTTACGAATGAAATGTTTCCTGTCTCTTCAGATACTACGATTACGTCGGCGTCAGTGTCCTCCGATATTCCGATGGCGGCCTTGTGTCTCATTCCGAAACGTGCAGGAATATTCTTCTTCTCTGTTATAGGCAATGTGCATCTTGCGGCCACGATCCTGTTACCCGATATTATCACCGCACCGTCATGCAGAGGCGAGTTCTTGAAGAACAGGTTCATCAGAAGCCTTCTGTGCACCTTCGCATCGATGCGGTCTCCCGTGCTGATGAAATCGTTGAGCGGCGTGTTGTGGGCAATGACGATGAGTGCGCCGGTCTTGTCTTCCGACATTCTTCTGCAGGCCTCGGTGATTTCGTTGGCTTCTTCGCTTGCCGAAGTTGTGGTCTGGACGTTTCTGCCGAGAAGTCTGTTGAGGAACTTCTGACCTTTGGCGCTGCTCATGTATCTGTTTCCGAGTCTGATGAGGAACTTTCGTATCTCAGGCTGGAAGATGACAATCAGAGCGAGCACACCGACGTCAAGCACCATGTCCATGATGGCTACCATCAGTCGCATGTTGAATGCTCCCACTACCACTCGGATCATATACAGCGATACGATGGCGATGAAGATGCTCATTGCCGATGTTCCGCGAATCCACCTGAAGAGAATGAAAATGATCAGGCCGAGCAGTACTATGTCGAGAATATCCGCGATGGATAACTCCAGAAAACCCAGAAAAGCAAGTATTGTCATACCTTATATTATATCTGTGCAAATATAATGAATATTATACAAAATCCGGTCATATTTTTGTTCAATGCTCTCAAAACTGCGTTTGTGGCTTTCGGCGGCATTTTATTGTCTTGAGGGGTTTGGACCGCTCATGAGACTGCTGACTGAATCCGCTGTTATTCAGTTTGTTGTGTGCGGCCTGGTCATATGAACCGTTTTCTGTGACCAGACCGTGGTACGTTACAATTTCTTAACAAAAGTTATTAACAATTTTTTGTCGTAAAGTGTTGAAAATTAAAATAATAATCGTATCTTTGCAGCCCACAAAATTGTATTGTGGAGTATAAAGTATTTATAATCAATTAATTAAACAAAAACCAATGCCTGGATTAATTGGAAAGAAAATCGGAATGACTTCCGTTTTCGGTGCCGATGGAAAGAACATTCCATGCACCGTTATTGAGGCTGGTCCATGTGTAGTTACGCAGATTCGTACAGTAGAGAAAGATGGTTATGCCGCTGTACAGCTTGCCTATGACGAAATTTCAGAAAAGCATGCCAGCAAGGCTCTTAAGGGCCACTTTGAAAAGGCAGGAACCACTCCTAAGCGCAAGCTTGTCGAGTTCAAGGCTGACTTCGCTCAGGAGCTTAATCTCGGTGACACTCTCACTGTAGCTGACATCTTCACTGATGTTGCTTATGTAGATGTTATCGGAACATCAAAAGGTAAGGGATTCCAGGGCGTAGTTAAGCGTCACGGATTTGCCGGTGTAGGTGGCCAGACTCACGGTCAGCACAACCGTCTCCGTCACCCTGGTTCACTCGGTGCTTGTGCATGGCCTTCACGCGTATTCAAGGGAACACGCATGGCAGGTCACATGGGTAACGCTCGCGTAACTGTATTCAACCTCGAGGTTATCAAGGTTATGCCAGAGAACAACCTTATCGTAGTTAAAGGCTCTGTACCAGGAGCTAAGGGTTCATATGTAATCGTGGAGGACTAAGCTATGGAGTTGTCAGTTTACAAAATCGACGGAACAGAGTCAGGAAAGAAGGTTGTCCTCAGTGAGGAGATCTTCGGCATTCAGCCAAACGATCACGCTATCTACCTCGATGTAAAGCAGTATCTTGCTAACCAGCGTCAGGGAACAGCGAAGTCTAAGGATCGCAGCGAGATTTCTTACAGCACCAAGAAGCTTATTCGTCAGAAGGGTTCTGGTGGCGCTCGTCACGGTTCACTCAAGGCAGGTATCTATGTAGGTGGTGGTCGCGTATTCGGTCCACAGCCACGTTGCTACCGCAAGAAACTCAACAAGAAGCTCAAGCAGCTTGCAAGATTCTCAGCTCTTTCTTACAAGGCTCAGGAGAATGCAATCGTAATGGTTGAGCCATTCGTAATGGAAGCACCTAAGACTAAGGAGTTCCTCCAGATCCTTGCAAACATCAAGGCTGGTACAAGAAAGGTACTCGTAGTACTTCCAGAGAACTCTTCTAATATTTATCTTTCGTCTCGCAACCTTCCTGAGGTTAAGGTTATCACTGTAGATGAGATCAACACTTACGCTATCATGAATTCAAATTCAATGGTACTCGTTGACGGTGTACAGGATATCCTTGAGTCAAGAATCAGACGATAAACATCTTTGAGAAATGGGAATTTTAATTAAGCCAATAGTAACTGAGAAAATGACGATTCAGGGCGAAAAGTTGAATCGTTACGGTTTCATTGTTGACCGTGAGGCCAACAAGCTTCAGATCAAGGCTGCAGTAGAGCAGATGTACAACGTGGCAGTTGCAGAGGTAAACACTATGAACTACCACGGTAAGAGAAAGTCTCGCTATACTAAGGCTGGTATGCTTAAGGGCCGCGCAAATCACTATAAGAAAGCTATCGTGACACTTGCCGGCGAGGATAAGATTGATTTTTACGCAAATATTTAAGGTAATTGAGCAATGGCAGTAAGAAAATTCAAACCGGTAACTCCCGGACAGAGAAATAAGGTAATTAGTGCTTTTGACGATATTACCGCTAAGAGACCTGAGAAGTCACTCCTTGAGCCTATCAAGAAGTCAGGTGGACGTAACAATCAGGGTAAGATGACCATGCGCTACATCGGTGGTGGTCACAAGAGAATGTACCGTGTAATCGACTTCCTTCGTTCAAAGGATGAGTGCACTGCAACAGTACTTACTATCGAGTACGATCCAAACCGCAGCGCACGTATTGCACTCGTACAGTACACAGATGGTGAGAAGAGATACATCATCGCTCCTAACGGACTGAAGGTAGGACAGGAGATCGCTTCAGGTGCAGGTGTTGCTCCTGAGGTTGGTAACACACTCTTCCTCTCTGAGATTCCGCTTGGTACACTTGTTCACAACATTGAGCTCCGTCCTGGTCAGGGTGCTGCTATGGCACGTTCTGCAGGTACTTACGCTCAGCTCGCAGCTCGTGAGGGCAACCACGCAATTCTTCGCCTCCCTTCAGGTGAGACAAGAATGGTTCTCGTAA
>JBGVEY010000030.1:0-70004 GCA_045120635.1 Candidatus Cryptobacteroides sp.
GTTATTTTCATCTTTTTTAACACTTTTTTTGGCTTTGTTCTATGCCGTCTGCGAGGTGCTGTAAAGCTACCCGAAAACGGGCTATTGTATACGTAAGTAATTGAAAACTATATAATTGTTAAATTTTTAACGAAGTATTGTAAAAATAAAACGGACTAAAATGTTTGATAACAGCATTATAGAACAATTTGACAAGATAGCTACCCCGTTCTATTATTATGATATGGAACTTCTGCATAAGACTGTCGATCATGTGGCAGAGCTTGCGCAGAAGCACAATATCA
The DNA here is from genome assembly GCA_045120635.1 of Candidatus Cryptobacteroides sp. GTDB lineage: Bacteria > Bacteroidota > Bacteroidia > Bacteroidales > UBA932 > Cryptobacteroides. Next base: position 285 of record JBGVEY010000030.1, read on the forward strand.
AGGTTCACTATGCTGTGAAGGCGAATGTGGAGAGAAGACTTCTCGAATATATCAGCTCGAAGGGATTCGGTGCTGATTGCGTCAGCGGTAATGAGGTCCTCCATGCACATGCCTGCGGATTCCCTGCCGACAAGATTGTATATGCTGGAGTAGGTAAGACGGACAGAGAGATATATGACGCCCTTACATTGGGTATCGAGGCGTTCAACTGCGAATCGCTTCAGGAGATATATGTGATAAACGAGATGGCCCACCATTACGGTATCAAGGCTAACATCTCGGTCAGAATCAATCCTGATATCGACGCACATACACATAAATATGTGACTACCGGTCTCTATGAGAACAAGTTCGGTATTTCACAGCATGAGTTCGAGAAACTTATCGAGATCATCCAGAAGAGCGAATACATCAATTTCTTCGGTCTCCATTTCCATATCGGTTCACAGATCACACGAGTGCAGGAGGTATATGCCCTTGAGTGCAAGAGAGTCAATGATATCGTCAGGTATTTCGAACGCCAGGGACTTACAGTGAACAATATCAACCTCGGAGGTGGACTCGGTGTCGATTATGACGATCCGGACGGAAATGCTCTGGCTGATTTCGATACATGGTTCCAGACCATCGAGGACAATATCGAAAGACGTCCTGACCAGTCGGTACATGTGGAACCGGGCCGTTCGCTTGTGGCACAGTGTGCGTCACTTATCTCGCGAGTGCTTTTCGTCAAGAGCGGCGAGACAAAGAACTTCCTGATCATGGACGCCGGTATGAACGACCTTATCAGACCTGCCCTCTACGGCGCGTATCATAAGATCGAGAACCTTTCGGCAGAACAGAGAACATTCTTCCCGACCCACCAGGCATACGATATCGTAGGCCCTGTCTGCGAGTCGAGCGACGTGTGGGGAGCAGGCAGACTTCTGCCTTTGAGCGTACGTGGAGACCTTATGGCCATCCGTAGTACAGGTGCATACGGACAGGTCATGGCGAGCCGCTACAACATGAAGGACCTCGCTCCGTCGGTTTTCAGCGACGAACTTGACAAGGCTCCGAAGGTGAAGGATTTCTTCATTTAGGCCTGAGATAAAGAGAAAGAAAAAAGTAAATCAATATGTTTGAAAATTTAAGTGAAAGACTTGAGCGATCGTTTAAGATCCTCAAGGGTGAAGGAAAGATTACCGAGATCAACATCTCGGAGGCGATGAAGGACATCCGCCGTGCCCTGCTTGACGCCGACGTCAGCTACAAGATTGCAAAGACGTTCTGCGACGACGTGAAGAAGAAGGCTATCGGACAGAATGTCCTCACAGCAGTGAAGCCTCAGCAGATGATCGTAAAGATCGTTCATGATGAGCTTGCAGCCCTCATGGGAAGCGAATCGGCAGATATCAATGTGAAGGGTTCACCTGCAGTTGTACTCGTTGCCGGTCTCAACGGTTCGGGTAAGACTACATTCTCAGGTAAGCTCGCACTCAATATCAAGAGCAAGAGAGGTATGAAGGTTCTCCTTGCAGCCTGCGACTACTTCCGTCCTGCAGCGATCGATCAGTTGAAGGTACTCGGAGAGCAGGTCGGTGTTGAGGTATACTCTGAGCCGGGCGTTAAGGATCCTATCCAGATCGCTCAGAATGCAGTCAAGAAGGCAAAGGCTGAAGGATATTCTGTAGTGATCGTCGATACAGCAGGTCGTCTTGCTGTGGATCAGGAACTCATGGACGAGATCTCAGCTCTCAAGGATGCTCTCAAGCCTACGGAGACGCTCTTCGTGGTGGATGCGATGACAGGTCAGGATGCTGTCGAGACTGCCAAGGCATTCAACGACCGCCTCGACTTCGACGGAGTTGTCCTCACCAAGATGGACGGTGACACCCGTGGTGGTGCTGCCCTCTCTATCAAGGCGGTTGTGGGCAAGCCGATCAAGTTCGTCAGCATGGGCGAGAAGATGGAGGCGCTCGATGTGTTCCATCCGAACCGTATCGCTGACCGTATCCTCGGCATGGGTGACGTGGTTTCACTCGTGGAGAAGGCCCAGGAGCAGTTCGATGAGGCACAGGCACGCGAACTCAAGAAGAAACTCGCAAAGGATCAGTTCACTCTCTGGGATTTCTACAACCAGATTCAGCAGATCAAGAAGATGGGTAACATCAAGGATCTCGCTTCGATGATTCCAGGTATGGGCAAGATGCTCAAGGATGTGGATATGGACAATGACTCATTCAAGGGTATCGAGGCCATCATCCTCTCGATGACTCCATATGAAAGAGAGCATCCGGACTGTCTTAACGGCAGCCGCCGCAAGAGAATCGCAGACGGTTCCGGTACATCGCTCCCAGAGGTCAACAAACTCCTCAAGCAGTTTGAAGGTACCCGCAAGATGATGAAGACAGTCATGGGCGCCAACATGGGTAACATGATGAAACAGGCAATGCGCCGCAGAAGATAATAATTTGGTGTGGCAGTTAACGGTCTGCTAATCAGATAGATAACTGAATGAGGGTCGGAGAATTATCCGACCCTTATTTGTTTAATGTGTTGATCTTGAGAGACTTGAGTAGTGTTCACTATTCAGCTTGCGTGACTGCCTGTTTTGTGCGTCTCTTCTCAGTACTCCACAATGCTGCTACTCTTAGAAACCTCCCTTTGCATCTCTGATCAGGTTACGATCAACAAAATTTCATATTTCTTGATTGTAACTCGTCAAAATTCCTGTTTTACGTCAATTTGTGCGGAAAATCTACTTTACGATCAATAAAATAGATATTTTCTAGATCGTAACTATCTGCTCCAAGTTCAACTATCGTGATTCTGAAAATTTTCCGACAAACAGTTATTTCACTATATGGCAGCAGCGCTTGTGGGCTCGTATGTTTTCTTCGAGCTGTGGGTGTTCAGAGACAGGAAGTGCCCAGTTCAGGAATCTCTCTCGGATGTAGTTGACAGCCTGGGAGGTCGGATGGCACATGTCCTCGGCGTAGAAGCGGTAATCGCGGAGCTCATCCATCATGATCTCGTATGAAGGGAAATAGTCGGCCAGGCAGTGACCGGATCCGTCATGATGGTCCAGCGCATCCTCGATTCCGAGAAGAAGTCCCGCCTTGCTGATCTGATTGCCGTGCGCCCCGTCCTTGAAATGTCGGATCGGGCTCACAGTGAAGATAAACTCCTTCCTGCAGAAACCATCCTGTTCTTCCGCCTCTCTGCACAGCTCCATGATCTTCATAAGACACTCTGCGGTCTCTACTGATGAAAGCCTCTCACGGGTAAATTCACATGCCGGCCTCTTGAGACAGTTGGACACGATCTCCTGACTCTCATTATGTCTGAAACACCAGCTTGTACCCAGAGTTATGATCACCTTGTTGCTCTCAGCGAAATGCCTGCAGGCGCTCTCCAATGCCTCATTTGCATTCGCTACGAACTCCTCCTTGCTGCCACGAGCAAAGGACGTATGGTGCGAGAACGAACAGAAACGTTCGTCTCCCGCTCCGATCTGCACACAGTCATCCTCAGTAAAATGCTTTCCGCTGACAAGCCTTTCCACGCTTTTCAGAATCGATACCGGGTTGTACAGCGTTCCGAACGGATTCACGCACACGTCGAACCCGAAATCAGCCAGCTGCTTTCCTATATTGTCGGAGAAACAGCTTCCAAGCATAGTGATCTTGTCATTGTATGATATTCCGACCTTGCATTTCTCGTCGGTAACCGGTGTCTGGAGTTTCATAAGCATAAGGAATGTCATAGCAAAAATACAATAAAAGTGTTAACTTTGAAGGAATTTAGACTAATATAATGAAGAGGATACTATACACATTCGTTCTGCTCCTGTCGTCGCTTTCGTTGTCGGCAACCGGTAACACCAAGCCGTCATTCGTCTATGATCTCGACTTTGAGATGAGATTCGACAACAGAGAGTTCGCCACAAGTTGTTTCACTCCGTCTATGACCATCTTCGGCGCACGTCTCACTCCTCAGGTAGGTCTAGCGCTGACCGAAAAGAACGGTGCCCGGCATCGTATCATGGCAGGAATCGACGTCATGAAAGACTTCGGATCCGGAAAAGACCTTGACCTCTTCCAGGAAATCCAGGTGTACTACAACCTGCGAAAGAAAATCAATAAGACCGACATGGAAATCTATGCCGGAATATTCCCGCGAAAAGCATCCGAAGGAACATACTCCCAGGCATTCTTCTCCGACTCCCTCCGTTTCTATGACAACAACCTCGAAGGACTTCTGCTCAAATTCAGAAGACCGGCAGCATACTTCGAAGTGGGCTGTGACTGGATGGGACAGTACGGACAGACAAGACGAGAGAAATTCATGATATATACATCAGGCGAAGGCAAGGTTCTGCAGTTCCTTTCACTCGGATATGCCGGTTATATGCTCCATTATGCCAATTCGGAGCAGGCGAAGGGCCTCGTAGACAACATCCTCCTGAATCCATACGCAAAATTTGACATATCGAAGCAGTCAGGTCTCCAGACCCTTTCTTTCCGCCTCGGATGGCTTCAGGCAATGCAGCGTGACAGGAAATACGTAGGCGCATTCGTCTATCCGTTCGGAGGTGAATTCGACCAGGAAATCAGAAACTGGAACGTAGGTATCCATAACAAGGCCTTCTTCGGAAGCGATATGATGCCGTATTACAATATGGTCGACAACACAGGTGCCAAATACGGACCTGACCTCTATTACGGAGATCCGTTCTACCGTATCCATGACGACGGAAAGACCGGTCCAGGCTTCTACGACAGACTCGAGTTCTATTATGAACCTAAGATAGGGGAGTATATGAGCATCAGGGTCTCAGCACTCTTCCACTTCAACGGAACACGCTACAGCGGCTGCCAGCAGATGGTCGGTCTCCGCTTCAACCTGAACGAACTTTTGAAACGAAACAGAAAGTAATATGAAACGTCTCCTGTTCTTGTACCTGATACTCGCAGCGGTTTCATGCGGACCGAAAGACGGCGAATACACATTCACATTCCTCAGCACGAACGATGTCCACGGACGCTATTTTGATGAGGAATATGTCAAGGATGGAGTGAGAAACTCTCTGACGTCCGCTTCATGGTATGTGGACAGCGTCAGGACAGCCTCCGGCAAGGAAAACGTCATCCTGCTTGATGTCGGCGACTTCCTTCAGGGAGACAACGCAGCGTATTATTTCAACTATGAAGATACACTCTCAATCCATCTCCATTCGAGAATGGCCGAGTACATGGACTATGACGCCATCATTGTCGGCAACCACGACATCGAGACAGGGCACAAGGTATACGACCGCTACAGGGGGCAGACATCGATACCGTTCCTCGCGGCAAATGCCATCGCCACAGAAACAGGCAAGCCATATTTCCAGGACTATGTCATTCTTCGTCGCCATGGCCTCAAGATAGCAGTGATTGGATTCACCAACCCTGGCATTCCGGGATGGCTTTCCGAGGAAATCTGGGAGGGTATGGAATTCCGTGAACTCATTCCTCATGCCCAGGAGGTTGTGGACATCGTGACCGCGGAAGAGAATCCTGATATCGTTGTTGTAGCCGTGCACGGCGGATCCGGCACCAGGGAATATACACAGATGGAGAACCCTGCAATGGCACTTTTCTCCACACTCAAAGGCGTCGATCTTGTCTTCGGTGCGCATGACCACAGACCGTTGGCAATCACAGCGGACTCTATCGCCCTCGTGAACTCAGGCAGTCACTGCAGGCACCTCGGTAAGGGAATCGTGAATGTGACAGTCAAGGATGGCAATATTGTTTCGAAATCATCAGACGCATCGCTCATCAACGTCAGCCCTGAAAACATTGACGTGACAATGAAGCAGAAGTTTGCAGAAGACTTCAATAAAGTCAAAGCCTTCACCATGCGTGAGGTCGGTCAGCTGGCATTGCCGCTCCATACCGTAGACGCATATACAGGAATGTCTGATTATATCAATTTCATCCACACCTTGTGCCTTGAAGCATCGAAGGCTCAGATCTCGTTCGCCGCACCTCTGACATATGACGGCTCGGTGTCGGCCGGAACAATCATATACAACGATCTCTTTACTATCTATCCGTATGAGAATCAATTGTATACGCTTAAAATGACCGGAAAGGAAATTAAAGATATGCTTGAATGCTCATACGACAACTGGATCAATACATACGACGGCAGAGACGGCCATCTTCTCAAGATAAGGAATGTGTCCGATCCACGTACAGGTCAACAGGGATGGTCATTTGTGTCCCGTTCGTATAATTTCGACTCTGCCGGCGGAATCAACTATGAGGTCGATGTCACCAAGCCTGCGGGCAGCCGCATAAATATCCTTTCGCTCCCGGACGGATCGTCATTCGACATGGATGAGTACTATACCGTTGCCATGACGTCATACCGGGCAAACGGCGGTGGCGGTCTTCTGAAGGATGGCGCAGGACTTGATTCGGAAACAGTGAATGCCAGAATAGTGGCCCGTTACCCTGAGATCAGGGAACTTCTCTACGACTATATCCTTGAACACAAGGAAATCAACTCCGAACTTATCAGCGACCCTCAGGTGATAGGAAGCTGGAAATTTGTTCCGGAAACCCTTGCAGCAAAGGCACTTTCAGAAGATATCGCACTTTTGTTCGGAAACAGATAGCATAGGAATGTATTTTGTCTGACCTTCTCCCCGTTATGGTTAGTGAAATATCAATGAGATCGCGTATAGACGGACTGCCTATAAGCGTTATGGTTGTAGAGCCGGAGCAAGAGCCAAAGGCCGTGCTTCAGCTTTCGCACGGAATGTGCGGATGTAAGGAAAGATTCCTTCCTTTCATGGAATATATGGCCCTCAATGGAGTCATATGCGTTGCCGGTGACCATAGAGGCCACGGCGGCAGCGTCAGGTCAATGGATGATCTGGGATATATGTATGAGGGAGGATATATGGCCCTTGTGGATGATCTGCGAATGATCACGTCGTGGGCCCGCAGCAATTATCCGGACAAACCGCTTTTTCTTCTGGGACACAGCATGGGTTCGATGGCGGCGAGAATCTACACCAAATATGATGATTCTTCGATAGACGGACTCATCCTTACCGGAAGTCCGAGCTGGAATCGCATGTCGGTGCTCGGACGTATGATAACATGGACATTGTGTCATATAGGCATGTCTCGCCATAGAATGGCCGCCAGTCAGAAACGTTCGTCAGAACGATACAACCAAAGGTTCCAGTCGGAGGGAAAGCAGGCATGGACATGTTCCGATCCTGAGGTACGCAGAAAATTCGAGGATAATCCGTTATGTAATTTCGCCCTTACGGCAAACGGGTCCTACAATCTTATGGCCATGATGTCGGAAACGTACCGCAAGGGACGTTGGGCAGTGGCACATCCTATGATGCCTGTAGTCTTTCTGTCCGGAGATGATGATCCGACAATGAATACAGAGGAAGAATTCCATAAGTCAGTCCAGAACCTGTGCGACAGAGGCTACTACAATGTGACCTCCGTGCTGTATGGCGGCATGCGTCATGAAGTCCTGAATGAAATAGGAAAGGAGATGGTCTGGAATGAGATCCTTGACGTTATGGGTATTACTCCAGATGGTGCTTGACAGCCTTGGCGAGTCCGCCTTCGCTGGTTTCCTTATAGAGTGACGGCAGGTCGTGTCCGGTCTGCTTCATTACCTTTACAGCCTGGTCGAAAGATACACGGTGACGTCCGTCTGTGTAGAGAGCGTAGATACCTGCATCCATCGCACGTGCAGCCGCGTATGCGTTTCTCTCGATACATGGAATCTGCACAAGTCCGCATACAGGGTCGCATGTGAGTCCAAGATGATGCTCAAGACCCATTTCTGCTGCATATTCGATCTGTGAAGGGCTTCCACCCATAAGCTGGGCTACAGCTGCAGCAGCCATTGCGCATGCAACTCCGACCTCGCCCTGGCATCCTACTTCAGCACCCGAAACCGAAGCGTTATGCTTCACTACACTGCCGATGAGACCGCAGGTCGCCAATGCCCTGATGATGCGTGTGTCGCTGAAATCGTATCTTTTCTTCATATGATAGAGCACGCTCGGAAGCACACCGCATGAACCGCAGGTAGGTGCTGTCACAATGGTTCCTCCGGCCGCATTCTCCTCACTTACGGCAAGTGCATATGCGAATACAAGTCCTCTTGTCTTGAATGTGTCACCCTGTCCGAATGCTCTCACGTGGTAGCTGAGTGCCTTTCTTCTGAGATTGAGAGGTCCAGGAAGTACACCTTCCTCCTCGATTCCTCTCTCCACAGCTTCCTGCATGACCTTCCATACAAGTTCGAGATGAGCCCGGAGACCTGATCCCTTGCCCTCGACATCCTCTACGTACTCCCAATATGATTTACCTGTACGGTTGCACCAGTTCATGATGTCTGTCATGGTGGTCATGTCGTAGATGTTCTCATCGTCTTCAGTCTCGATAGGGCAGTCCATACAGATGATGTCACCGCCTCCGATGCTGTAGTATGTCCACTTGTCATAGAGGTCTCCGTCAGAGTTTACTGCGGCTATTTTCATACCGTTGGGGTGTACCTGAAGGTTTTCCTTAGGCATCCATTCGATAGTGACATCTCCGCTTCTCTTGAACTTGCTTTCAAGAGTCTCCTTGTCGGTATATCTCCAGGTTGCGAAAGCCTCCTCGATGGCGATGTCGGTAAGGTGACCCTTTCCTGTAGCCGCGAGAGATCCGTACAATGTCACGTGAAGACCGTATACGTCTGGATGGTTCTCCATGTAATGTCTTACTGCCTTGAACGGTCCCATTGTATGGCTGCTTGACGGACCCTTGCCTATTTTGTAGATGTCTTTTATCGATTTCATGCCTATTTCATTTGCGGGCGCAAATATAAGCAGATTCTGATGTTTTTGGGGCATACTCCTTGCCTTTTTTGAAGGTAAATGAGATTATGAAAAAGTTAGTGTTGCTGTTCCTCCTTCTTCTGCCTCTGGGTGAAGCCTTTTCTCAGGACCGTTCAGGGCTGACTCTCATGCCTCCCGTAGACTCCGTTCCGAATCGTATACCGGACTTTCTGCCGTCTTCTATCTTCATACCGAGAGCAAGACTTGTGGGCATACATCCGTGGACATCTGCGCCCCTTCCAGTGCCTGTCGTGAAGGTCATTCCTGTGAACGGATTCAACGGAAGCATAGGCTTCGGAACATATTCGATATCCCATCCTGACAAGTTCTTTTCCACACTCGACGGGTACAACACCATAAATATTCCTCATATGTATATCACGCAGCAGATGATGATCGGAAATACGTTCAAACTTGCAAAGAATCTGTATATGCTTTCGGGAATATTGTACGGTGCCCAACTCGGAGTGATGGGCAATAACTGGGGAATGGGTAATCGCGAAGGATTCATATGGCATCCGTCCGCCATCATTTCCATCACGCTATGGAACCAGTATTTCCAGTCTATATCCGTATATTCTCCGATACTGTACCCAAGCACGGACGGAGCGGCAGTAAAAATGCCTGCAACGCCTGAGGTGTTCTCATTCGGCGTGCAGGCAACTTTTACAGTAGGTGAATTTATCATCGGGGTGGGAACTTCGGTCACTCCGAAGCCTGTCGAACCCCCTAAATCACGTTAGAGATAATCTTCGAAATACATGGATACCTTGTCGTAAAGATGTACTCGGTCTTTTCCCATGACATTGTGCTCGGCGCAAGGGTAAGGGAAGTAGTCGACCTGGACATTGTTCTTCACGCACTCTCTGATGAAACTGAGGCTGTGCTCCCATACCACGACAGGGTCGATCGCGCCCTGGCAGATAAGAAGCTTGCCCTTGAGGTCCTTCGCCTTGTTGATGAGGCTGGTCTTCTCATATCCTTCCGGATTGACTGCAGGATTGTCCATGTATCTTTCTCCATACATGACCTCATACCACTTCCAGTCGATCACAGGACCGCCGGCAACTGCAACCTTGAACACGTCAGGGTAGTTTGTTATAAGCGAAATTGTCATGAAACCGCCGTAGCTCCAGCCGTGTACTCCGATTCTGTCCTTGTCCACATATGGAAGATCCATAAGCATCTTCACACCTTCCATCTGGTCCGCCATCTCGGCCTGGCCGCACTGTCCGTGGATGGCCTGCTCGAATTCAAGACCTCTGTTCTGTGTACCTCTGTTGTCCTGGATATATACGAGATAACCTCTCTGTGCCATGTACATTTCCCATCTGCGGAGCTGTGCCATGAATGTGTTCTGGACCATCTGAGAATGAGGACCGCCGTAGACGTAAACGATCACAGGGTATTTCTTCGAAGGGTCGAAGTCCTTCGGCTTGATGAGTCTGTAGTAGTTGTCGTATTTGCCGTCGGCGCTCTTAACTGTTCCGAGCGAAATATCTGTGTAGGCATACTCGAGGGTAGGGTCCTGCGCAGTAAGAAGGTTTCTTACGAGGCTTCCGTCTGCATTGCGGAGGTCGATGACCTTAGGCACTGTGAGCGAGCTGTAGCTGTCGACATATTTTGTGCATGTGCCGTTCATGGCGATGCTGTGCCAGCCTGGAGCCTCTGTGAGTCTCTGTGACTTCCCGAATGTCGCCTTTGCCACGCCCTTCTTGAGACCTTTGATCTCCATTCTGAAGAAATGGTTCTCGACAGGTGATACCTCTGCAGATGTATAATATACATACTTTCCGTCGTTGCCGATATATGCCACGTCAGCGTCTGTGCATGTCATTCTGCGCACATTACCCTCCATGTCGCAGAGGTAGAGATTGCGGTAGCCGTCTCTTGAAGCAGTACGGTAGATGAAGATATCCTGCTGACCCTTGATGAAGAATACAGGAGTCTGCGGCTCTACATATTTGTCACTGTCCTCGGTGAGGATTGTCTTGATATATGAACCGTCGGCTGCATTGTATGCGTTGAGTCTCATGTGCTTCTGGCTGCGGTCGAGAACCTGGATGAGGATCTTGCTGCAGTCAGGAGACCATGTGATGTTGGTGAGATATCTGTCCTCTCCGAAATCGTCGACCTTGAGATAAATGATACCGCCTGTTGCGATGTCATATACGCCGAGGCTGATTCTTTCCGAATCCATACCTGCCATAGGATATTTTATCTCTTTGAGAGAACCGGTTCTGGTGGTGATGTCCAGAAGAGGGAATGTGGTTACAAGCGACTCGTCCTTGCGGTAGAATGCGATCTTGCTCTTGTCCGGAGACATGAAGATACCGCCGGAGATGCCGAACTCGTTGCGGCTAACAGTCTCTCCGTATGTGATGTTCTTGTCCTCGCTTACCACGACAGGCGTCACTGTGCTGTCCTTGTCGAGAAGGTAGAGGCTGCGGTTTTTGCTGAAAGCATATGGCCTGTCTGCCTTGGCAACGTAAGGTGAGGTCTCCTCTGTATCGATCTCATAGTTGATCCATTTGCCACCCTTGTACATGGCAAGATGACTGTCGTCGACCCATCTGCATCTCAGGTCTTCCGGTGCAAGTTCACGTGACAGGATGGTCTCCTCCATTGTCAATATCTTTCCGTCAGCGGGGTTCCCCTCCCTTGTCTGGATTACTCCGCTCTGTGCCTGAAGTGCCATGCCTATACACATTGTGCTCATGATTATTCCGATTCTTTTCATAATTGGTCTATTGTTTGTGCAAATTTACTAAACGTTTTGTTTTCATAAAAGAAATGTCTAAATTTACACGTTTTTGGTAATAAAGTATAATTTTTAGCATATATTATGGAAAGAACATTGGTTATTCTCAAGCCTGGTTGTCTTCAGAGAGGACTTATCGGCGAAGTGATTTCAAGATTTGAAAAAAGAGGCCTTAAGCTCGTTGCGATGAAGATGGTACAGCTTGACGAGGAGATTCTCAAGGTGCATTATGCGCATCTCCTTGACAGACCTTTCTTCCCTTGGCTTAGAGACGGAATGATGGCAGCCCCTGTTATCCTCTGCTGCTGGGAAGGCTACAGCGCAGTACAGGTTGTACGCGACATGGCAGGTGCAACAAAGGCAAGCAAGGCTGTTCCTGGTACAATCAGAGGTGACTACAGCCTCAGCGCACAGGAGAACATCGTGCACACATCTGACTCGCTCGAGAATGCTGAGATCGAGCTCAAGCGCTTCTTCGTGGAGTCTGACTACTGCGAGTACAAATCTCCGCTCGATCCGTTCAAGTACGCACCGGACGAATATTAATATATCCTATTATAAAGATTTTAAGGGATGGCGGTTCTTTGAAGCGTCATCCTGTTGTTTTTTCTTATGTTGAGTCTTCTGTATGTGATAATTTCCGGCATATCCTTGCCGGTGGGAGGAATCCAGATGCAGTATCTCTGGCGTAATCAGCTTGGAGATGTGTACAGTCTCGGCCTTGGAAGCGCCGCCTGCCTCGGAGCCGCTGCGGCAACCATGTCCGGATGGTGTTCGCTTACCTTGGGCAGCTTCATCTGTACCCTTATCTGCACCGCAGTATGCTTCTTTGTCACATTGAGGGTCAGCACACAGAACCTGATCACCTTCGGTATCCTTTTCGGCACATTTATCGGTTCGCTCGGAACCATCGTGGTCACAAATGCCCCGACCGGAGACCTGCTCAAGCAATACTACCTCTGGGGAGCGGCAAACTTCAATCTTGAGGGGGTTACAACCGGTGACATCATCTTCTCGTTGTCTCTCTTTGCCGTAGGCTTAGGTACGGCAATCCTTGCATCAAAGCCTCTGACAAGGCATTTCAACGGTGAAATAGAACTCTCGAACATGAAGAAGGCCCTTCTTCTTCTGTCAATAATGTTCCTCGTGACAAGCTCGGTATCCATCTGCGGACCTATCGGCTTCATCTCGCTCGGAGTCCCTAATCTCAGCCGTATCCTTTGCAAGAGCACCGACATCAGGAAGCATTACCTGATTTCCGCTTCCATGGGTGTCCTTCTCCTTCTTGCCACATATCTTGTGGTGAAATATGTCAACTTCGGAATCTACCTCCCTATAAGCGCAACAATGGCCATCATTGCGCTTCCGCTGATGGCCATATTGTTCGTAAAGAAGTAAATTTCTGTTTTATGCGATGTAACTGCCGATCTTCGGTATGCGTCGCAGAATCACTGAAACTATAGATGTGCAGATGAAGGCCGCAATTGCGGAACCGAGGATCTGTACAGGGGTTGTCCAGAATCCGAGCACGCCTTCAGCACCGCTTCCGAGCCAGCTGCGGAATGCACCGCAGATAGGGACGAGGATGAGGAGATGTATCAGATAAATGCCGTAACTTGCCTTCGATACAGGGAGGAGAATCTTCTGGTAGAAACGTCCGTCGGCTTTGATCTTCCTGAACATGAGAATCCATGCCACCGCCATGAGTGCAACTCCTACTGTGTCATTGCACCATGTTGTCTCCCACCAGACGGCCTTTTCCACCAGACCACCTACCGGGAATACTCCGTCAGCTGTTGCATATACTCTCTTGAGGAAACCTCCGAATGTCACTGCAAAACCTGCAAGGTAGCAAGGGAGAGAGATTGCAAGGGTCTTCTTCCATGAAAGTTCTCCGACGAATCTGCGGAAATATAGTCCGAGAAGCAGATAACCTATGAATCCGCTGAAATAGTAGAATGTTCCGTATGCGTTCCAGCTTGCCTCGCCCCACAATGGATAAAGTGCCTGACGTGGAAGTCCTGAAGGACCGTAGATTACGAGGTTCTCTCCGCCTGAAGCCCACTCTCTGATGAGCGGTATAAGCGTTGTGAAAAGGCAGATGCCCAGATATGTAAGGAGTTCTTTCTTCCCGACCTTCTCAGCCCATGGCGACAGCATAGGCATAAGCAGGTATACTCCGATCAGCATATATACGAACCATAGGTGTCCGGCTGAGTAGTTGAAGTTAAGAAGCAGGTTCCTGAAGTTCTGCGCAGGTTCTCCCCATACGCATGCATAGACGATCGTCCATATGAGGAACGGGATCAGCACTCTGACTGTGCGTCTCTTGAAGAATTCTCCTGCCGGATATTTGACAGGGAACTGCAGATAACTTGATGCGATGATGAAAAGCGGTACGCACGAACGTACAAGTGTGTCGAAGAATGACGACCAGAATGCGTCGGTTTCGCTGAGGATGAGTGATCCGTCACCTCCAAGGTAGAATGGCTCTGTGCTGTGCACTACGAATACCATGAAACATGCGGCGACTCTCAGCCAATCGATCCAGATTTCTCTATTGTTCATTTGATAAGGTTGTTTAATATTCACAAATATATGTATTTTATGCGTCAGATTTGCCGTTTGGCGATTTTTTAAATAACTTGCAGAGTATAAACGGCTGACCTATGAAACTTCTGATCATTGAAGATGAACTGTCTTTGTCGGAAATCATGTCTGAAACTCTCCGCAAGGAGGGCTATGTAGTGGAAACTGCTTTGACATATGCTTCGGCTATGGAGAAGTTGGGCGCATACAGCTATGACTGTGTGCTCCTGGATATCACCTTGCCGGATGGAAACGGTCTGGATGTTCTCGAGAACATAAAGTCCTCAGGCAGCAGTGTCAATGTCATCATCACATCTGCACGTGATTCCATAGATGACAAGATCAGAGGGTTGGAACTCGGTGCCGATGACTATCTTGCCAAGCCGTTCCATATAGCAGAGCTTGCTGCACGAATCAGGAGCGTGACAAGACGCAGCAGGAATTCCGGCGAACTTGCGTATAAGGTCGGCAATGTGTCACTGTATGAATCCTCGCAAAGGCTTACCATCGACGGTAAGGAAGTTGCACTTCTGAAAAAGGAGTTCGATATTCTAAAATATTTCCTGATGCGTCCGGGACATATGGTAGACAAAGCGGTTCTTGCCGAGGCTGTATGGGGCGACCACGCGGACCAGTCGGATGATTTCCAGTATGTCTACGCCCAGATGAAGAATCTCCGCCGCAAACTTACAGAAGCAGGTGCGGACATAGAGATCAAGGCCGTATATGGATTCGGATATAAACTGATTCAGCCATGAAACTCGTCTATAAGATAATTCTTACCTTGATGTTTCCTCTGATCCTGACCTTGGGATTGTGGGGTTGGCTGTCATACAGGACAATGTCGGACAAGATACACGCGGACACAGACCTTATCCTTAAAGACTATTCTGACCATATCATTCTGAGACTGCTCTCCGGTAAGGAAATGCCGGAAAGGTTCAACGGTGTTTATAATACCTATTGTATAGAGTATCTCACTCCTGAAGAAGCAGAGTCATATCCGGCTGTCGAGTACGGCGAGGCGGAAGTCATGCTGAAAAGTCAGGAGGAGTTTGCAAGTTCGAGGATCAGGAGGCAGGTGTTCGAAGACAGTGAGGGAAATTACCGCAGATTGACGGTTTCCATGCCTACGTTCGAGCAGGAGGTGCTGGTCGGTCACGTTCTCTGGTGGACTGTCATTCTGTTTGTGGTACTGCTTGTGTCTGTCGTCCTGCTTGGAATTCTGCTTCTCAACTACAATATGAAACCGTTGTACAGACTCCTGAAGTGGATTGACGAATATGAACCAGGTGTCCCCGGTGCGCCGGTTCCTTCAGATACTGATATCGTGGAGTTCCGCAAGCTTGCTACAGCGGTTCAGGACGCGGTATTTAGATTCGAAACCCAGTACGAGGAACGCAAGATATTCATCGGAAACGCTTCCCATGAACTCCAGACGCCTCTTGCGGTGTGCAGCAACAGGATCGAGATGCTGCTTGACCGCAATGATCTGAATGAAGATGTCGCAGGGGAACTTGTGAAGATCCACCGAAGCCTCAGCGGTCTTATCCGACTTAATAAAACCATGCTCCTGCTTGCCAAGATCGAGAACGGACAGTTCCCTCAGACTTCAGAAGTGGATATGAGGACTCTGGCTGAGGACAGCATAGAATTGTATCAGGAAACTTATGCCCATAAGGGACTTGAGGTGGATATCGCTGGGACATCCGGCTTCAGCATCCGTATGGATGAGCAGATGGCATCAGTCCTTGTCGGAAACCTCATAAAGAACGCTTTTCTCTACACTCCGTCGGGTGGCCGTATTTCTATGACTTTCTCTGAAGAAGGATTCTCTGTCAGCAACTCCGGCGATGCATCGTTGGATAAGGAGAAGGTCTTCAGAAGATTCTATCAGCCGGCAGGCAGAAGGGAGGGCGCGACAGGACTCGGCCTTGCTCTTGTATATTCAGTATGCGTCAACAACGGACTGGAAATTTCATACGATTTCCGTGACGGAAGGCACATTTTTGCTGTAATTTTGAAAAAATCTAAATAAATTTTCAAAATCTGCATTTCATTTCAGTTTCTTTTCAGAATCATGTCTGACTTTTGCATTGTGAAATTTATTAATCAACAATCAAAAACACTTAGACATGAAAAAGATTTTCGTAACATTCGCATTCGTACTCGCTTCTCTTACTATAATGCACGCTGATGACAGGGCAGTGACTTTCAATCAGCTTCCAAAGAAGGCACAGGAGTTCATCAGGCAGTATTATCCAAACGACAAGGTATCTTACGCTTCTGTAGACGATGATATCATCGCTCCTGATTATCAGGTAGCCCTCGTGGGCGGTGTCATCCTTCAGTTCGAGCATGACGGCAAACTTGACAATATCGAGACCAGCAACGGCAATATTCCGGCAGGAATCGTTCCTGACAAGATCGTGGCAACTGCAAAGGAGCATTTCCCTGAGGCGATTATAATCGGCTATGATATCGACAGAAAATCATATGAAATAAAGTTGTCGAACAGAATGGAGATGAAGTTCGATTCGCTCTGCAACCTCGTTGAGATCGACGACTGACGAAAACAATAACCCTTAAATTAGACTGATTATGAAAAAGATGATGATTTTAGCTGCTGCTGTAATTGCTCTGGCGACGATCTCATGTGAGAAATATGACGACGGGCGACCTCAGCAGGCCGTAAGAAAAAGTTTCAGCAATGTATGCCCTGGAGCATTCGATGTGGAGTGGGAGTGGGAAGGACGCTATTGGGAGGTCTCATATGAGACAGGAACCCGTCCGAACGGAACAGAGCATGAGGCATGGTTCGACAAGGAGGGAAACTGGATCAGAACAAAGACTGAAGTCCTCATCTCTGAAGTTCCACAGGAAATCAAGGACTACCTTGCGGCAGACCCGACCTACTCAGGCGCTACCTTCTCTGACAATGAAGCGGATTATATTAAGACTCCGACAGGAAATTCCTACAGGTTTGATCTCAACCTCAACGGAAGGGAAGTGAAGGTGGATGTAAATGAAGACGGAACAGTCGCTCCAGCTTCGAATGCTTAGTAGAGATTCTATAATTATCCGGACGAGATGACGTTTTGAGCGGTCTCGTCCGGTTTTTTTGTCTTCTGGTTGAGGCACTCAGGAGATGGTGCGTAAAATGACTGTTTTCTTGATCGAAACTTAGTTGTAGTACTGACTGACACAGGTGTTGATTGTTCAGTTGTCCTTGAATCTGCCACTTTTAAGGACAAACCATCATTTGGACATCGGTTTGTCCTTGGATAGGCTGATTTTAAGGATGACTCAGGAAGATTTTCAGTTATGCACACAACGAGGCTGGCGAAAACTCCTGGCCGGCCGAGAGTGTAAAACGAACTGTGTCAAGCAAGAATAAAGTTTTATTTTTGTAACACACAGTAACAATGAAAGAAGAAGTAGATTTCAACATCTTCAAGGCACAGATCCTTGAAGAAATCAAAGCGGGTAAGCCGCTATTCGGTAAAGATGGAGCACTTGCTCCGATGATTGAGAATATCGTCAACGCAGTTCTAGAGGGAGAGATGGATGCTCACCTACCAGAGAGTCGCGAGAGTCTGGCAACCGCCGTAACGGCAAGATGCAGAAGCAAGTACAGACACCTGTTGGCGACATTACGGTTACAACTCCAAGAGACCGTGACGCCTCATTCGATCCCCAATTCGTAAAAAAGAGAGAGACTATGCTGTCCGAGGGTATGGCAGACAGCATTATCGGTCTGTATGCCCTTGGAACAAGCACTAGGGACATCAGCAACTGGCTTGAAGAGACGGCTGGCACATCCATATCTGCAGAGACTATCAGCACAATAACAGATAGAGTACTGCCAGAGCTTGAGGCGTGGCGTAACCATAGTCTGGATGAAGTTTATCCTATCGTATGGCTCGACGCTCTGCATTACAAGGTAATGGATGAAAAGAATAGAGTGGTATCCAGGGCTATCTACAATGTGCTCGGTATTGACAAAGATGGTCATAAGGATCTGCCGGGTATGTATGTTTCAAAGAGCGAGGGTGCAAACTTCTGGCTGTCAGTCTTAACAGACCTTCAGAACAGAGGAGTGAAAGACATAATGATTGCCTGCATCGACGGATTGAAAGGCTTTCCAGATGCCATCAAGAGCGTATTCCCTGATACGGCAGTGCAGCTTTGCGTTATCCATCAGATACGCAACTCTATGAAGTATGTCGGCAGCAGTATCAGAAGGAGTTCATGAAGGATCTGAAGCCAGTATATGGCGCCGTGACAAAGGATGCTGGCAAGATGGCTCTTGATAAGCTTGAGGAGAAGTGGGGCGAACAGTATCCAATAGTTATCAAGTCATGGCGTGACAACTGGGATCGCCTAAGCGAGTACTTCCAATATTCAGAGCCCATCAGGAAGCTTATTTATACGACCAATACCGTGGAAGGTTACCACCGCCAGATCCGCAAGGTGACAAAGAACAAGGGTGTTTTTCCGAATGACACTGCCTTGGTCAAACTCGTCTACCTTGCATATCGTAATGCCCGCAAAAAATGGACTATGCCTGTCCCTAACTGGGGCATTATCTCACAACAGCTTGCGATAAAGTTCGAAGACAGATACAATTCGCTGTAGATTTCTTATATTTGCACCGATAAACAAGGATTTGGAGTCACAAATTATAGCATTCTTGCATCTTAATGATAACGTAATAAGCTGTATTATGAAACGCCTTCTGTATATCGTATCAATAATTTTCTTAGCAGGCAGTTGCGAGAAAATTGATCCTTTTATAGAAACCGACGAAGGAAAGAATGTGTTAGGGTTCTATCTCGATGGAGTAAAAGTCTCCTATGAGACAAGCGGAGGATTTCCTTCTGAATATTCATATGAACACTGCGTACATGCAAGATGGATCAACTCTGATTCACTTGAAGTCAGCGCCCTGCTGGATAATTATTATTATGATGAAATTACGATTAAGATTGCAGTTGCAGATATCAGCACACAACAAGATATTACAGATCCAGATATCACATTAAGATATCTTTATAGGAAATATCCAATAGCTCCAGATGACTTTATAGATGGTGGCGGGCGAACAGAATATTCTTATACAAATCCTGTAAGCGGAAAGTTAAGGTTTAGAAAATGGGAACAGTCCACTGGAATCCTTTCTGGAAACTTCAATTTTGAATGCGATGCACCACAGTATAACGGTAGTGTTAAACGCGTTTCTGTGACCAATGGTAATTTCGATGTGCAAATTGAAAATAATGAGTATGAATAGACTCCGCACACTATTATTCTTGATTCTAGCATTTGTCTCTGTCAGTTGTTCTAAACTTCTGGACTTGGGGAATGATGCAGAAAAGGACGCTGATCCCGTACCTGTATCAATGGAATATGACGGGATTTATATCAAAGAAAACTTTCCAGAGCGAACTCAATCTCAATTCTACCTGAGGAAGCATTCATTTAGCTACTTTCACAGTACTTATTTTACCGAAGTCGGTCTGCAAATAAGGATGCTTATCAGTTCCGGTGAAGGATTCGAGTTAGATAAGTGGTACAACCTGCCAACAGCAGAGACAGAAAATATTTGGGAATCATTTGCCGAAATAGAATATGATAAAGGCTATTTCACAAACGAAGAAGATAAAAAGGCTATTGCCGGTAAAGTTAAATTTACAAAGTTCAAGCAGGAAGGTAAACTTAGCTATACCGGCGAAGGGTATTGCATTATCGAGGGCGAATTTGAAATCACATTAGAGAACAAGAAACCTTCAGAGAATGCCATAGAAATCAAGAAAGGAAAGTTTTATGTTCCCAAGTCAAGATATTGGGATTCTCGAGCAATGGAAGATTAAATAATTATATCTAATAGCCTTGACACAGTTCAGCTAACGCCCCTGGCCGGCCTGCTTCCTGTCAAACCTGTACTCGGGTCAATGTGCATTACGCGCCACCAATTGGACTTTTGCTCAAGTACTCGGTATCTTCAGCGGAAAGAGTACTCGACCCGATATGCCACTCAAACCTCTAAATGCAGATCCTGTCAAGTACCGGGTTCCGATGTTTGATAATCCTTAAAATTCTTCCGAAATTTGAGCAGGATTAAATTTGAATGAATATGAAGAAACTGTTCACAATATCTTGCTCGGTCCTGTTGATGGCAATCGTAACGGTATCTGCTGTGAAATCTGAACCGGTGATACCTGTCTTTTCTCTTGAAGGTATGCCGCAGGAGGTCTATTATGCAGCTCCAAGACCTTTGACAGAGGGTTTTGATGGCGAGGTGGCTGTTATCATGATTCATGGTTGGGGCAGTGGAGTGACCGTGCCGAAGGAGCAGCAGGTTCTGCAGAATACCCTGAACGAGGCATATGTGTTGTCTCCTATGTACCCACGTGCCCAGATTCTTGAAAGATATGGAGTGGAACGCGATGACAGGGCTGTATGGAATGACTCTTGGCCAAAGGACCTGACAATTCCTGGGACTCCGGATGATGATTGGAGAGGCGGAGGTGACGCCAATGGTACAGAACTCAGTTCATTCGATGTGATTGATACGCTTCTTTCAAGACTCTCAGACAGAAGGCTTTATCCGAATCTTAAGAAGATCGCTTTGGTCGGTTTTTCTGCAGGAGGACAGTTCGTGGGTCGATATGTGGCTTCCGGTAAAGGTGAAGTGCGCGACGGTATCACTCTCAGATATGTTGCAATGTCACCATCCACCTACCTGCTGCCGGATCCTGAGGACGTGTGGCATTATGGTCTGAAGAACCGCCCACGCTACAGCGCCTCTCTCTCAGAAGAGCAGATAATGGACAATCTTCATAATCGCAGGTGTATGCATGGGTGTGGCAGTGCGGACACACTTGAGAAAAGCCTCGATAAGACTGTTTCTGCAATGAGGCAGGGAGAAAACCGATATGTGCGCTTTCTCAATTTCCGCAATCTGGTAGGACAGGATTCCTTATGGAATTCGTCTGCCACATTCCACGTTTTTGATTCAGTGGGCCATTCGGCAGTCACTGCCTATGCAGATTCAGTATTCGTTGAATATGTTTGTGGAGAATAAATAGGCAGCGCACGTCCGAATTGATGATATTTTAGTACATTTGTGACATTGATTTAAACATTGGTCTATGAAGAAGTTTTTTATGGCATCGCTGATGGCGATTGTAGTTATGTTCACTTTCCCATCGTGTGACATGCTGGATACGTTGATGAACTATGAGGAGCAGTTATCGTTGTCATCTGAAGAGATGGATGAACTGATCGTTGGCGAGTGGATATTGGTTGAGGCCGGTAGATACTTGGATCGGAATGAGTATGATGAGGATTACGTGTACAATGATCCGGAAGATGCGGTTACTACATCAATAAAATCCATCAAGTTTATTGATAGTGAATCTCCTGTCATCTATTTCAAGGACGAGGTTGTCTTCGAAGTGAATGATTTGCAGGAATCGGGAGGATGGGTTGTGTCTACAGCCAGCTATAAGGAGTTTGCAGTGGATATGGATAAGCATATTCTTAAATTCGGTTGCGGCTACGAGGGAAAAGAATACTACATCCTATATAATGGCACATGCGGAGGGATCCGGAATTATATGATAAGACTCTTTGGCGTCGAAAAGAATAACGGCTATGACGTTAAGAGAATGATTCTTTCTGCAGAGGAAGATACCTATTACGAATTCAAACCGGTAAAATAGGACTCACAATTAAAGAATAAGGTAACAAGGTCACATTCTCAAACCATGCAGACAAGATTGTAGGATACTAGTAATCAAACCTTTCATACGTAAAAAAAGGCAAAAGCTTCTGCTTTTGCCTTTTTTATAAGTCTAACCGTCAAATAGTCAGCCGGTTATCCTATTAATATTCCTCCTCGTTCCAGAAGAAATCGTCCTTTGACGGATAATCTGGCCAGATGTCCTCGATGCTCTCGTAGATTTCACCATCGTCCTCAAGCTCCTCAAGGTTCTCTACAACTTCGAGAGGTGCTCCTGAACGTGTAGCGTAGTCGATAAGCTCCTCCTTGGTTGCTGGCCATGGAGCATCCTCCAATCTATAAGCCAATTCTAGTGTCCAATACATAGTAGTATGAGTTTAAGTTATTAATAATCAGTGTTTTTGTTGCACTGACCTTATTTTCGGGCGGCAAAGATATATAAAAAAATCTATAATGCAGTTCTTTTTGTTATTTTTGCACAAAATTTTTACCCTCTGCCGTCAGTGGTCTGCACAAATTCCATACCAGCTGATCCGGCAGGAAACAACATCCATAAAATAGACGAAATGGCATACCTTAAGGAAGAAAGATACGACGAGCAGATCACTGCCGAGATTGCAAAGCATTACAAGGAAATCCTCAGACTTCTTGGCGAAGATCCTGAAAGGGAAGGACTCCTCAAGACTCCGGAGAGAGTGGCAAAGGCTCTGCAGTTCCTTACTCATGGCTCACACCAGGACGGAGCTGAGATTCTCCGCAGTGCGATGTTCAATGAGGAATATCAGCAGATGGTCCTCGTGAAGGATATCGAACTGTATTCGACATGCGAACACCATGTGATGCCATTCATCGGAAAGGCTCATGTCGCATATATACCTAACGGCAAAATTACTGGTCTGAGCAAGATAGCCAGAGTAGTGGAGACGTTTGCGCGCAGACTTCAGGTCCAGGAGAGACTCACAACCCAGATCCGTGACTGCATCCAGGAAACGTTGAATCCGCTTGGAGTTGCCGTTGTAATCGAGGCGTCACACACCTGCATGACCCTCAGAGGAGTGCAAAAGGCAAATGCGGTAACGACCACATCTGCCTTCAGCGGTATCTTCCTCAAAGATGAGCGTACCCGTAACGAGTTCCTCAATCTTATAAAATAGAATAGCTTCTTGCGATAAATTCGCTGAGATCCTTACCCTTGAGCATTCCGTTCGCCAAAAGCGCAAGATCGGTAATCTGCTTGAGGGTTTCATTGTCTGATGCAAAGGCCTCAAGATCAGACTTGTGTGCGGCAGCGGCAGTTTCCTGAGCCTCAGTGACAGTTCTCTTCACCTCCTCTGATTCATCCTCGGCAGCGTCCGGAATAACCTGCGCAGGAGCGACATCCGCTGCTTTTGCGGCCATGATGCGTGCTACGATCGGGTTCTCCATGTTTACGGTGATATTGTACATCGCCGGCATTTCACCGTAGAAGTTCATTCCGCCTCCCATTGCCGACATTTCGCGATAGCGGCGCATGAACTCGCTCTGAGTGATGAGGATAGGTGCGGCGTCAGCTCCGAGATTCTCAGCCTGTACGAAGTACTGGTTCTCCTTAGGGAGAATGCTCTGGAAAATCACTGAAAGATCCTCCTGTTCGCTTTCCGATATCTCAGGCTTGATCTTCTCCTCCTTCGGGATAAGATTGTCGATGCTGTCTGAATCAACACGCGAGAATCTTGAATTCTCGATCTTCGCCTCAAGAAGATTGACGAAGTGACTGTCGAGCTGGCAATCCAGCAGAAGCACGTCGTAACCCTTTGACTTTGCAGCGTGGATGAAAGAATACTGGCTTTCCTCGTCTGTTGCGTAAAGGAATACAATCTTCTTGTCCTTGTCAGTCTGATTCTCCTCGATCTTCTTCTTGTAATCCTCGATGCTGAAATACTCTCCCTCGGTGTTCTTGAGGAGGCAGAACTTCATCGCTCTGTCGCAGAACTTCTCGTCAGAAAGCATACCGTACTCGATGAAGAGCTTGAGGTTATCCCATTTCTGCTCGAGCTGCTCGCGCTCGTTCTTGAAAATTTCGTCAAGACGGTCTGCGACCTTCTTTGTGATATATGTGGAAATCTTCTTGACATTTGCGTCGCTCTGAAGATAGCTTCGTGACACGTTGAGAGGAATGTCCGGTGAGTCGATAACACCGTGGAGCAATGTGAGGAAGTCCGGAACGATATTGTCCACAGAGTCTGTCACGAACATCTGATTGCAGTAGAGCTGGATCTTGTTGCGTGAGATCTCCACATTGTTCTTGATCTTAGGGAAGTAGAGGATACCTGTAAGGTTGAAAGGATAGTCCACGTTGAGGTGGATGTGGAAGAGAGGCTCATCCGCCATAGGGTAGAGCGCCTTGTAGAACTCCTTGTAGTCCTCTTCCTTGAGGTCGGCAGGCTTGCGCGCCCAAAGAGGCTCGACCTTGTTGATTACATTGTCCTTGTCAGTGTCGACATACTTGCCGTCCTTCCATTCCTGCTCCTTTCCGAAGATGATAGGAACCGGCATGAACTTGCAGTATTTGTTCAGAAGGCCGCTGATACGGTTCTTCTCCGCATATTCCTTCTCGTCCTCTGAGATATAAAGGGTGATCACTGTGCCTCTTTCTTCCTTCTCACACTCAGTCATCTCGTACTCAGGGGAACCGTCGCAAGACCATTTTATCGCCTTTGCGCCATCCTTCCATGAAAGGGTCTCTATGGTCACCTTGTCAGCAACCATGAATGCAGAGTAGAATCCAAGACCGAAATGACCGATAATGCTGCTGAGCTGGTCCTTGTACTTCTCAAGGAACTCTCCTGCAGAAGAGAATGCGATCTGGTTGATATATTTGTCGACTTCCTCGGCAGTCATACCGATACCGTTGTCGATAATCTTCAATGTCTTTGCAGTCTCGTCAAGTTCAACGCGTACCGCAAGTTCTCCGAGTTCGCCCTTAAACTCGCCCGAAGACGCAAGCGCCTTCATCTTCTGTGTCGCATCCACAGCGTTAGCCACAAGCTCTCTCAGAAAGATCTCATGGTCCGAATAAAGAAATTTCTTGATCACCGGGAATATATTCTCGGTTGTAACTCCAATTTTTCCAGTTGTTGCCATTGCGTATAAATATCTTATTGTTTTACCAAAACAATGTCAAACACTGTTCCAACCCCGAAAAACTGCCAAATCGTCAGTCCCTACTGACAAAAAGTAGGGCGGTCAGAATCGAAACTCTGACCGCCCTGAGGTTTAGGAATATAGTACCTTGCTAGGTTTTACTTGTACATGAATCTCTTGATACTCATCTTAGGAGTCTTCTCGAAAGGCTGATCGATATACTCTACAGCATTGAGCTTGCTGTACGCAGGCATTGCCTTGTTCACCTCAGCCATCATCACTGCCTTGTAAGCCTCGAGATCTACACCTTCTCCCTTGGCTTTCTCAGTATCCATATAAGCGATAGCCACGAGTCTTGAGCCGCGTGATACAACCACTGACTCGACAACGTAAGGCTGGTTGTTGACCACTGCCTCGATCTCCTCAGGGTAGATGTTCTGACCGTTTGCAGAAAGGATCATATTCTTGCTGCGGCCCTTGATATAGATATTACCCTTCTTGTCAAGAAGACCAAGGTCACCTGTACGCATCCAACCGTCCTCAGTGAATGCAGCTGCAGTAGCCTCCTCATTCTTGTAGTAACCGCTCATGATGCTGTTACCTCTTGCCTGAATCTCACCGACCTTTGTATATGGATCCTCTGAATCAATACGCACCTCAACGCTGTCAACTGCCTTGCCGCATGACTTCGAAGCGAAATCCCACCAATCCTCATAAGCAAGGAGAGGAGCGGCCTCTGTCATACCGTAACCTACAGTGAAAGGAAGCTTGAATTTTCTGAACCACTTCTCGACATCAGGGTTAAGAGCTGCACCGCCCATTACGATCTCGCGAACCTTTCCACCGAACGCTGAAAGGAGCGAAGTGCGTACATTCTTGAAGATAATCTGGTTGATGCCCGGGATAGCGCAGATGACCTTCATTATCGGCTTGTTGATGATAGGGGCAACCTTGCTCTTGAAGATCTTCTCCATCACGAGTGGAACTGTGATGATGAGGTATGGCTGCACCTGAGACATGGCGCCGAGAAGAAGTGCCGGAGTAGGGGTCTTTCCGAGATAGTAGATAGTCGCACCACCGCATGTAGGGTAGATGAGCTCGAACATCATACCGTACATATGTGCCATAGGAAGCATTGATACGATCTGGTCGCCAGGAGCACATGGGAGTCTCTTCTGTCCGAAGGCTACGTTCTCGCTGATGCACTCGAAGCGGAGCATTACACCCTTAGGCGCGCTTGTAGTACCTGAAGTATAGTTGATGATCGCGAGATCCTTGTCGTTGTCTGTAGGATATGAAACGTCCTCTGCGCTGAATCCCTTAGGATACTTTGCCGCGAAAAGACCGTCCATGTTCTCGCCTGCCTTCTTGATCTCCTCGTCAGCTGCGTAGAGGAGTGTGAAGTCGCTTGATGAGATCACCGCCTTGATCTTAGGCATTTTTGTAATATCGAGCTTGTTCCAGATATCAGTATCTGTGAGAAGGATAACACTTTCAGAGTGGTCAACCAAAGAGTTTACGCTTTCCGGATGGAAGTCGGCGAGAATAGGAACGAGCACTGCCTCGTATGTATTGGCTGCGAAGAATGTCACACCCCAGCGTGCCGAGTTCTTGGCGCAAAGAGCAACCTTGTCTCCCTTCTTTACTCCGATGGCCTCAAAGAATGCGTGGAACTTTGCAATCTGTGTTGCCAACTCACCGAAAGTGAAACCCTCGCCCTTGTAGTTCATGAGTGAAGGCTGGTTCCAATTGTTTTTGATGATCTGTTCAAGTCTCGATAAATAATGCATAATCTTCAGTCGTTAAGTTTAAATCGGTCGCAAAAGTAAACATTTATACTAATTCACATAATATAATTGCTATATTTGTGGTGAAACGCCATAGTTTGTGGTGATTTTGCGCTAAAAAACGGTGTTATGACAAAGAGAAAACATCCAATCGTCGCGCTTGTCTATGATTTTGACGGCACGTTGTCTCCTGGAAACATGCAGGAGTTCGGTTTTATCCAGGCAATCGGAAAGAATCCGAGGGAGTTCTGGCAGGAAAGTGATGACATTGCATTGGATCACGATGCCAGCAATATTCTCAGCTATATGAAGCTGATGATCGATGAGGCACGCAACAAAGGCATAACTCTCCGTCAGGAGGATTTCCGCAGATTCGGTCAGTCGGTCGAGCTTTATGAGGGAGTTCTCGAGTGGTTCGGAAAGGTCAACAGATACGGAAAGGAACACGGAGTGAAGGTCGAGCATTACATCAACTCTTCAGGTCTTGCTTCGATGATCGACGGCACTCCGATAGCCAAGGAGTTCAAGAAAATCTTCGCATGTTCATTCATATATAA
This sequence comes from Candidatus Cryptobacteroides sp., assembly GCA_045120635.1. Taxonomy (GTDB): domain Bacteria; phylum Bacteroidota; class Bacteroidia; order Bacteroidales; family UBA932; genus Cryptobacteroides. The sequence continues at coordinate 27,748 of JBGVEY010000030.1, forward strand.
TGAAAACGGTGAGGCTGTCTGGCCGGGAGTCGCAGTAGACTACACGGCGAAGACTCAGTTCCTCTTCAAGATCAACAAGGGAATCCTGAGTGTGCAGGATAACAAGAAGGTCAATGAGAGCAAGGATGAGGACAACAAGCGCATTCCGTTCCCGCATATGATCTATATGGGAGATGGAGAGACAGATGTTCCGTGTATGAAGATCGTGAAAATGTTCGGCGGACATTCGATAGCGGTCTACGATCCGTCAAACAAGAAGAAGACCAATGTCGCGAAGAAACTTCTCCGCCAGCAGCGAGTGAATTTCATCACTCCGACTGATTACACCGAAGGCAGCAGAACCTACAAGATCGTCTGCTCCATCATCGACAAAATCAAAATCGACTTCGAACTCGCCAAATTGGCCAAGTTGAAATAATGTATCAAGTGGCAGTCAAGTGTCTGATTGTCAGTGTATTACTGAAAATCGATGCCCTTTCAGCGGGGCATCGATTTTTAGTAATGTGTTGACTGATAGTATTTTAGACGCCACGGGCGAATGCCGATTACCGTCCTAGTAGACTTTCACTTCAAGTTTAGCATATGCTCTTTCGGCCTTGGCGAGAGCCGCTGCAACCGACTCGTCAGTCGCAAGAATCACTCCCACTCTTCTGTGGCCTGCAATCTCCGGCTTTCCGAAAAGTCTGATCTGCACGCCAGGTTCCTCAAGAACCTTCTCAAGATTGCAGAACTCATACTCCTTGGTATTACCCTCGACAACAATAGCCTTAGATGCAGACGGACCGTAGAACTTCACATCCGGAATAGGGAGACCGAGAATCGCACGTGCGTGGAGACCGAACTCCGACATGTCCTGTGAAATCATGGTCACCATACCTGTATCATGCGGTCTTGGAGAAACCTCGCTGAAGATAACCTCGTCACCCTTGATGAAGAGCTCGACACCGAAGGTACCGTATCCGCCAAGAGCGTCAGTAATAGCCTTTGCAATAGCCTCAGCCTTCTCGATCGCATCCTCCGACATAGACTGTGGCTGCCAAGACTCGCGGTAGTCTCCATCCACCTGATGATGTCCCACCGGCTTCAGGAATGTTGTACCTGCGCAGTGACGTACTGTAAGAAGAGTGATTTCGTAATCGAACTTCACAAAACCCTCGACGATAACCTTACCGCTGCCGGCACGACCGCCTTCCTGTGATATTGTCCAGGCCTTGTCGATATCCTCGACGCACTTGATGGTGCTCTGTCCATGTCCTGAAGAACTCATGACAGGCTTCACAACACAAGGAATGCCTATCTCCTCAACCGCCTTGTCGAACTCCTCTCGGGTCTGGGCAAAACGATATGGTGAAGTAGGCAGACCAAGAGTCTCCGCTGCGAGACGTCTGATACCTTCACGGTTCATAGTAAGAAGAGTAGCCTTTGCAGTAGGGATTACATTGTAACCCTCATTCTCAAGCTCAACAAGCTTGTCGGTTGCGATAGCCTCGATCTCAGGAATGATGTAATCTGGATTCTCCTCCTTGATCACAGCCTTCAATGCCTCGCCGTCAAGCATCGACAGCACGTGGCTGCCGTGTGCGATGTGCATAGCCGGAGCATTTGCATATTTGTCGAGGGCGATGACCTCAACTCCATATCTCTGAAGTTCGATTGCAACTTCTTTTCCAAGCTCGCCGGAACCGCAAAGAACGGCCTTCTTGCCTGATTTTGTGAATGTAGTACCAATATTTGCCATGATGTTCATTTATATCATGGCAAATATAACAATTATTTGTTAAAATGATATAATCACCGCTCTGCTAAGTTCCGGCTTTGCAGCTTTCTTCACCACCTCTGATTTGATGGTAAGTCTTTCCGGAGCGACACCGTACTGAGTGGTGAGAAGATCGAAGATGTATTTGCCTCGTGCTTCGCTCAGATGCTGGTTGCGGCGCATAGTACCTGTGTTGCCGTCAGAGGATCCCATCACTGTGATAAGGATGTCTGTCTCCTTGTCAGCCTTGGCAATAAGATTCTGCGCGATGAAGTCGAAATGCTGCATCTCCTTCTCGTCAAGAGTAGTCTTGCCGATATTGAAATAGATAGTTGCAGGAGTCATGCTGGTAAAGAGGTCTGTCTCGATGATGATAGGCTCCTTTTTGATCTGATTGATCTCCTGATTCAGCTTCTTGTTTGTCTTGCTGAGCTGAGCGTTCTTGTTTTCAAGTGAAGCGTTCGCTACCTCCAAAGCCGCAATCGCAGTTTCAAGGATTGTTTTCTGCTCGAGGTTCGCGATCTCCACTGCCTCAAGGATAGATGATGTCCTTACGAAATTAGGCCATCCGAGATCTACGGCAAGACCGGCAGTCACGCTTGGAAGAATGGATACTCCGGAATTGTCGATCACTCTGCCGTTCACAACAGTCGCTCTCATGTCAATGATGATGTCGAGCCTGTCGGTGAGTCTGAGCTGGTGGAGAAGACCTGCACCCATGGCGAATTCATTGTCCTGGAAATCAACATTGTCCATTCCGTATGAACGGAAGAAACCTGCATGGAGGTATGGAACGAAGTCCCAGAATCTGGTCTCCTTGTATCCGCCAATGCCGTCAGATGCGTTCCAGAGGAAATCGCCGTGGATATACATGTAGCCGAACTTCTGAGGATACTGATTCTTGTCAGTGTCAAGTGTGCTTCCAAGCACGCCGGCATTGTTTGACCAGGCCTGCGAATAGAATCCCTGATATCCGACTCTCATACCGATGGCAGGAGTGAACCATTTTCCGATGTTGGCGTCAATGCTCGGGCTGATTCTGATATCGTAGTCTTTGTTCAGGAAAACATTAATGCCGCCGCCCGCGCCGATGAACCAGTTGTCACCGAAACTGTTGGTTTCATATGGACCACGGACGATTTTGCCGTCAAGATCCCTGTTTCCGTTCTCCTGGGCATTAAGCGCAGGAGAGGCTGTCAATGTGACAGCAATGAGAGCCGCAGCTCCCCAAAAAATGTTAAGACGTTTCATAACCACTTTTATTAAAATGTGTTATGAAACGCCTATACAAATTTGGTGTAAAAACACCTTTATTTCAGGAAAATCTTACTTCTTCTTCTGCTCTTCCTCCACTGTAGGGGCAGATTCCTTGTACCTGAAGCGGCGGATCTTCTGTGTTGCAGTCTTCTCGAACGGCTCTTTCATCACCTCCACGGAACTTACCTGTGATGCCTTGCTTACGTTCTTGTTCACAACCTTGAGCACCTTTGCCTTCCATGCGTCAAGCTTCTCGTAAAGCTTGTCCTCGCTCTCCTTGTCCCACTGGATGAAACTTTCATGTGGCTGAACAAGTGCGATAAGCTTGCCGTCGCGCTCGATGACGATAGACTCGCTCACGCCCTCTACGTTGTTGATCACGTTCTCGATCTCCTCAGGATAGATGTTCTCACCTGATGCGCCGAGGATCATATTGCTGTTACGTCCCTTGATATAGAAACGTCCCTTCTTGTCCTGTACGGCGATATCGCTTGTGCGGAACCAACCGTCCTCTGTGAATACGCTCTTTGTTCTCTGTGGATCCTTGTAGTATCCGAGCATCACGTTCGGACCCTTCGCAATGATCTCACCCTCTCCTGTCTCAGGATTTACGTTGTAGAGTTTAAGCTGTACGTTATATACCGGATATCCGAGTGAACCGACAGCTCTCCATCCGTTCATTGCATAACCGAGGAGTGGGGAAGTCTCTGTAAGACCGTAGCCGATAGCGTAAGGGAAGTTCGCCTTGAGGAGGAATGCCTCGACCTCAGGGTCAAGCTTCGCACCGCCGATACCGTAGAATGTCACCTTGCCTCCGAATGTAGCCTTGAGCTTCATACCGATGATCTTGCACATAAGACCGTTCATGTGCTCGTTCATCCATGTGAGAGTACGGCTCTTCTTGATTGTAGGGAGGACGCTGCCCTTGTACACCTTCTCGATGATCATAGGCACTGTAAGCATTGTAGTAGGCTTGACGATCTTGAGCGCCTTCATGAGGATTGAAGGTACAGGCGGCTTCTGGAGATAGTACACAGATGAACCGCAGTACATAGGGTAGAGCATACCGAGAGTCATCTCAAGAGTGTGCGCCATCGGAAGGATGGACAGCCATCTGTCCTTGTCGTTTCTCTTGCATGAGTGGTAGCATGTGATCACATTTGAAGCAAGGTTGCGGTGGCTGAGCACAACGCCCTTTGCGCTTCCTGTAGTACCGGATGTGTAGATGATTGTCGCAATCTCGTCCGGAGTAGGTACTGACGGCTTTCCGTCGCATGTGAAATGCTCATCGTCAGCCTTGATGGTCTCCAATGTGTCCATGTTGATCACGAGGATCATCTTGTCCATCACATCCTTGCTCACCTTCGGAAGAAGTCTCTCGGAAACGAAGAGAACCTTGCTCTCGGAGTGGTTGATGATGTTTGTTACCTCATTCTCAGAACTGTCCGGAAGGATAGGAATCGAGATTCTGCCGAAAACTGTAGTTGCGTAGAAGGCAACCGACCAGTTAGGCATGCTCTGCGAAAGGATCGCTACCTTGTCTCCTGCTCCGATACCGTATTGTGTGAGGACTTTTGAGAGTCCGTCACATCTGTTCTTGAAGGAAGCGTATGTATAACCTCCTTCCTTGGTGTCATACCACTGGGTGTACTGCTTTTTAGAGTACACAGTCGTTGCGTAGTCGTAGAGCTTTGCGATAGTATCTACATACTTCTCACGCATTCTCTGGATACGCTTGTAAAACTGAAGCATAATTTGTTTTTTTAGGTTTATTTGGTTCTGTACATGTCAGGGTGCTTTGCGGTGAGGTTCATCTTCTCGTAAAGATCCTGGATACGAGCCATGTCAGCCTTTGCGTCATCGGTCAATTCAACTTTCTGGCCACGGCCGATTGTTTTTGTTCCCCAATCAAAGTATCCCATATATACCGGACATCCCACTTCTCTTGCGATAGTGTGGAATCCTGTTTTCCAACGTTTTACTGCCTGGCGTGTTCCCTCCGGAGCGAGAGCGAGATGCACAACGTCTCTCTTTTTCATCTCATTGATCACGCTGAGAGCCACATTGCTGCCTCTCTTGCGGTCTACAGGGATGCCACCCATCTTGCGGAGAAGCCATCCGAGAGGTCCCCAGAATGCCTCGCTCTTTATCATGCAGTACGGCTTTCCTCCCACTGATACATAATAAAGGTAGGAAATTACGAAATCCCAGGTCGATGTGTGAGGCACACCGAGGATGATGCATTTGTTTTCAGGGACTACAGGCTCGCCGGCCTTCCATCCGAGGACGCGGAGTAACCATCCGCAGAACTTTCTCCACATAATATTGTATGTTTAAATGTTAACGTCTTCAAGTTCAGCCTCGCTTCTGAGGTTGAATCTGATGAAATTCTGTCTTTCGAAGGTGTTGTCACCCATATAGAATTCGAGAATCTCCGAAATCGACTCCTCGTCGCTGATCTTCACCTTGTTGAGTCTTATCTTATCTCCGATGAACTCGGTGAACTCGTTCCATGAGATCTCTCCGAGACCTTTGAATCGTGTGATTTCCACTCCTGTCTTGAGCTTCTTCACAGCAGCATCCCTTTCGTCCTGGTTGTAGCAGTAGATTACCTCCTTCTTGTTCTTCACTCTGAAGAGAGGTGTCTCGAGGATGAATACATGGCCGCGACGTACAAGATCAGGGTAGTATTTGAGGAAGAATGTCAGCACGAGCATGCGGATATGCATTCCGTCGTCATCGGCATCGGTTGCGACGATGATCTTGTTGTATCTGAGGTCGTCGATGTCCTCCTCAAGTCCGAGTGCGTTTATGAGCAGGTTGAGCTCCTCGTTCTCGGCAAACTTCTTAGGACCCTCCTTGTAGCAGTTGAGCGGCTTGCCTCTGAGTGAGAATACAGCCTGGGTTTCTGCGTTGCGTGCCTTTGTGATGGTTCCGCTCGCAGAGTCTCCCTCGGTGATGAAGATGCTTGTCAGGTCCCTGAGTTCCTCCTTTGCTGCAGGAAGCTTGTCCTTGTAATGATATTTGCAGTCGCGCAGCTTCTTGTTGTACACGCTTGTACGCTTGTTGCGCTCCTTCTGCTTCTTCTGGATAGACGAGATCTCCTGGCGCTCCTTCTCTGATGACTGGATTTTCTCCAGAAGGGCAGGGATGATCTCCTTGTGCATATGGAGATAGTTGTCGAGGTTGGTCTTTACGAAATCATTGATGTATGATCTGATTGTAGGACCGATGTCGTAGCTTCTTGTGCCGTCCTCGTTCTCGATCTCCTGGTTCCACATGTAAGTGGAGTTGAGCTTTGTCTTTGCCTGGCTGGTGAAGATAGGCTCCTGGATCTGGATGTTGATGGCTCCGATAATACCCTGGCGGATATCCTCAGGTGCGAAATCCTTCTTCGCCGACAACTTGAAGAAGTCCTTCAATGTCTTCGCCACAGCCTCTCTCAGCGCTGCGAGGTGGGTACCGCCGTCACGGGTGTTCTGACCGTTGGCGAATGATGTGATGTTTTCGCCGTAGCTGTTTCCGTGAGTGATTACAATCTCGATGTCCTCGCCTGTTATATGGATAGGAGCGTAGTGCGGCTCCTCCTTGAGTTTTTCGTTGATAAGATCAAGAAGACCGTTCTCGGATTTGTATGATGTACCGTTGAGAATGAGGTTGAGGCCTCTCTTGAGGTAGGTGTAGTTCTTGATCATGGACTCCACGATGTCCATCTTGTATGAGTAGCCCACGAAGAGGTTCTCGTCCGGAGTGAATCTGACGAATGTACCGTTCTTCTCCTTTGTCTCCTTCATGCCGTCGCTCAGAAGCTTACCTGCGCTGAATTCGGCGTATGAGCACATTCCGTCACGGTATGCCTCCACGTAGAAACTTGAGGACAACGCATTCACGGCCTTCAGACCGACACCGTTGAGACCCACTGACTTCTTGTATCCCTTGCTGTCGTACTTACCACCTGTGTTGAGGATGCTCACTGCCTTCACTACGGAGTTGAGAGGGATACCTCGTCCGAAGTCCCTGACAGTTACGTCCTTATCTGTAACTGTAATCTGGATCTGCTTTCCGAATCCCGCTGAAAACTCGTCGATCGAGTTGTCCACAACTTCCTTGAGAAGTACATAGATACCGTCTGCGGCATCATCACCGTTTCCAAGTGCACCGATGTACATACCCGGTCTGAGTCGGATATGCTCCACACCCTCGAGGGTCCTGATATTATCGTCTGTGTAATTGTTTATTTTTTTATCTTCTGCCATATAACGCTTTTGTCTCAACTTGCAAATATAGTAAATTTATTGGAATTTACCCGCCATGGTCCGACTTGTGCGCTGATTTTCCATAGGTCGACATCTGGCGGTCTATGCGGCCGTGGAGGGCTTTGAATTTTGTTTTTTCGATGGTTTTTCGTATTTTTGTCGTTTGATTTTTAACCAAAAAAACAATGAGACAAAAAAGATTAGCACTTTTTTGCTCTGCATTGATAGCAGCTGCCTGCGCACAGCAGCTTCCAGAAAAGACCCAGCAGCAGGAGAATAATGGACAGGTCGTCATCACCGTCTGTGGAGATGACTTTGTTCCGGTGGTGAAAGGTCGTATTGATGCAGAGTTTGTTCCGGAAATAGGAGACCTTAAAGTCGAGGTCTTTAAGAATCCGGGAGAAAATCAGATTAGACTTTATAGGGATACCTATGCGAATACGTTGCAGAAGAAAGCACTGAATCTTAACTGTGCAGACTATCGTATCCTTGCTTCGTACGGAGATTCGCTTGGCGTAGGCTTCGATCCCCAAAAAATCTATTATTCAGGTATTTATGACTTTACTTTGGAGCCGTTCGAACTCGAACAGGCCGAGGTTGTCGTGTCTGTGTCCAACGTGAGGACGTCGGTGGCATTCGGTGAGAATGTCAACTATGACTTCGACGGTTTCTATGCAAAGGTGCGCTCTGAGACAAAGGGAGGAAAAGTGAAGTCATTGAGGTTTGACTACGATGAGACCCGCGCCGGTTTTCTTCCTGCGGGTAAGGTGAGAGTGGAGCTCTATGTGAAGATTGACGGCAAGGAACTCTATTGTCCAGGTCCGGAGCTTGAACTTGAGGGCGGAAGCGACATTACGTTCAATGTCGAGACTGTCAGACAGGAGTCTGAGATCGCATTTGAGATCACAGTAAAGCAGCCGGAAAAGACTGATGTATCATATACAGTTCCAGCTGTTTTCCTTTCCAAGGACGCTCCGCAGATCAATCTCAGCGGTTTCTCAGAGACGTCTTACATCTTGGAGCCGGGCGACGAACCGGTCGATGGACTCAGAATGGATATGAAGGCAGACGGTACGATTGCTCATTGCTGGCTTGATATCGCATCAGGGTATCTTGCAGGTCTTGGCGTTCCGGCACGCGTAGACCTCGCTGATGAGCATCTCGGCATGGATGACAAGTCTGCAGCACAGGCAGTTAAGGCTATCCTTGAGAGCATAGGACTTCGTTGGATGTCGCATATGGAAGGCAGTCGTCTTGCTTATGTCGACTTCTCAGGTGTGACAAAGTTCATCACTACGACTCCATGTATGCCGCTTTTCGACGCTGCGTTTACAGTGGAACTCGTTGATGCACGTCAGCAGTCTGAGGGAACCCAGCACGTGGGAAATGTCAAGACAGACACGTACTCGTTTGCCCAGGTAATTCCTGCACCAAGGATCAAGGTTGGCGGTTTCTACAACCCAAAGATTTATGTGCTCGAGGGTAACGGAGCGAAATTCAAGGATCTTACAGCCGAAATCGCTTCAAAGGGTGGAATCAAGCATTGCTGGCTCAATATTGACTCGCCATATCTCAAGGCGGCAGGTCTGAACGAGACAAGGATCGACCTTGCCAATATTGATGAAAATTCTTCAGCTGCGGCCGTTCTCCGTTCATTCGGTCTTTCATGGACTCCTGCAATGGCGGGTGCAAGAGCCGGTGTCGTAGATTTCACAGGCATTACGGCATACATGGATACACACATGTGCGACGGAAAGAACGCAAAGTTCGCCGACATCTCGCTTACTCTCGAAAGTGCTAACTACGCTACGGAGAGTGATAAGGCTGTGGATGCACATATCGCTGATTTCGAATATGTTATCCCTGCGGTTTCTATCAATAAGGATGTTGTTCCTGCAAACGTATGGGCGAAGAAGATCGTAGACTTCTCTGCGGATTGCGCAATTGACCCATCCTGTGGTCTTGTATTCCCTGAGAATAATTTCAAGCTCCAGTACAAATCAGGCGACGAGTGGGTTGATGTTCCGTCTACATCATATCAGTATCCTACACGTTCATGCGCAAGATTCAATTCGGAATCTGCGACAGAGTACCAGTTCAGGGCGATCTACAACAATAACCCTAACCTTGTGGCAAACTTCACCAACCACACCACTGAGGCCGAACTTCAGATAGACGGTGCGGATTTCAACAGGTGGAAACGCGAGACCTTTACATATTATGCTGTGAAGATCAAGGTCCTCGGTATCAACTGCGGTGGCGATGTCTATCTCGACCGTGACTACTACCAGCCGCTTCCAAGCGACATCTGGGCTATCAACAGTAAGAAGACCATGCCGAGTGAGACCACTCCGAACTTCACTATCAACGCATTGGGATTCAATTATGAGACTGGTCAGACGCAGACATACAAGGTCTTCCCTACAATCACAAAGTGCATTGTGGACCAGGCCGGACTCAATTACGGTGCCCAGGTCGCAACTATCCATGTCTGCAACATGGCTACTGAAGGCAATGCCGGTGACGGAAGTCTTGGCTCTCTCGGTGGAATTATTTCAGGTGTGTCAAGAAAAGAACATCTTTCTGCCGGTGAACTTTGCATAGGTACTGCAGACGCCGCAGGTAATCTCTCATACGGCGCAAGTCAGTTCGACAGCCGTCCAAGCAAGGTGAAGGTAAGATACCAGTACGACTCATATAATTCCGAGAAAGGATACATCAAGTTTGAACTGAGATCAGGCAATGAGGTAGTTGCAACTCACGAGTTCAACCCTTCTGCCGCTTCCAATTGGACAGACTATACATTCGACGTTTCTTACAAATCCCTTAAGAAGAAGGTGACATCAGTGTTCGTGACATTCAAGTCCAGCACTGCCTCAACTCCTGCATACAAGGAGGACGGAGCGAGAACGCTCAATGTAGACGGTACGGATTACAGCGTACATTCCGGATCTGTACTTAGAATTGATGATTTGACACTTATTTATGAATAAACACATTTTATACAATATGAAGAAGATTCTTTTACCGTTTTTTGCAGCGTTGGCAGTTCTTACAGGCTGTAGACACGAACTGCTTCCTATTACGACAAAAGTAGGTGAGCTTACGCTTTCAGTAGATTGCGGTGACTCAGACTATTCAGACAAGCCATTGCTCAAGTCAGAAGCTGGCCAGGACATCAGTGATTTCGTTATCGTTATCAACAAACTCACTGACGAGTATGGCGAGGCTTCGACTAAGACATGGGAATACACAGTGGGAACATTCCCTGAGGTGCATGAGTTTGCGCCAGGTAACTACGACATTACTGTCACTTCACCTAAGTCAGACCTTGTAAGTTACGATGTTCCTTCATACAGTGCTTACGAGACATTTACAATCATCGCGGACCAGGTTACCGTTCTGGATGTGGTCTGTACAATCACAAACATGATGGTAAGTGTGGCTCCGACAGAAAATTTCTTCCGTCAGTTCTCTGAGTTCAATATCACAGTGACTGCGGAGTATCCAGATCTTTCTGCGCCTGTGACAGTTATATGGACACAGGACGATTTCAATGCAGAGGGCAAGACTGACAAGGTGGTTTTCCTTGATGTGGCTCCACTTTCTGTAATGGTGACAGGTAAGCGTGCGATCGACGGTTCAGACGCTCGTCTCGACCAGCCTTTCCAGATCACAAAGGTGGCTGCAAAGGATCATCATATCCTAAATGTGGACGTTCAGTTCGTGGGTCAGCTCCAGTCTGCAATCTCAATCAGACTCGACGGAACACTTAACGAGATGGAGTCTGACCTTCTGGTAGGCGGCTTCGATGAGATTCCTATTCCGGATGATGACGAGGTCCAGGAAGAAGAGAATGTCCTTCCAAGAATGGTATGGGCTACAAATCCAGAGTTTGAAACTCTTACAATCGTTGAAGGTCTCGACGTGAATATCGACATCTATGCTCCAAGAAAGATCGAGACATTCATCGTACGCGTGAGCAAGAATTTCGAGGAGTTCGTGATGGTTCTTACTGATGTGGATACCGAGGCTCAACCAAATCCAGGTACAGGCAGACAGCCTAACAGAAATTACATGGACCTTATCAATGACCAGGTGCTTTTCGCTAATCTTGCAGACCTTAATCTCTATCTCCCGCATGGTGCAGAGATACTCGGCAAGGACTATGTGGCATTCTCCCTTTCGTCATTGGTTCCGCTTATCTCTACAGTCGTGGATGATGAGACGGTGACATTTACACTCGAACTTACAGACAGAGACAAGAATAAGCTTGTTCAGGACCTTACATTCTACAGTCCTAAGAAGTAATTGATCATTCTATGAAATTCAGAACATTAATATATAGTGTGCTTCTGGCCGGTGCCGTGGTTTCCTGCAATTCCGAAGGGTGCTACGAACCGTCCGCAGAGGGCTACATTGATCTGAAAGTGACAATGGATGCTTCTGTGGACGATGTTACTGTGACGAAGTCGTCTTCAGCCTCGCCTGTGATCGCTGTACAGGTGCTCGCAGCAGATGGAAAGGTCGCATTCCAGTGCGACGATATTTCCGCTGTGACCGAGCCTGTGAAGCTTCCTACAGGAGATTATGAGGTGGTGGCGACAAGCGGAGCAGACTTCGGCGTAGCAGCATTCGACAGCCCTTTCTACATGGGAACAGCGCCAGTACAGGTGCGTGCGTTCACAGTCTCCCAGGTCAAGGTAGAATGCGAGCTTAACGCTGTGATGACCACTGTGTCATTCTCCCAGCAGATAAAGGACAACTTCAGATACACACTTGCCATCAGCAATGGCGTGGGTACATTGAACTACGATTCCACAAATGAGGATAAGGCAGGATATTTCACTGCCACAGGCAAGCTCGACTGGGTGCTCAACCTTGAGAACAATGACGGAGAAAAGTTCGTGGTCAAGGATACCTACACAGGCGTGAGCGCAAAGCAGCATTATGCCTTCAACTTCTCATTGGAGGATATCAAGGAAGAGTCCTATGGTGTGACAGAGTTCAGGGTGATTCTTGACAATTCACTCAATGAAACCTATCATGTTCCTACAATCTGGATCAACGAGGACGGCCCTTCGATTGCCGGTGAAGACAGACATGAGATCTACGTAAGCGATTCACCTTCGGATGTGGTATATAACATAAACAGCACGAGAAACTACAATTCGATTGTTATCGGTCACAACGATTCACGACTCCTTGACCACGGACTCCCATATTCTACTGATATCGTGGCCACTGGCATGAAAGGCTTTATCGGAAACTCGGCAGTGTCTGTCGAGGCGTTGGATAACCTTGGTGTCAGAATCGATTTCACTTCATTTATGGACAGCCTCCCTATCGGCGAGTACTCTGTGAGAATCTTCGTCGAGAACGAGAGCGGTCTCATAGTGGAGAAGAATATCACATTCGTTGTCAATTCATGCGTCAGACTTCTCAGTACCGAGCCATGGGCTAAGTTCATGTTTGTCAAAGGCGAGTGGATCTCTTCAGCACAGCCATCGCAGCTGAAGGTCCAATATCGACTTTCAGGTAGCTCTCAGTGGACTGATTTCGTGCCTGCTGTATCTTCGCAATTGGTTGTAGATCAGTCGAACAAGATGTTCAAGGCGTATATCTGCGGTCTTGAACCATCGTCTGTCTATGATGTCAGAATCGCGACAGCTGATGAACTTACACCAAGTCAGAAGGCTGAAACAGAGTCTGTTGAACAGTTGTATAATTCAGACTTCGACGCATGGTATCAGAACGGTAAGGTGTGGTATCCATACTATCAGGATTCATCATCTCCACGTGTGTGGGACTCTGCGAACAAGGGTACTACAATGGCAGGAGACTCGAACACAATTCCTGGCACTGCTTCGGGCGAGTACGTGAAAGGCAAGTCGGTGAAGATGACTACAATCTGGGTCAATGCTCTCGGTATCACGAAACTTGCAGCCGGTAACGTATATACAGGACGCTACAACGGAACTGTAGGTACTACTGGTGCAGACCTTGACTGGGGTGCGGAATTCACTTCACGTCCTCTCGGATTCAGGGGATATTACAGATATGATTCGAAGTCCATCAACAGAACAGGTGACGGCTACGGCGACTACAGCGGCAAGCCTGACTACTGTCAGATCCAGGTGGTGCTCCAGGACGCAGGTCAGCCATATTTCGTGGTTCCTACTACATTCAACGGTGTTTCAGTGAATGGACCTACACTTGACAGAAAGGCATACGTCGACCTTCAGACCCATTCATCCGTGATCGCCCGCGGTGTACGCAACTATGGCGATACGGGCAGATCCTTCAAGGAAATCACCCTCCCTCTGACATACAATTCGCTTACAAGAGTTCCGACCCATGTCATCGTCGCATTCTCATCAAGTTATCTCGGTGACTATTTCACCGGAGGTGAGGGCGCTACAATGTGGGCCGATGAGTTTGAATTCGTCTACGACCCTATGGAACTTCCGGCAGACTCACGTGAGGCATTTTTCGCACTGTTCAAATAAAGAGATTTTTAACCAGACATAAATCAAACCATTATGAAGAAATTTACACTTGCAATATTGGCGTTGGCTATCTCATTCAGCGCATTTGCAAAGAAGACTGAGGAATCAAAATTCGATAGAGGTATCGGTATCTCTACATCAGTATTCATCCCTAAGGGATCAGTAGGCTTTGGTGCCGCATTCTCTTACGGTACATATGATATAGGAAATACAGCAGATGACTATGGCTACAAGGCTCTCTTCGGTATGCTTGGCGGTGTTCATGCAGCAATGGTATCCGGTGGTGTGTCTCCGCACGTTTCATATTTCGTGATGGACAACCTCGCAGTCGGAGGCCGTTTCAATTTCAAGCGCAACAAGCTTGACGTAGGATCTGCAAACCTCAATCTTACTGAGGATATGTCATTTGGAATCAATGATTTCCACTATTTCAAGGATGCCTATGGCGGAGCAGTCTTCGCAAGATATTTCATTCCGTTCGGCACAAGCAAGAGATTCGCAATGTTCTCAGAGCTCAGAGCAAGCGGTGGATATGCTCAGTCAGAGACATATAAGCTCACAGAACTTGACAAGCACGGTACATATCAGGATATCTATGATTTCGAGATCGGTCTAGTGCCCGGACTCTGCGCATTCGTTACAAACACTATCGCATTGGAGGTGGCTATAGGTCTTGTCGGACTTGACTATCAGAAAGTCGTTCAGAAGACAAATCAGGTCGGAACAAGTATAATGGAGACCTCGGGAGCCAACTTCAAGATCAATCTTCTTGACATCAACCTCGGAATTTCGTTCTACATTCCATCCGGAAAGAATAAATAAACCTTCAGGAAATGAGATTTTTAAAGACATTCATATTAGCATCTGCTGCTCTAATGCTCTCTTCGTGCTTGGAGTATGATATGTCCTATCCCAGAATCCTGGCTGAGTTTGTGACCTTCGAGGTAGAGGGTGCTGTAAGTGTAGATGTCGATCCTTCAACCAAGACCGTAACAGTATCTCTTGATGAAATCTCTGATCTGGATGCTGTGAAGGTTACTTCTGTAGAACTCAACGAGAACTCTTTCTTCAAGGCGGGAGAGTTTCCTCAGGTTCTCGATCTTACCTCTCCTTACCAGGTTACACTGAGCATGTATCAGGATTACGACTGGACAATCAAGGGTGTGCAGCATGTCGACAGATATGTAAGATGTGCCAATCAGGTAGGCTCAGCCTCGTTCAATGCAGAAAGATGTGAAGCATACATCTATGTGTCGATGAGTCAGCGACTCAAGTATCTGACTATCGATTCGATGAAGCTTGAACTCGAAGGTTCAGAAGTGGTTTCAACCACAGGATACGAGACTATAGATAACGTGTCTTCTGAAGTGACCAAGGATTGTACATTCCCTATGGTGCTTGATTGTACAAACGCAAGAAAGTTTGCAGTCAGGACAAGAGACGGCAAGGTCAACGAATGGACATTGACAGCGATTCCTGTCGAGGTGGCAGCTCAGATTACAGATGTTGCAGTATGGACATGGAGTGCAGATGTGTTTGCTACATATGACGGTACATCTGAACCTCCTGTGATTACATATAAGAAGGTATCTGACGGCGAATGGCTTTCTGTCCCTGAGGAGAACATCACAATTGACGGTATCAATTATAATGTTCATCTCGCCGGACTTGAAGAAGCGACAGAATATGAGGTGAAACTCTATTTCAACGGAGAGGAACTTCCGGGAACCACATTCACAACCGGAACCCCTGTTCAGCTGCCGAACTTCAGCTTCGACAACTGGTGGTCTCCTAACGGAGGCGGATTGTGGTATCCATATGCCGAGGGTGCTGTAGAAACCATCTGGGATTCGGCAAATGCCGGAACTGCAAGCTTCGGTCTGGGTTCATCTACAGTTCCTGAATCCGAGGATGTAAGAAGCGGAAAGGCGGCGAAGATGACAAGTAAGTACGTTGCAGTCAAGTTTGCTGCAGGAAACCTTTTCACCGGAAAGTTCAACTCGGTAGTGGGAACATCAGGCGCGGATCTCGATTGGGGAGTGCCGTTCACATCAAGACCGAAGGCATTGAAGGGATGGCTCAAATACAGCCCTGCATTGGTCAACTACGTGGAAAACAAGAAGGTGACCGATCCTAAGACTTACGACCAGGGACAGATCCAGGTTCTGCTTATCGACACTGAGTGCCCTTACAGGGTACTTCCGGTAAAGACTGACGGTAAGACCACAAACGGCCCTACATATAAGGATGAAACCAAGATCATTGATCTGGAAACAGATAAGACTGTAGTCGCAAGAGGTGTCCTTACTCTGGATATGTCAGATTCGGATGGTGACGGACAGGCTGACTGGGTAGAGTTCGAGCTTCCTTTGGAGTATCGTGACTGCCGCAAGCCGACATATGTGATCGTTACAGCGGCTTCCAGCTATCTTGGAGACTACTTCACCGGTGGTGATGGCAGTGTCCTTCTGATCGATGAACTGGAGTTCGTGTACGAGTAATAAGAAAGGGAGGTTCCAATCGGAATCTCCCTTTTTGTTAAAAGTCTGTCAGTTCAAGCCATCTCATTTCCTTCTCATCGGTCTCCTCGATGATTTCACCGATTCGCTTAGATGCGGCCTGGAGGTCATCAAACGGCAATGTGCCGCTGCTCAGTGCCGTTTCAAGTTCTTCTTTTTCCGCGGCAAGAGCCTCAAGGTCCTTCTCGATCTGCTCAAGTTCCTTCTGCTCCTTGTAAGTCAGCTTCCTTTTCTTTGCCGGAGTCTCTGCCACCGGAGCAGCTGCAGCCTTCACAGCCTTTTCAGCCTTCTCTGCAGCGCGTTCCTTCGACCTCTGCTCGGCCTCATATTCCTTGATGAACTCGCGGTATTCGCTGTAGCTTCCTACAAAGTCCTTCACGACTCCATTGCCGCAGAAGACGAACAGATGGTCCACAAGCTTGTCGAGGAAGTGCCTGTCGTGCGATACAATGATTAGCGAACCTCCGAACTCCTTAAGATACTCCTCGAGAATGTTGAGTGTCACAATGTCGAGGTCGTTTGTCGGCTCGTCGAGGATGAGCAGGTTCGGCTGCTGCATCAGGATGGTCAGAAGGTAGAGTCTGCGCTTTTCTCCACCGCTGAGTCGCTCCACCTTGTTGTTGAGCATTTCGTGCGGGAAGAGGAAACGATTCAGGAGCCATGTGTCGTTCACGATGTCCAGGACGGTGTCGTTCGGATTGAATGACATCCCGCTCTGGTGGTAGTAACCGATCTTGAGGGATTCACCGCGTTCGATCACTCCAGTCAGAATGCCTGGGGCCGACTTCGCAGAGTCCGATCGCTCCGCAGAAACATAGGGAAGTGCTCCGCTCCCCGAACTCTGCGAAGTCTTGTCAATGACCATGTCAGCTGTGTAATTTCCAGTAAGTATATTCAGGAATGTGGATTTTCCGGCTCCGTTGCGGCCTACAATGCCGACCTTCTCGTACCTCTGGAAATTGTATGTGAACTTGTCAAGGTAGCAGTCCTCACCGTAGTAGAAACTGAGGTCCTTGCAGTTAATGATTTTCGTGCCGAGTCGTGTCGTTCCGTTCTTTACGGCCTCCATATTGACCTGCTTCTGGGTATAGACCTGCGAAGCGCGGTCCTTCAGGTCATAGAATGCATTGATACGGTATCTTGCCTTTCCTGTGCGGGCACAAGGCGTGCTGCGGATCCATTCCAACTCTCGGCGGAGGATATTGCGCACCTTGTCTGTCTCTGCGTTATAGTTCGCGATTCTCTCCTCACGCTTCTCAAGGAAGTTCTGGTAGTTACCGCGATATGTGTATACTGCACCGTGATCCATCTCCATGACGGTATTGCAGACTCTGTCGAGGAAATAACGGTCGTGCGTAACCATCAGCAATGTACATCTTGCACGGCTGAGGTAACCCTCAAGGAACTCGATGGCATCGATGTCCAGGTGGTTGGTAGGCTCGTCCATGATGAAGAACTCAGCCTCAGAAGCGAGCATCTGGGTCAATGCGACCCTCTTGATCTCACCTCCGGAAAGTTCCTTCATCTTCTGCTCCGGATTGGGGAGATTGAAGTTAGTCAGGAACTTGACAACTCTGTGCTCATACTCCCAGAGATGCTCCTGGTCCAGGTCTTTCGTGAACTCCGTGCTGGAATCCATCACCTGTCTGAATATGGTCTTTTCCGGGTCGAAAGGGTAATCCTGCTCCAGGAAGGCGATCTTGATATCCTTGAGGAACATGATCTTTCCGCCAGAGTCAGACTTGTCTTTTCCCGCAAGAATCCTCATCAGCGAAGTCTTGCCGGTACCATTAGGAGCAATGAGAGCGATCTTGTCGCCCTCATTGATGTTGAATCCTATCTTTTCGAACAGGACCTTAGGTCCATAGCTCTTGGATATGTTTTCTATCTGTAGATAACTTGCCATGCTATTTGAAGAATTTGTCCACTTCCTTGACCGCCTCCGGCAGTGCAAAGACAGCGACTCTGTCGTATGCCTCGATCTTTGTGTCACCGACGGCGATGAATGACTCGTTTCCGCGGATCACACCACCGATGATGGCGTTCTTAGGGAAATTTATCTCCTTCAATGTGCATTTGGTGATCTTTGTGTCAGGGGCTACGATATATTCGAGAACCTCCGCGTTCGTTCCGCTCATATACTTGATGAAGCGCACCTTGCTGCTGAGCGTGAATTTGAAGATACGGCTTGCCGTGATGAGTTTCTTGTTGATGACTGCGTCCACTCCCATGCTCTCCGCAAGCTTGATATACTCAAGGTTCTCCACCTCTGCGATGGTTCTCTGAACTCCGAAACCTTTCGCCGCAACGCAGGCAAGAATGTTTGTCTCGGTACTGTTTGTCACAGCGACGAATGCGTCATACTCACGGATTGACTCTTCGAGGAGCATATCGGAGTTACGTCCGTCGCCGTTCACAACTACCACATTATCAGGGAGTTTTTCTGACATCTCGAGACATTTTTCCTTGTTCTTCTCGATGAGCTTGATATTGTCGATCTGCTTGGAAAGCTGTTTCGCCAGCATCGCTCCGATAGGGCTGCCTCCGAGAATCATCACACTGTTCACCTCGATGTCATGCTTGCCTACATATCTGAGGAGCATCTGCATTCCCTCTCTCTTCGAGATGATGAACACAAGGTCATGATATTTGAACTTGGTGTCGGACTTAGGAATGAGGGTGTCGTTCTTGCGTGAGATAGCCACGACTCTGAAGTTGAAACCCTCCTCGCTTGCCAACTGGCTGAATTCCATCATGTTCATACCGATAAGAGGGGAGTCTTCCTCAAGTTTGAACACGGACATATGAAGCTTGCCTCGTGCAAACTCCAATGAATCCGAAGATGAAGTCCTCTTCAGCAGGTCAAGGATTTCGCCTGCAGCGATCTTCTCCGGATAGAACATGAGGTCGATACCCATCTCGGTGAACAGATACTTGTTCTCGTATGTAAGGTATTCCTCGTTATTGATACGTGCAGTCGCCTTCTTGCTTCCCAGTTTCTTTGCCAGCATTGCACTCACAATGTTGACGTCCTGAGACTCGGACGGATTCACCGCAATGAACAGGTCAGCGGAACCTACGCCAGCCTCACGGAGAACGTGAATGGCAGACGGGTTTCCTTCCACCGTAATGACATCGGCGCTTGAACGGAGACTCTGAAGTCTCTCGCCGTTCATGTCTATCACAGTAATCTCATTGGATTCGTTGCTGAGCATCTTGGCAAGATGAGATCCTACCTCTCCAGCACCTGCAATTACTATTTTCATAATTCAGATCTTATAAAAGTCGTCTTCCTTGATGGATTCGAAGATACCCGCTCCCTTCAGCATCGATTGGAGGATTATCCATTTCCCGTACATACCCTTCACTCCGGCCTCGTTCCACCAGTTCTGAAGATACAGCTTCACTTCATTTCTGTCTGTCTTCTTAGTCAGTGAACGGTATTCCTGATGTGCCTTATACACAGATCTGACACATTTGAACTGGAATGTAAGGATATACACCATGGCCGACATCCAGTCCAGACATCTGCGGGCGAATATTCTTCTTCCTGCCCTTCTGCAACCTCTTGCCGCCGCCTTCTTGAACGGCTTGCCCTTACGGTATTCCTCAAGGGCGAATGTCTTTGCAAGGTTGTTGTCGAGCATGAGGAGATTGTTCCTGTAGTTGAGGAAAAGCTTGAAAGGGGAAGAAGCCGGCAATGTGCCTCCGCCTACGTGGTATACCACCGATTCCGGCACCACGGTGACCTTCCATCCCTGAAGCTGCATCCTCCAGCAGAGATCGATCTCCTCCATATGGGCAAAGAACCTGTCGTCAAGTCCTCCAAGGTCCTTGTAAACGTTGCTGCGTACCATAAGACACGCGCCCGTTGCCCAGAATACATCCTGCGGAGAGTCGTACTGTCCTCTGTCCTTTTCAAGACGCTTCAGGATACGTCCTCTGCAGAAAGGATAACCGAAGCGGTCCAGGTATCCACCTGCCGCTCCGGCATATTCGAATTTTTCCCGTTCCTGCCAGCTGTGCAGCTTAGGTGCACATGCTCCGCAGTCCGGATGGCTGTCCATCCATTTCACAAGCGGCGTGAGCCAGTCTTCAGTCACTTCGATATCTGAATTAATCAGAACGAAATAATCGCAGTCGATCTCCTTGAAAGCCCTGTTGTAACCGCCTGTAAAACCGAGATTCTTTTCAAACTGAATGGTCCTGACCTGAGGGAAAACCTCCTTCATGACCATCATGCTGTCGTCACTTGAATCATTGTCGGCAACAATGACCTCTGCGCCCTCCACCTTTTCGCAGGAGCGTATAAGGCCCGGAAGAAACTTCCTGAGGAAGTCTTCCGTGTTCCAGTTCAATATGACTACAGCAACTTTCATATTAATGGCATCCGCAACCGCAGTCGCCTTCGCCGCAACCGCCTTCGTGTCCGCCGCAATCGCCTCCGCAATCGCCACCGCATTCTCCGCCGTGACATCCGCCGCCGTGGCAACCGCCGCACTTGTGTACATATTCTCCGTGAAGACCCTCAGTGAGTTCCTTCTCGGTAGCCTCGCGAACTGAAACCACCTCACCTGTGAAATGGAGAGTCTTGCCTGCCATCTGGTGGTTGAGGTCCATCTTTACAGTCTCAGGTGTAACCTCGAGTACAACGCCCGGGATCACGCCGCCCATGCTGTTCATCATAGGAATTGTGTTGCCAGGTACGAGGAGGTCTTCTCTTACCTCACCGTTAACCTCGAATGCCGCCTTTGGAAGGTCGATGATTCTGTCAGGATCGATCTCGCCGTATGCGTCAGCAGGTGCAAGAGTCACGTCGAACTTGCATCCAGGCTCCATACCCTCGATATGTTCCTCAAGCTTAGGAAGAAGGCTTCCTGTTCCATGAATATAGTCAAGTGGCTTCTCTACTGTCTTGTCGACTACCACTCCTTCCACTTCGAGCTCATATGTGAACTCTACTACTGTGTTCTGTCCGATTTTCATATTATTTTCTGTTTTAATTGTCATTGTTCAGATTTCTCGACTTCGCTCGACATGACGTGGGCTAAGCAGAGAATGAAACCCCTTCGAAAGCGAGCGTAGGAATCTGCCATCTTGCACATTCCCTTGCGTCGGTTCCGGCTGCCATGAGACTGTTCCAGAGGTCAATCATGTTACCTGTGATAAGCATCTCCCTCACCGGATGAGTGATCTTTCCTTTGCTGAAAGCAAAACCCTCCACTCCGTATGAGAAATCTCCCGTCACAGGATTGCAGTTGCCTCCGTTGAAACCGGTCACATAGATACCGTTTCCGCAGAGCTTCAAAATATCCTCCAAAGATACTTCTTTTTCCGCACCCGCCAAATCTATATCTTTGATATAAGGCATGAGACAAGGTCTGGATATGTCCTCTATCGTAGGAGCGAATCCGGTCTTGCCCGACATGTATGTGTTTACGAAATACTGCTTGACGACTCCGCCTTCGATGATAGGTGCGTTCTTTGTCGCAACTCCCTCGGTGTCATACATTCTTGAACCTGACTTTCCTGGTGTGCGCGCCATGTCCATGATGGTGAGGCCTTCAGAGAATACCTTCTTTCCGGCAGTGCCCTCAAGGAATGACATCTTCTGCTGGATCGAAGACGCGTTCAACGCAGTGAAAATAGGGGATACAAGCCTTGTGGCAGTGTTTCTGTCCACCACCATCTTGTACTTTCCGCCTCTTCTCGGCTTAGGCCCGATCTGGTCGGCAGCCTTGTCCAACGCCTTCTTCGCCACTGTGTCGACGTTCAGTTTATTCAGGAAAGGAGTGTTCTCCCACCAGAATCCGCTGTATTTGTTGCCCTCTGCGTCCTCGATTGTCATTTCCGCGAAAGCGGAGAATGTGGTCTCTGTGTGTCTGCCCTCGAATCCCTGAGAATCGATCAGGAAGGTATCATCGTATGAATCAGTGTATTCGCATTCCTCCGAGATGAGGGTGAATCCGTCGGTGATTGCCTTTCCGTAGATGGAGAGCTCTGCGGCGTTCTTCAGCCTTGCGTCGGTGTCTATTGACTCGTATGATTCGTCGTAAAGGCCAAGCTCTTTGCCGGTCTTTGCGTCATCTGCGGTCCTGTCCTTGTCCGGAAGCCTTCTGCAGGCATCCTCTCCAAGCATTCCAACCATTTTTACGGCATTGCCGATGAATCCCTCGAGTTCGTTGATGTCGAGCCTGTTGGTAGAGAATGTGCCGTATCTTCCCTTCGCGAAGATATAGATGTAGAGAGAACGGTCGGCTGAATGAGTGACCTTGTCAATCTCTCCGTTAAGCATTGTCACAGAGTCGCTTACGCACTTATTCAGTGAAATGCGTACCGCATCAGCTCCTTTCTCCGATGCAATGTCGATGCACTGACGTGCTATGTTTATTTCGTTCTGTTTAATCATCTTACTCTCCTCCTACAATCAGACTGCTTACAAGCACAGTCGGCATTCCGCATGATACCGGCACGCTCTGCTCCTTGCCGCAGGTCCATGTGCCGTTGTCTATCTTAAGGTCGTTACCCACCGCGACAATGTCAGAAAGCGCCTGCGGGCCGTTGCCGATGATGTTTATATCCTTTACAGGTGCTGTGAGCCTGCCGTTCTCGATAAGGTAGCCGCTCTTGACGAAGAATGTGAAATCACCTTCTCCGATCTTCACCTGTCCGTTCGAGAACTCATCCACATAGATTCCGTTGTTCACCGAAGCTATGATTCCTTCCGGATCCGCATTGCCGCTCTCCATGTAGGTCGCCCTCATTCGTGGAATCGGGTTGTATCTGAAATTCTCCCTTCTTCCGTTTCCGGTAGATTCCACTCCATACCATGCCGCACTGATCCTGTCGTGCAGATACGATGTGAGCACTCCGTCTGTGACCATGTATGTCTTCTGTCCCGGAACGCCCTCGTCGTCATAATTTCCGCTGCCGCGGTTGAACATCACAGTTCCGTCATCGACTACATTGACCCCCTTCGGGCATACCTGCTGACCGATCTTTCCGGAGAATATTGACTGACCCTTTCTGTTGAAATCCGCCTCGAACGCATGACCCATAGCCTCGTGGAGAAGAATGCCGGAAGCACCCGCTCCCATCACCACGCTCATCTGTCCGCCCTTAGGTCTGATGGCCTCGAATCTCGCGTCGATTCCCTTGAGCACATCTGCCGCAAGCTCCTCAGCCAGACTCTCGCCGATGAACTCCGCACCGACCCTGAAGCTCCTTGAAGCGCTCTTGTTTTCTGTCTTTCCGTTGTGGCTGAACACCGCAGTCACGGTGACGCTGCCCATCGGACGTGTGTCGAAGGTAAGTTCGCCGAGAGAATTGTACATAAGAACATCGCTGACTGAATCTGACAGTCTTGCAATGACTTTAACTATTCTGTTATCGGAGCTAAACACTTTTGTTTCCACTGTTTTGAGGAATGGAAGGAAGGAATCTGCGCTGATATTTCTCCAATTCTGCTTCATCGGATACATGTCGATATGCGAATCCGACACGCAGCCGTATGTGCGCGAGTCGCCGGATCCGGAAGCGATTGCCGAGGCCGCTTTCGCAGCCTTGATCATGTCCGAAAGCTCCGTGTTTTCCGAGTATGCATAGCCGGTCTTCTCTCCTTTGAGCACTCTGATGCCGACTCCGTAGTCTGTGTGAAATCCCCCGGATGAGACCACCCCGTCCTTCAGAAGAAGGTTGAAGAAAGTGGTGTATTCGAAATAGAGGTCACAGTAGTCTCCGCCTCTGGCAAGGGCGGCTGCAGTCACTTTCTGCAGATCTTCCTCGGTGACCTTGAATGTGTCAAGATAATATTGTTTCGTATTCATGTCGTTAAAGTGAGAGAATGTGTCCATTCTCCTCTTCCATCTTCTGCCACTCGTCTGCGATGGCCTTGATCTTCTGATAACTGTCCTCGTCCCTGATTGTGAGGATTTCGTTCTTGGTTCCCTCTGCCACCACTCTGAACGGAATCTGTGAGTTGTCCGCCAGAATCCATCTCTCGCTGATAGGAGCATAAAGGTTGAAGAAATAATATATGCCCGTGTGGTATCTTCTTACGATTGTCTCTTCCGGAATATTATGACCGCCGGCCTCGACTCTTGCGCGTACCCTCGCTATTGCAAGTTCCGGAGAATTCAGCCAGAAATACAGAAGCGTCACAGTATATCCCGCTGCCTGGGCCTGCTTGACTATCTTCAGAAGCGTTCTTGTAGCCAATGTGGTCTCGACTGCAAAATCCTGACCTCGTTTCAGGAGGTAGCGGATCTTCGTCAGCATGTATCGGCTGGCCTGGATCGATGCCTTCGAAGGATCGAAAGGGGAGAGACCCTTTGCGAACTCGTCTGAATTGACGAATTCCTTGCAGCCTAGCATCTCCGGCAGCAGCGAGTATGATGCTGTTGTCTTTCCGGCGCCGTTGCAGCCTGATATTATGTACAAACGTGGCATGTATGTTTCAGTTTATAGTGTTTCATTTATTGTTAGTGACCCCGTATCCGAAAAGTGCGAAGTCTCCGAGGCAAGGGTCCTCCGGGAATATATCCCTGAAGGCGTCGGTTATTTCATGAGCCGTCACGATATCCTTCTGCTTGCGGGAGGTAAGTCCCAGAGCTGTGGCCTGATTGTACACATGCACGTCAAGCGGCAGGATCAGCTTCTTCTTGTCAGAATTCTTCCAGACTCCCAGGTCCACCTTTCCGTCATCTCTCACGAGCCATCTGCGCATCATGCTGATCTTCTTGTTCGGAGCCTTCCTGTCCTCCTTCTGTCCGAAAACCAGAGTCCTGAACTCGGCATCCGTCAGCCCCTCGAGCGTCCGGCGTTCCTCATAAATCCCTTTCAGTCTTTCGCATATCCCTGCGAATTCGCTCCACTTGATAGTCCTGTGCAGACTCGCGTTCTCGTTCCTGTACTCTCCGCCCATAACGTAGTCGTACGGCCTCCATCCCATCTCATCGAACATCCTTCCGCAGTCCCTTACGATCATCGCCCTGCGGCCCCACGCCAGATGAGCCGAAAGCAATGCGGAGATCTCGACATCTGCCAACGAAGCCTTTCCGGCCTTCATTCTCTCCGCAAACTCCCTCGGGAAGACGATAGGGTCTTCCGTGAAATATTTCGGGTCATTGTATTCGTGTGCCCATGCGATGAGCGTATCCTTGACAGCTGAGTCCATAATCCTACAAATATAGGAAACTGTTTTGAAAAACGGGATGTTAGGGGCACTAAAACTTAACAGACTGTCACACCATTCCTGTTGAGATACCGCCTTGCTTTCTCAATCAGCTGGCAATCATCCCTGAATCGCCCGCTTTCAATGACGGCTAATCAATTTTACTCGTTGTCGTCCTTCGCGCTTTGTCGCCCTATGTCTGTCCGTCACTTTGTCGTCTTTTGTCTGTCCCTGTTATCTGTCCTTCACTTTGTTGCCCTTTGTCTGTCCTTCACATTGTTGCCTTTTGTCTGTCCATCACTTTGTCTCCCTTTATCCGCCGTTCTTACAATGGCACAAAGCAAGCGGAGCGAGCCCCGGCGAAGCTCGCGCAGCTTGCTTTGAACCGCTGGCCGGCGTATATGCCAGCGGTGCTGCCTGCTCGAAAAAATCTCTTCAGGAGAGCTGTGGCGAGTTTGGGCTAAAAGTGGATACAGGTGTGCCTGGAATCGTTGTTTTACACCGGTTCTCTGGAGAGCTGTGGCTAGTTTGCGCATAAATTGGATACAGGTGTGCCTGAAATCGTTGTTTTGCATCGGTTTTCGGGAGAGCTGTGGCTAGTTTGGGCATAAAGTGGATACAGGTGTGCCTGGAATCGTTGTTTTACACCGGTTTTCAGGAGAGCTGTGCCTAGTTTGGTTGCCTTTTGTCTGTCCTTCACTTTGTCGCCTTTTATCCGCCGTTCGTACAATGGCACAAAGCAAGCGGAGCGAGCCCCGGCGAAGCTCGCGCAGCTTGCTTTGAACCGCTGGCCGGCGTATATGCCAGCGGTGCTGCCTGCTCGAAAAAATCTCTTCAGGAGAGCTGTGGCTAGTTTGGGCTAAAACTGGGTACAGGTGTGCTTGGAATCGTTGTTTTACACCAGTCTTCTGGAGAGCTGTGGCTAGCTTTACCGGATTCAGGGCACAGCTCTCTTTCTGTATGCCAACCCTATAGTCCGGACGGGATGTGGCATTACTGTCTTGGACGCACCGCGGCTGGCGAATACGCCGGCCAGCCGCTCGAGACAGGCTTCGCAAGCTACGCCCAAGGGCTTGCAAAGCCTGCCCCGTGCTGTCAGTCTGGGTATGCTGTTCGCTACTCACGATGTTTTCTTACTCCCGACGTTCCCTCAGAATGCTTCTGTAGCAATGCAATAAAAAAGTGGCCCGGTTTCATAACCAGGCCACTGTATCGGGTCGATGCAGTATCGGAATTATTTTGTAGCTGCCTCGAGCTTCTTCATCATAACGAACATGAAGAGAGCTGAGAGGAGGCAGAGTCCGAGGAATACTGACCAGACAACTACCAATGGAATGTTGCCCCAGAGGAAACCACCTACAGAAACAAGCATGTTTCCGATAGCGGTTGCAACGAACCAGCAACCCATCATCATACCCTTGTACTTAGGAGGGGCCACCTTAGACACGAATGAGATACCCATAGGTGAGAGGAGGAGCTCAGCGAAGGTAAGCACGAGGTATGTAGAGATAAGCCAGTTAGCTGAGCAGAATGTACCTGCGTCGCCGGCTGCAGCCTGTGCGTCTGGAGTGTTGAGGCCGAGTGAACCGAATGCGATTACTGCGAAACCTGCAGCAGCTACGATCATACCGTAAGCGATCTTGCGAGGTGCTGAAGGCTCCTTGCCCTTAGCTGCAAGTGCTCCGAAGATAGCCATTGAAACCGGTGTGAGAGCCACAACGTAGAATGGGTTGAACTGCTGGAAGATAGGTGCGCTCACTGCTACTGAACCACTGATGTGGAAATACTTGTATACGAGAGTTGCGATAACTGCAACAACTACTGCAGCAGAGATAACCTTAGCCTTCTTAGTCTCGCTCTGGAAGATAGAGAAACCAGCGTAAACGGCAACGATCACGAGAACGAGGTTCCATACGTTGAACGCCATGCTCTGGAGACCTACTGAAGTCTTCTCAGTGAACTCGTTAGCGAAGTATGTGAGTGTAAGACCGTTCTGGTGGAACGCCATCCAGAAGAAGATAACCACAGCGAATACAAGGAAGAGGGCAGTCATTCTTGACTTTGTCTCGGCTGGAGTGAGGGTATCCTCGACAACAGTCTCGCCCTTCTTGCGCTCGCCACCTTCAACGTGACGGAATGTAGGACGGAAGATGTAGTAGATTGCAATTGAAACGATAAGAGCTGCACATGCTACTGCGAATGAGAAGTGGTAAGCGTCGTTTGACGAGAAGCCGAGTGAAAGCTGAGCCCACTCCTTGATCTTCACAGCTGCTGTAGGTGCGAAAAGTGCACCGATGTTGATAGCCATGTAGAAAAGGCTGAATGCAGCGTCTCTCTTGTCAGCGTACTTAGGATCGTCATAGAGATTACCTACCATTACCTGGAGGTTACCCTTGAAGAGACCTGTACCCAAGCTGATGAGAAGAAGTGCCGCAAGCATAGCGACCATCGCAATTGTGTTGCTTCCGAGTGGAACTGAAAGCAGGAGGTAGCCCAGGAACATGACTGAGATACCGATAGTTACCATCTTTCCGAAACCGAACTTGTCAGCCAAGATACCACCTACGAGTGGCATGAAGTAAACGAGTCCGAGGAAAGTTGAATAGATGGCTCCTGCTGTACCGGCTTCAAAACCGAAGTTCTCGCGGAGGAAGAGTGCGAAAACCGCCAGCATAGTGTAGTAGCCAAAACGCTCACCTGTGTTTGCTAGCGCAAGCGCAAATAGTCCTTTTGGTTGTCCTTTAAACATAATTCTTTTGGTTTATTTTAATAGATTGTATTCAATTATGAGTATACAGCGCGCAAAGATAAGAAAAAATCTGTATATTTGCTTGTTTGAAAATTGTGTCGACCATGAAGAAATTTTTAGTCAAGACAATACGCCTGATGATGAGGCTTCTGGCAAAGCTTCCGATGAAATTCCACTATTTCATGGGAGACATCTTGTCGTGGTTCGCAAAGAATGTGGTCCAGTACCGTACAGGACTTGTCTGGACAAATATTTCACGCTCTTTCCCTGAATTGAAATACTGGCAGCTGAAGAAGGTCTACAATGACTTCTACCGCCATTTCGGAGAAATCTTCGCCGAGACAATATGGTTCGCAGACGCTACCTATGAGAAACTTCAGAAAGCGGGGATCGTGACAGTGAAGAACCCGGAAGTTCTGAATGAACTGTATCTGGCAAGTCCGAGCGTGACCATTCTCTGCAGCCATTGCGGCAACTGGGAGATACTCGGAGGATTCTGGGGATATATGACAAAGGATGGAGGTCCATGCGTTTTCGAGGACGATAAATTCTCGTTTGTATACAAGAGACTGACAAACGATGTCGCAAATGATGTATTTGCAGAGAACAGAGCAGCCGCCATTGAGATAGGCTCTCCATACAATCTCGTGGAATCGAAAAGCATTCTCCGTTTCTCGATCGAGCACAGGAATGAAAAGAGGGTTTACGGATATCCGACAGACCAGTCTCCGTACAAGGGCATGGGAAGACATGACATGGGAATCTTCCTCAATCAGCAGACATATGCGATGACAGGAAGCGTCGGAGTGGCCTGCAAGCTGTCGCATTCGGTGGTGTATCTGAAGATGAAGCACCTGGAAAGAGGAAAATACGAATGGGAGTTCATTCCGATCTGCGAGGATGCCTCGAAACTTAAGCCGGAGGAGATCATGAGACAGTATTACACCCTCCTCGAGCAGGAAATCCGCGAGACGCCGCACAACTGGCTCTGGACACATAACAGATGGAAAATCAAATAATCAGACATATGAATCACATATTAAAGACATTGACGGCTGCCGTTCTTCTGGCCATGCCGATATACGCTTCAGCGCAGCAGAAGTCAGACCCGCAGGGATCTCTTGCATACTGCCTTCCTTCTACTGTGATAAATCTTGAAGTCGAGGCCTTGCAGGAGAAATTCTATGCAGGTCCTTACGCAAAGTATGCAGAGAAATACCTTGGGATCAAGGTGAATCAGAAAGACGAGACCACTTATCAGCTCGTGCAGATCAACATGACACCGTATGTCGAGGCCGATCAGTCTATGCGTTACATGCTTACTGCAGGCAAGGGCGCCATGGACGCGACATTCTTCAAGCTCTCGGCCGCCGGACTCGTTTCCTTCGCTGACGCCGTTTCGGACGTCGAGACAAAGTGGCGTTTCCCTGCACGTACGGCGGGCGATTTCTCGGACAAGGGTGTTTCTTCAAATCTCACATCCGAGGCGACAGTGCTTTACAAGAACGACAGAAAGGAATCTGCATACAACAAAGTTTCAGTACAGCAGAACATGATCGTCGAGAAATCTCCGGAAAAGAAGGCTGCAGAGACAGCGGAGATGATTCTCAACATCCGCAAGCAGCGCCTCCAGATCGTTACAGGAGACACTGACGCAACATACAGCGGCGAGGCAATGGCAGCGGCGATCGAGGAACTTACACGTCTCGAGAAGGAATATATGACATTGTTCACAGGATATTCGGAGACTCAGCTTCAGAAGAAGAACTTCGAGGTTATTCCGGATGCATCGCGCGAGAGTCAGAAATATATTGCGTTCCGCCTTTCGGATGCAGCCGGACTCCTTCCTGCGGACAATCTTTCAGGAAAGCCTATCGTTCTTGAACTCATCCCTCAGGAAATTGCAACCCTTGACGCACCTGCGGAGAAGGATGCAAAGAAGGCTGCCGTACCATCGGTCTACTACCGCATTCCGTCGGTATGTACCGTGAAGCTCATCGAAGGCGTCGACGTCCTCCTTCAGACACGTATTCCTGTCTATCAGCTTGGCGTCATCTCGTCAGTACCGGTAAACGTAAATCTAAAATAATATCTAAAGTAATACACCATGATCAGAAATCTTGATCCACAGATCGTGTGGAAGAATTTTTATGAACTTACACGCATTCCTCGTCCGTCAAAGCACGAAGAACTTGCGGTAGAATATATGTATAACTGGGGTGTCTCGCACGGCCTTGAGACAATCAAGGACGAGGTGGGCAACATCATCATCCGTAAGCCTGCGACTCCAGGCTGCGAGAATATGAAGGGCGTGATCCTTCAGGGACATATCGATATGGTTCCTCAGAAGAATGCGGACACAGTCCACGACTTCGAGAAAGATCCGATCGAGACTTATATCGACGGCGATTGGGTCAAGGCAAAGGGTACGACCCTCGGAGCAGACAACGGACTCGGTCTCGCAATGGCGATGGCTGTTCTCGAGTCTTCAGACCTTAAGCATGGTCCGATCGAGCTTCTCTGTACAATCGACGAGGAGACAGGTATGACAGGTGCAATGGCGCTCAAGCCAGGCGTACTCCAGGGCGATATCCTCATCAACCTTGACTCAGAGACAGAGGGTGAGCTTTACGTAGGATGCGCAGGAGGTCTTGACGCTTCAGCATCTGCTGCATACGTTCCTGCAGACTACGACAAATCTTGGGAGTGCTGGTCACTCGCAGTAAAGGGCTTCAAGGGTGGTCACTCAGGCATGGATATCATATTATACAGAGGTAATGCGAACAAGCTTGCTGCACGTGTCCTCTACGCTCTCATGACAGAGGCTGATGTGAAACTTCTTGATTTCGAGGGTGGTACATTGAGAAATGCAATCCCACGCGAGGCTTTCGCAACTGTATATGTTCCTGCTGACAAGGTTGAGGCGGCGAAGGCAACGTTCGCACGCGTTGCAGCAGAGATCAAGGCAGAGTATGCAGGTACCGACCCTGATTCTGAGTTCATCTTCAAGCCATACGAGTGCGCAGAAGGCGAGTGCTGCGGTGGCGACGAGTGTAAATATGTTCCGGAGGCTGACGCAATCAGATTTGTCCGCGCAATTATCGCTTGTCCGGACGGAGTTGAGCGTATGAGCAGCGAGATGGCAGGTCTCGTGGAAACATCGAACAACCTCGCAATGGTAAAGATCGAGGGTGGTCAGTTCTCAGTGAATACTCTCATGCGTAGCTCGGTGGATACAGCCAAGGATGCTCTTGCTGGCAAGTTTGAGGCAATCTTCGCTCTCGCAGGCATCGAGACATCATTCGCAGGCGGTTACTCAGGATGGGCACCAAACCCAGACTCTGCGATTCTCGCTACAATGAAGAAGGTATACAATGACATGTACGGCAAGGAGCCTGCAGTCATGGCGATCCACGCAGGTCTCGAGTGCGGTATCCTCAGCGGCGCATACCCACACTGGGATATGGTATCATGCGGTCCTACACTCATGAGCCCTCACTCACCTGACGAGCGTGCGAACATCCCTTCAGTGGCGAAGTGCTGGGAATTCCTCAAGGCTGTTCTTGAGAACATTCCTACAAAATAGTTTTGCTAAATAAATAAAAATCACTATATTTGCAGCCCATTTGTGGAGTTTTGAACTTCCGAATGGGCGCAAATTATTATAAAACAATTAATTACAAACAAAATGATCAAACAGTACGAAACCGTTTTCATTGCAACTCCCGTTTTGTCTGAGGCTCAGATGAAGGAAGCGGTAAAGAAGTACGTCGATTACATCGTTGCTAAGGGCGGCGAGATCGTGTACGAAGAGGACTGGGGTCTCAAGCAGCTCGCTTACCCTATCCAGAAGAAGACAACAGGATTCTATTATCTTATCGAGTTCAAGGCTGACACTCAGGTGGTAGCTAAACTTGAGACTCAGTATCGTCGCGACGAGAGAATCATGCGATTCCTCACTTTCGCAATGGACAAGCATGCAGTAGCATATGCTGAGAAGAGAAGAGCTAACAAACAGGCTAAATAATTAGGAGGACTGAATTATGGCACAGAACAATGAAATCCGTTATCTCAACCCTCCTACAGTAGAGGTTAGAAAGAAGAAATACTGCCGTTTCAAGAAGGCTGGTATCAAGTATGTAGATTACAAGGACGCAGAGTTCCTTAAGAGATTCCTTAACGAGCAGGGTAAGATCCTTCCTCGTCGTCTCACTGGTACTTCACTCAAGTTCCAGAGAAAGGTAGCTCAGGCAGTGAAGAGAGCAAGACACCTTGCACTTCTTCCATACGTAACAGACCTTTTGAAATAATAAGGAGGACAGCAATATGGAGATTATTCTTAAGAAAGATGTGGCTAACCTTGGCCACGCAGACGACATCGTCAATGTAAAGACAGGATACGCTGTCAACTACCTTATCCCACAGGGCTACGCAATCATGGCTACTCCTTCTGCAAAGAAGGTACTTGCTGAGAATCTTCGTCAGAGAGCTCACAAGATCGCTAAGTTTGTTGCTGATGCAGAGGCTCTCGCAGCTAAGCTTGCTGAGACAACTGTACAGGTAGCTGTTAAGGTCAGCGAGTCAGGTAAGATCTACGGTTCAGTTACTACAGCTCAGCTCGCTGAGGCTCTTGTAGCTGCAGGTCTTAACGTAGACAAGAAGGATATCACAGTAGAGGCTGCTAAGGAGCTCGGTACATACGAGGCTACAGTTAAGTGCTACAAGGATATCAAGGGTACTTTCAAGTATGAGATCGTAGCTGAGTAATTCAGTTATAACATACGATAGAAGACCGGAGGAATTTTTCTTCCGGTCTTTTTTATTATTTTTGCCCTCGCAATGAGTGAGAACAATACATACATGATTCCGACCTCCGCAAAGGAGGTCAAGGCCCTCGGATGGGACTACATCGACGTGATCATATTCACAGGCGATGCATTCGTGGACCATCCGTCATTCGGTACAGCAGTCATTTCGCGCTGGCTCCAGAAACACGGCTACAGAGTTGCGGTCGTTCCGCAGCCGAACTGGCGTGACGACCTCCGTGATTTCCGCAAACTCGGAGCGCCGCGTCTTTATTTCGGTGTCAATGCAGGTGCAATGGACTCGATGGTGAACCATTACACAGCAGCAAAGCGCCTCAGAAGCGACGACGCCTACACTCCTGAAGGACGTGCAGGCCAGAGACCTGACTATGCCGTAACCGTATATTCGAAAATCCTCAAGGAAATCTATCCGGACATCCCTGTAGTAATAGGCGGCATCGAGGCATCCCTCAGACGCTTCACTCATTATGACTACTGGCAGGACTCCCTCAAACCGTCGATCCTGGTGGACAGCGGCGCGGATTTCCTCTGCTACGGAATGGGAGAAAGACCGATGCTCGAACTCACCAGGGCAATAGAGGCCGGCAGAAACATCAACGACATCCGCAAGATCCCGCAGCTCGGTTTCTATAT
The DNA here is from genome assembly GCA_045120635.1 of Candidatus Cryptobacteroides sp. GTDB lineage: Bacteria > Bacteroidota > Bacteroidia > Bacteroidales > UBA932 > Cryptobacteroides. The sequence continues at coordinate 61,425 of JBGVEY010000030.1, forward strand.
GGACGGACGTTGCCGCCAGAAGGACGCAGTGGTCCTCCACTCATACGAGCGTTGCTGCAAGGACAAGAAGGCATTTGCCGAGAACTTCCATATAATAGAGACATATGCCAACATGCTCACACAGCCGGTACTCGTAGAGCCGGTAGGGCAGGGCTTCGTACAGATAAATCCATCCTATCCTCTTGCAACCCAGGAGGAAATGGACTCATTCTGGGATCTTCCATACACAAAACAGCCGCATCCGAGATACAAGGGAAAGCACATCCCTGCGTTCGAGATGATCAAATTCTCGATCAATACACACCGTGGATGCTTCGGCGGATGTAACTTCTGTACAATCGCAGCGCATCAGGGCAAATTCATCCAGTCGCGCAGCGAGGAATCCATCATCAAGGAAATATCCGCACTTCCGCAGCTTCCGGGCTTTGCCGGAAACATCTCCGATGTAGGTGCGCCGACGGCCAATATGTACGGAATGAGGGGCAAGAACCCTGAACTCTGCGCCAAATGCCGCCGTAAATCCTGCCTCTTCCCGTCGCCGTGCAAGAACATGGACCGTTCACACGCGCGTCTGCTCAAACTTTATGAGAGAATATCCAAAGTCAAGGGCATCAGACATGCGTACATCGGCAGCGGCATCAGATATGACCTCTTCCTCGACGAGAGGGGATATATTGACGAAACATCATATCCATATCTTCGCGAGCTCATCCTCGAACATACATCCGGCCGTCTCAAAGTAGCGCCGGAACATACCGAAGACGCCGTCCTCAAACTTATGGCGAAACCTTCGTTCAAACTCTTCGAACGCCTGCGCATAGAGTTCGACAACATCGTCCGCAGCAGCGGCCGCAAATGCGAACTCGTGCCTTATTTCATCTCCGGCCATCCTGGATGCGGAATGCGTGAAATGAAGCGTCTGGCATCGAATCCGGCTCTGAGGGGATTATACATGGATCAGGTGCAGGATTTCACTCCGACACCTATGACAACCTCCTCTGTGATGTTCTACACAGGTCTCGACCCGAAAAATCTTGATACTGTGTACGTTGAGCGAGACACGGAAAAGAAGAAGGAGCAGAAGTCGTTTTTCTTCAAAAGAGGCAAGTGACAAAAAACATAAAAAATATTTGAATGATGTTGCTCGTTTAAAAAAAATGTTCTAATCTTGTACTCGGTTTTACATAGAACAGCAACTAAATTTCAATAAATATGTCAACAGTAACTAAGAGGAGAGCGGTAGTAAGCTATGAGAACATGTCAGATGAACTGGCAGCGGCTTTTGCAGAGAAGTACCCAAAGGGATACAGCGACTATTTTCCAGATCTCGTAAAATACGACAAGCCTAATGGAACAAGCTTCTATGCGGTTACAGTCGAGATTACAGATGCTATTTACCTTGTGAAGATTCAGGTCAAGACAGACGACGCTGAGGATCTCGAGCGTTGGCTTGACGGTGAGGATACAGATGACGGAGACGGACACGATGGTGATGGACTTCCTGATGACAACATCTCACAGTACTCCAACGGAGACGACGATTCAGCAGACGGAGAGTAATTTACAAAAACCCTATACGAAGACCGGCAGAAATATGCCGGTCTTTTTTTGTCCGTCAGTTTAAATCATTATATTTGCATGATACGACCGCTATTATGAAGCACAACAGTTTTATAGACAAGGTAATCATCCCGATCAGACGTGCACTCGGAAATCTTCCCGAGAAAAACGTCATGATGATCCTGTCTCTGGTGGTCGGAATCGCCTGCGGTCTTGCGGCCGTAATTCTCAAACTCTCCATCGAGTTCATCCATCACCATCTCATCGAATTGTCAGACCGCGGTGCATACAACATTCTCCATCTCATCTATCCGGGAATCGGAATGCTCATCGCAATGCTTTTTGTCAGATATATAGTCAAGGACAACATCGGACACGGAGTCACAAAGGTGCTGCAGGCTGTCTCGAAGAACGAATCCAAGATCAAGCCGCACAACATGTGGACATCTATGCTTGCCTCATCGGTGACTATCGGATTCGGAGGATCGGTCGGAGCCGAGGCCCCGATCGTCTACACAGGAGCGGCAATCGGTTCCAACGTGGCAAGATACATGGGACTGTCATACAAGAATGTGACAATCCTACTCGGCTGCGGTGCGGCCGGTGCGGTGTCGGGAATCTTCAACGCCCCATTGGCGGGTGTCCTCTTCACCCTGGAGATCCTGCTCTTCAACATATCGATGACATCAATCCTTCCGTTGCTCCTTTCGACAATCTCTGCAACGGTAGTGTCGTATATCTTCCTCGGAATGAAACCTCCGTTCGAGTGCACGATTTCTCCGTTCTCGATGGGAAATATTCCGTTCTACATCATCCTGGGCCTCTTCTGTGCCGCATTCTCGGTATATTTCACAAGGATGACACTCTGGCTTGAAGACAAGATCAAGAGCATAGAGGGACCTTTCGTAAGATGGGCTATCTCGGCGACCTGCCTCGGACTTCTCATCTTCCTTTTCCCGCCGCTCTTCGGTGAGGGTTACGGACACCTCAGGGAACTTCTCAACGGAGGCATGATCAACCTTGAAGGACAGACAGTGCTTGCATTCTTCATGAGAGGTACATGGTCGGTACCGGTGTTCTTCCTTATGATCCTCCTTCTCAAAGTATTCTCAATGTCACTCACAAACGCAGGTGGCGGAGTCGGAGGTACATTCGGTCCTACGCTTTTCATCGGTGCGATCGCGGGATTCGTGGTCTCAAGAACCATCAACCTCATTGCAGGAGGTGCCCTGGTACCTGAACAGAACTTCGTACTTGTGGGAATGGCCGGACTCATGGCGGGCGTCATGCAGGCTCCGATGACTGCGATCTTCCTTATCGCGGACATGACCGGAGGATATGAACTCCTCATTCCGCTCATCATCACAGCGACAATCTCATATGCGGCTGCACGATCGATAGAGCCGTATTCAATCTATACGAAACGAATCGCCAAGAAGGGCGAACTCCTCACTCACGACAGTGACCAGGCCGTTCTCACCCTCCTGAAGACAAACGATCTTATCGAGACAGACCTCGCTCCTGTTCAGATCGACTACACAATGCGTGAACTCGTGGACGCAGTCGCACATTCCAAGAGAAACATATTCCCTGTAGTGGATTCGAAGAACCATTTCCAGGGCTATGTCTCCCTCGATGACATCAGAAGCGAGATGTTCAAATACGAGAACTACGACACAATGCACGTCTACAACTTCATGAAGTCGGCACCTGCATATGTCTATGTCAACGAAAAGATGGACAGTGTGATGTCGAAGTTCGAACAGACGGGGGCCTGGAACCTTCCGGTGGTGACAGAAGACAGAACCTACGTGGGATTCATCTCGAAGTCGAAGATCTTCTCGTCATACCGTGAACAGTTGAAGCAGGTGTCTCACGACTAGCTCCGTCACGACTAGCTCCGTCATGTCGAGCGACCGAAGGGAGTCGAGACATCTTATAATATAAAAACTATGAATCAAATATACATCAAAGCAATAGCAGCGAAGCTGCAGGTAAAGGAGTGGCAGGTTGAAAACTGTGTCACTCTTTTTGACGATGGAGCAACCATCCCGTTCATCAGCCGATACAGAAAGGAGCGCACAGGCGGTCTGGACGAGGTCGCAATCGCTGAAATCAGACATTGGACCGACGTCTATTCAGAAATGGAAAAGCGCAAGGCGACTGTTCTCGAGACAATAGAGCAGGCCGGCGCGTTGACTCCGGACCTCCGCAAACGTATCGAGGCATGCGTAGAGACCCGCGAACTCGAGGATATCTACCTTCCATATAAACCGAAGCGCCGCACAAGAGCGACTGCGGCGAAGGAAGCAGGCCTTGAACCGTTGGCTGACAAGATGTACAATGTCGCTCTGACCGACCCTGTGCCGGAAGCGAAGAAATACGTGGGACCGAAGGTCGCATCAGTTGACGACGCATTGGCAGGTGCACGCGACATCATCGCCGAGCGCCTCAGCGAAACTGCATCTGTCCGTGAAACCGTACGACAGATCTTCAAGACTCGCCGCATTGTCACCAAGGCGACAAAGAAGGCGACAGGTCAGGAAGCGATGAAATACAGAAGCTATTTCGACTATTCGGAGTCGCTCGAGCGTATTGCACCGCATCGTCTCCTTGCCATCCTCCGTGCGGAAGAGGAGGGTTTCCTTTCAGTGAAGATCGACGCAGACGCCGAGAAATGCGGCAAGAAGATATATTACGACTTCTGTCAGGAGAAGCGTTATCCCGCTCCGGCATTGGCGGAACACATTCATATGGCCTTCGATGATGCCTACAAGCGTCTTCTCGAACCGTCCATCACCAATGAAGTGATCAAGGACGCAAAGGAAAAGGCGGACATCGAATCAGTGCGAATCTTCGGCGAAAACCTCCGTCAGCTCCTCCTTGCACCTCCTGTAGGACAGAAGAGGGTGATGGCGATCGACCCTGGATTCAGAACAGGCTGCAAGGTAGTATGTCTCGATGAGCAGGGAAACCTTCTGCACAATGAGGCCATCTTCCCGCATCCTCCTGTACTTGAGAAGGTAAAATCCATTCAGGCAGTGTCTGCAATGGTAGAAAAATACGGTGTCGAGGTCATTGCCATCGGTAACGGAACAGCAAGCCGTGAAACAGAGGAATTCATCAAACGCGTACGCCTTCCGGAAAACGTGAGGGTGTTCACAGTAAGCGAAGACGGCGCATCCATCTACTCGGCATCGGAAGTGGCACGTGAGGAATTCCCTGAATATGACGTGACAGTCCGCGGAGCTGTTTCGATCGGCCGCAGACTCATGGACCCGCTTGCGGAATTGGTGAAGATCGACCCTAAGTCCCTCGGTGTAGGCCAGTATCAGCACGATGTGGACCAGGGACTCCTTAGAGAAAAGCTTGACAATACCGTCGAAAGCTGCGTAAACAGCGTCGGAGTCAATCTCAATACAGCCAGCAGCTATCTCCTGAGCTATGTTTCCGGCATCGGACCGACCCTCGCGGAGAACATCGTCGAATATCGCGTGGCCCACGGAGCATACCGCAGCCGTAAGGAACTCCTCAAGGTGAAGCGACTCGGCGACAAGGCCTTCGAGCAGTGCGCAGGCTTCCTCAGAATCGCAGGTGCTGAAAATCCGTTGGATAATTCAGCGGTACATCCGGAGGCATATCACATCGTGGACAAGATGGCTGCAGACCTCAAGGTTTCCACAAAGGACCTCGTGGGCAATGCCGACCTCTGTGCAAAGATCGACGCCTCGAGATATGTGACAGGTGAATTCGGCCTCCCGACCATCAATGACATCATCGCGGAATTGAAAAAACCTGGACGCGACCCACGTGAGTCAGCCCAGGTATTCGAATTCTCTCATGATATAAAATCCATCGACGACCTTATTACAGGCATGGAGCTTCCCGGCATCGTGACCAATATCACAGCCTTCGGAGCCTTCGTCGACCTCGGTATCAAACCGAACGGACTGATACATGCCTCTCAGATGGGTGTCAAAGGAATGGCGGACCCGTCAAAGATCGTCAAACTTCATCAGCAAGTGAAGGTCATGGTCACATCGGTCGACCTTGAGCGTGGCCGTATCGCACTGAAACTTCTGAAATAGGGTAGTGCCTAAAGTACAGACTCGCCGTCAATCAGGACAGTCTCGATGACTCCCTTGAGAGTCTCGCCCTCATACGGAGACCAGCCGCATTTTGTGTGCTGGTCTTCGGCTTTTACAGTGAACTCCTTCTCCTTGTCGAAGATAACAAGGTCTGCAGCATAGCCTTCTGCGATCTTGCCGGTATTCAGCTTATAGATTTCAGAAGCCTTCTCTGAGAACACACTCGCAATTCGTGTGAGAGGAATCTCCTCCTGTGCAGCGATGGTAAGAAGAACAGGGAGACTCTGCTGTATTGTAGGGAGTCCCGAAGGAGCCTTGCCGTATTTTGCGTCCTTCTCGCTCAAGAGATGTGGAGCGTGATCGGATCCGATTGTATCGATTATACCCTCGGCAAGTCCGCGTCTGAGTGCCTCACGGTCTGCAGAAGTCTTCACGGAAGGGTTGCATTTCACCCTGCTTCCGAGTCTGCTGTAATCTTCGTTGCTGAACCACAGATAGTTACATGAAGTCTCCGCAACGATATCAGGGTTGTTAAGCTTTGCGGCACGTACCATCTCCATCTCCTCTTTTGTGGAAATATGGCAGAGAACCAGCTGAGTGCCGTGTTTCATCGCCATCTCCAGAGCCTTGATGCTTGATTTGATACATGCGAAACGGCTTCTGATGTTCTCGTGTTCAGGGAATGGAATGTCCTCGCCGTATTTCTCGACCGCCGCTGCAAGGTTCGCCTTGATGATAGCCTCGTCCTCGCAGTGCACGAGCACTGGTTTACCCTTGATAGCGAAAAGACCGTCCAGCGTGCTGCCGTCGTCCACGAGCATATTTCCTGTAGAAGAACCCATGAATACCTTCACACCCGCGATGTCGTCCGGTGTAATGCCGGTCTGAGCGTCACCTTCCGTCAGCAATCTGCAGATTTCTTCAGCGTTTGAATTGGTAGCGCCGATATGGAAGGCGATTTTTCCTGTGGTTCTGCCCTTGGCAAGGTCTATCTTTCCCTTGAGAGCCTCGGCAGTAGTCGTTACAGGACTTGTATTAGGCATATCGATCACATAGGTCACACCTCCCGCTGCTGCAGCGCGTGATTCGGTCTCCATATCCGCCTTGTGGGTGAGTCCCGGCTCACGGAAATGCACATGAGCGTCGATTCCGCCGGCCATCACACATTTGCCCTCCAGTTCCAGAACCTCCGGCTTGGTTTTGAGGATGCCCATTACCTTGAGAACATAGTCGCTCTCTTCCTTATATATAATAGTATCGATTTTGCCGTCCTTGATAAGAATCGAACCCACCGCTTCCTTCTCCGCGGTGATGATGGTGGCATTATGCAGGAACTTCATTATTTTCTCGGTCTGATTTTTCTCATCTTAAGTTTCATCACTCCCCAGAAGGCCTCGCCGAAGATACCGCTGCTCATCTTGGATGTGCCCTCGGTTCTGTCGACGAAGATGATAGGAACCTCCTTGATCTTGAATCCGAGCTTGTAAGTCGAATATTTCATCTCGATCTGGAAACCGTAACCCTTCATCTGCACCTTGTCGAGGTCGATTGTCTCGAGAACCTGTCTTGTGTAGCACTTGAAGCCGGCAGTTGTGTCGTAAACCTTCATTCCGAGCACGGTGCGTACATATACGGAAGCATAATACGACATGATCACTCTGCCGATCGGCCAGTTGATCACACTGATGCCGTTGCAATAACGTGAGCCGATAGCGAGGTCTGCGCCGTCCTTGCACGCCTGGTAAAGTCTTGGAAGGTCATTTGGATTGTGCGAAAAGTCTGCGTCCATCTCGAAGATATAGTCGTACTTCTGCTCGCATGCCCATTTGAATCCGGTAATATATGCTGTGCCGAGACCAAGTTTGCCCTTTCTCTCGATCATATGAAGCTTGTCGGCGAACTCTCCCTGAAGTCTTCTTACGATATCGGCCGTTCCGTCCGGCGATCCGTCCTCGATTACAAGCACATGAAACTCTCCCTCCAGGCCAAATACCGCCCTGATGATCTTCTCGATGTTTTCCTTTTCGTTATACGTTGGAATGATTACTACTTTCTTGTCCATATATCATATATGTATATCGCACAAATATAATAAATAATCTTCATAACTGCACCACACAGCGAAGTCCGTACGCCACACAGCGAGGCCAGCACACGTCATTGTGAGGCCCTTACACGTCATTGCGAGGTCAGCACACGTCATTGCGAGGAGCGAAGCGACGTGGCAATCTCAAACCCTTACTCAAATAGTCGTATTTCATATTTTTTACTTTCAAATTGTAAGCAAACAACCCTCCTAATCCTTACAGTACGTAGTTTTACTCCCAATTTCAGGCTATTTATGAGCTGAAATTATGCCTTTCAGATGCGTTACAAAACCCTTAACAAAAATGTAACATATTGTATAATATATTAATGCATAATTAGTTAACCCTCTAAAACCCTCTTTCGAGTGCTGAACTGCTTAAAAATTGTTGTATGGAGATTTGGAAATAAGGGAAAATGTCGTACCTTTGCAATCCCATTTGAGAAAAAGGGTTACCAAGAGTTCTTAAAAAGACTGAAGCAGGAAAAGAGAGTTGAAAAAAACTTGATAAAAGATTTGGAGATTCGAAAATAATGCTTACCTTTGCAGCCCCGTTCAAAAAACGGACGGAAGTAAAGGAATTGAAGTTCTTAAACAGACTGAAGCAGGAAAGTGAAAATTGAAAAATTTTTGAGAAAAAATTTGGAGATTTAAAAATAATGCTTACCTTTGCAACCCCGATTCAAAAACGGGTCTCGCAAGAGAAACAACAAGTTCATTGAAAAGACTGGAAACTGTACAAGCAAGTACCGAGAAAAAATACAATTTATCGAGAAGCGTTAATTCTTTTGAAAGGAATTATGAAGTGTCAGAGACAAGCTTAGAAATTTATAATTATTATACAAT
>JBGVEY010000031.1:0-12451 GCA_045120635.1 Candidatus Cryptobacteroides sp.
CAGGGGTGACCATTATAATAAGATGAGACTAAAAAGTCAATTAGACTTTGATGGTTAGCCTCTTTTCGTTTTTATATTGCACCGGGAGGATAGCAGTGATTGCGGAGGACTCCGTTCGCTTCGCTCACTCCGGCCCCTCCCCCTGCCCAAATGATGTGTCCGGGGGTGGACATGCCTCCGCAATCACTACTATCCACCCTCTTGGCATAAGGGTGTAAACAATAGCTATTCTTTTGATAGTCAAAAGAATAGCTATTGTTTATATCAGAAAGTTTTGCTATATTTAAAGTGCGAATAAAAACATATACAACACTTTCATAACATGGCAAAGGTAACATATAAATCGTACAATCAGAACGATTCTCTTCTTTTTCCTCACTGTATCGGTGACTTTATCCCCGAAAATGATCCTGTACGCGTCCTTGATGCTATTGTTGAGCATCTTGACATCAGTGCAATCGAAGCTACATATAAAGGTGGCGGCGCAAGCAGCTTTTCTCCACGCATGCTGTTGAAGGTCATTCTTTACGCATATCTCCAGAACATCCACTCCGGACGCAAGATGGAAGCTCTGCTCAAACGTGACATGAACTTCATGTGGCTGAGCGGCATGCTGCGCCCTGACTTCAATACAATCAACCTGTTCAGAAAGAACCGTCTGGCTGATGCCGAGGCTGTGTTCGGTCAAATCAAGAACGATAATCACTTCAAGAGGTTCAGATACAGAGGTAAGCGACTTGTAAATGCAGAGTTCACCGCGATAGCCGTCGCTCATAATATCCGGAAAATGATATCCAAAGGCTATCTGGTACGCTCTGAAGTGGCGGTAGGGTAAGTTTGGATGGCGTGGCCGCCCGTGGCCTCGTGAACGGGAGGGGGCCCGACGCGAAGCGTTGGGAGGGATGGAGTCGGAACTTGTTCCGACGGAACCAAGCCAAACTTACCCTACCGCCACTGTCGTCATATATAAAGAAAAAAGGAGATGACCTTATTAGTCATCCCCTTTTTTCATTTATTGATCGGATCGATTAGAGAGCCTTACCTGTCTTAACAACCTCGTTGTACTTGTTGTATCCCTCTTCCCACTCCGGACCGTCGCTTGAGAAACGGTAGTAGATGTTCTTGAGGTACTCAGCGATGTTAACCTTGAGAGACTCATCCTTTGATGTGTTGTATGCCTTCTCGAATGGCTCAAGAGCATTCTTGAGAGCCACTGTGAACTGCTTGTTGAGCTGTACCCACTTAGCGTCGTCAAGCTCAGCTGCAGCAGCCTCCTGAAGTTCGATAGCGATGTTGTAGTACATGATACCCTTACCGATGTAACCATACTCATAGTTAGGATCTACAGCTGCACATGAGTCATAAGCCTCGCATGCCTTAGCTACGTATGTCTCAGCATTTTCAGGATCAGCCTTTCTCAACTCAACGAAGATGTTACCCTCAACGTAAGGAAGTGACGGGTTGTTAGGCTCGTTCTTCTTAGCAAGTGTAATAAGTTCGAAAAGACGGTTAGGGTTCTCGCTCTTAGTCATATAGTAGTTGATAAGACCGATAAGGATGCTCTGGCTCTGCGGGAACTTCACGAAACCATCCTCAAGGATCTTACCTGCAGCTGCATCGTCACCAAGGTTAGTGTATACGTCTGCAAGTCTTGCGAACACCTCACCATCCTCATAGTAGTAGTTTACTGCAAGACATGCCTCGAAGTGCTTCTTTGCAGTGTTGAAATCCTTGAGTGACCAAGCGATGAAACCTGCATTGTAAAGAGATGTTGTGTCAATCTTCGAAAGTGGAGCTGTTGCCGCAGCTTCTGCAGCAAGACCAAGAAGATCGCATGAAGCCTGAAGGTTGCCGAGAGTATACTCGTTCATACCATCCTCAAAGAGCTTCTTTGAAATATTGTCGAGACCTTCTTTGATATCTTTTTCCTTTGACTTCTTAACGTCAACCTCAAATGCCTTTACATATGCCTCACGTGCATTCCAAAGTGCATTCTCGACAACCGGCTTGGTTACGTCGATAAGGATGAGCTGGCCAGCCTGATTGAAATAGAACTCCTTGTCCTCATATACTTCCTTGATGCATGGTTCGCCACCGAGGTCTACCTGAGCAGAAGAAAGAGGCTGTACACCTGGCATAACGAGAGCAAGGTCCTGCTTTGTTGCACCGATCCAAGCTGCACCCGCAGGAGCAGAATATGCATCCATATAAGATGTAGCGAGCTTGAGCCATGTTGCTACCTTAGTAGCCTTCTTTGCATCCTGTGAAGCAGCAACTGCCTTGTCAAGAGCCTTCTTTGCTGCATCTGGAGTCTTTACCTGTGCATCAGCCACCTGCACTGCGAGGAGAACTGCCAACGCGATCAAAATTTTTTTCATAATTGAAATAGTATTAAGTAAAAATTAGTCATTATTCTCTACCGGTGCCTCCTGAGTATCAAGTGCGACTGTTGTCTCATCCTCGCTCTTGTTTACAGCGGATACCGCCGCGATCGAGTCACCTTCCTTGATGTTGATGAGGCGCACACCCTGAGTTGCACGACCAGCTACCCTGATGTCGGAAACCGCCATACGGATTGTAAGGCCTGAACGGTTGATGATCATGAGGTCATTCTCATCGGTTACGTTCTTCATGGCAACCAACGCACCAGTCTTATCTGTGATATTCAGAGTCTTGACACCCTTGCTACCTCTGTTTGTCTTACGATATTCCTCGAAATCAGAACGTTTTCCGTAACCGTTTTCGCTGACAACGAGAATAGAATGAGCCGACGCATCCTCTGCATTCGGATCATAAGTGATCATTCCGATAACCTCATCATCCTCATCAATATTTATACCACGGACACCTGAAGCTGTTCTTCCGAGCGCTCTTGCGTCATTCTCATCGAAGCGGCAGCAACGTCCGTTGCGTCCTGCGAGGAGGATTTCGCTGTTTCCGTTTGTCATCACAGCATCGAGGAGTTCGTCACCCTCTCGTACTGTAATCGCGATGACACCGTTGGTACGAGGTCTTGAGTATGCCTCAAGCGATGTCTTCTTGATGATACCTCTCTTGGTACCGAGAACGATGTAATTGTTGTTTACATACTCCTCGTCCTTGAGGTTCTTCACATTGAGGTATGTCTTGATCTTGTCATCCGGCTCGATGTTGATGACGTTCTGGATAGCACGGCCCTTTGAAGCACGCGAACCTTCCGGAATCTCGTAAACCTTGAGCCAGTAGCAACGGCCGTTCTGAGTGAAGAGAAGCATTGTGCTGTGCATGTTCGCAACATAGATATGCTCGATGAAATCCTCGTCGCGGGTTGCGCTGCCCTTCATTCCGACACCACCTCTGTTCTGTGTCTTGTATTCTGTAAGAGATGTTCTCTTGATGTATCCGAGATGCGAGATTGTGATAACAACATCCTCGTCAGCGTAGAAGTCCTCAGGATTGAACTCCTCTGCAGAAAGCGCAATCTCTGTTCTTCTCTCGTCGCCGTACTTCTCCTTCATCTCAAGAGTCTCATCCTTGATGATCGCGAACTGCATGCTCTCGTTTGCAAGAACGTCCTCGCAGTATCTGATGAACTTCATGAGTTCGTCGTACTCGTTCTGAAGCTTCTCTCTCTCGAGTCCTGTGAGCTGACGGAGACGCATCTCGACGATTGCAGTTGCCTGCGCCTCTGAGAATGCGAATGTCTGCATGAGCTCGTTCTTTGCGTCATCGACAGACTTGGATGCACGGATGATTCTGATGATTTCATCGATGACATCAAGAGCCTTGAGGAGACCTTCTAGAATATGCGCTCTCTTCTGAGCCTTCTCGAGATCGAACTTGGTTCTGCGGAGGATCACCTCATGACGGTGTCTTACGAAGTATTTGATAAGATCCTTGAGGTTCAATGTACGCGGACGGCCGTTCACAAGAGCGACGTTGTTCACAGAAAAGCTTGACTGAAGCGGAGTATACTTGAAGAGTGTGTTCAACACTACATTCGAGTTCGCGTCCTTCTTGAGCTTGATCACGATGCGTACACCCTTCATGGTTGTCTCATCGTTGATGTATGAAATGCCTTCGATTCTCTTGTTCTCGACAAGCTCGGCGATCTTCTCGATCATCTCACGCTTGTTGACCATGTAAGGAATCTCAGTAACAACGATGGTTTCACGGCCCGAATCGCTCACCTCGATATCAGTCTTCGAACGGATCACGATACGGCCACGGCCTGTCTCAAATGCATCCTTGATACCCTGACGGCCCTGGATGATACCGCCTGTAGGGAAATCCGGACCCTTGACGTAGTGCATAAGCTCCTCGACAGTAATCTCAGGATTGTCAATATACGCGCAGATGGCATCACAGCACTCACTGAGATTGTGCGGCGCCATGTTTGTCGCCATACCGACAGCAATACCTGACGAACCGTTCAGGAGAAGAAGCGGAACCTTTGTAGGGAGCACTGTAGGCTCCTGCAAAGAGTCGTCAAAGTTGTTCTGGAAATCTACAGTATCCTTTTCAAGGTCAGCAAGGACCTCATCTGAAAGCTTCGACAATTTCGCCTCGGTATATCGCATCGCAGCCACCGGGTCACCGTCCATGGAACCGAAGTTACCCTGGCCGAACACAAGCGGATACCTGAGGCTCCAATCCTGAGCCATACGCGCCATCGCGTCGTAAACGCTTGAGTCACCATGTGGATGATACTTACCGAGCACCTCACCGACAATACGGGCAGACTTCTTTGTCTGGCTTGTATGTCTCAATCCAAGTCCGTCCATACCGAAAAGGACTCTTCTGTGTACCGGTTTGAAACCGTCACGCACATCAGGGAGGGCACGTGACACGATTACAGACATGGAGTAGTCAATATACGCACTCCTCATCTGCTGGTCGATATTCACCTGCTCGATCCTTCCGGTCTTAACTTCATTTTCAATATTCTCACTCATATATCTTTCTTAAATTATATCTTGGCAAAGTTACGAAAATTTTAGTAATTTTGTGCAATCAAAAGAAAGAAATTAGCATGGAAATTAGGATATCAGACCAACTGAACTCCATCATAAATTATTCCCGCGAAGAAGCCATGAGGACAGGCAGCTACGGAATAGCTCCGGACCACCTGCTCCTGGGCATTCTGCGCCATCGCGAAAACTCTGCGGCAGACGCTCTTCTCGGAGTGGGCACAGACCTCGAAGAACTCAAACAATTCATTGACAGTCATATATTTACCAACGAGCACATCCCATATTCGGAACTTGAAAACATCAGTTTTTCACGAGGTGCTCAGAACGTATTGAGCTTCACCATCCTTGAGGCCACAAAGGTCAGAAGCAAGGAGGCGGGACCTCAGCATCTTCTGCTGGCTATCTGCAGGGCGGCCGGTTCATACGGAAGTTCATATCTCCGCGACACGGGTGTCGATTACGGCTACATTTTCAGATACCTCGACCGCAATCATATGCTCGACAGAGGAGATGACGAACCGGAGGAAAAAGAGCAGGAGACGCCTCAGATACATATCCACGCAGCCGAGCAGAAACAGGAAGAGGAATCTCAGATCTCCCCTCTCGAGGAATTCGGATACGACATAACAAAAGCGGCGAAGGAAGGCAAGCTTGACCCGCTCGTAGGAAGAGAAGACGAGATCCAGAGAGTGATCCAGATTCTCGGAAGAAGGCGCAAGAACAACCCTATGCTCGTGGGTGATCCTGGAGTCGGAAAATCGGCCATCGTCGAGGGTATCGCGATCAAGATCGCCAATGACGACATCCCTCCTGTGCTTGCAGGCAAACGATTGATTTCTTTGGACTTAGGCTCAATCGTAGCGGGCACGAAATACCGCGGAGATTTCGAAAAGAGGCTCAAGAGCATCATCAAGGAGGTAGCTGACAATCCTGATGTGATTCTGTTCATCGACGAGTTCCATACCATAGTCGGAGCAGGCGGAGCCTCAGGCAGTCTTGACGCTGCAAACATGCTCAAGCCGGCCCTTGCACGAGGCGACATCCAGTGCATCGGAGCCACTACGCTTGACGAATTCAGAAAGATCGTGGAAAAGGACGGAGCCCTTGACAGAAGATTCCAGAAAATCACTGTCGAGCACACCGACATTCCTCATACGATCTCCATTCTCACGCGTCTGAAGACCAATTACGAGAAGCATCACAACGTCATTTATACAGACGAGGCGATCGAGGCGTGCGTCAGGATGTCGGAAAGATACATCACTGACAGATGCCTTCCGGACAAGGCAATCGACGCAATGGACGAAGCGGGTTCAATGGTAAGGCTCAAAAATCCTAAGAGAACCGGCAGAGTAAGCGCCGAAGATGTGGCAGCCGTCATTTCCAAGATGACTGGAATCCCTTCGGGAAGGGTCGCAGAAAGCGAGGGAGGCAAGCTCCTGAAGATGAAGAACAAGCTCAAAGGCAGAATCATCGGTCAGGACGACGCCATTGAAAAAGTCGTGCGCGCAATCCAGCGCAACAGAGCCGGAATAAAGGATCCAGGAAAGCCGATCGGAACCTTCCTTTTCTTCGGACCGACAGGAGTCGGAAAGACACAGCTCGCCAAGTCTCTCGCCGAATATCTGTTTGATTCAGAGGACAATATGATCCGTATCGACATGAGCGAATACATGGAGAAATTCAATGTATCGCGACTGATCGGAGCGCCTCCGGGATATGTCGGACACGAGGAAGGAGGACAGTTGAGCGAGAGGGTCAGACAGAAGCCGTATTGCGTGGTTCTGCTTGATGAAATCGAGAAGGCACATCCTGATGTATTCAACCTTCTGCTTCAGGTGATGGACGAAGGACGCCTGACGGACAGCAACGGAAGAACAGTAAGTTTCAGAAACACCATTGTCATAATGACATCGAACGTAGGAAGCCGCGAACTGGATGACTACGGTAACGGCGTCGGTTTCACTACTGCAGGAAAGGACATAAGTTCCAACAGGAAAGGTGTACTTGAGAAGGCCGTAAGGAAGGCATTCCCGCCGGAATTCATCAACAGGGTGGACGAACAGGTATTCTTCAATTCGCTTACAAGGAGCGACATTGAGAAAATCATCGACATTGAACTCAAAGGCCTCAGGTCTAGAGTTGCTGAAGCAGGTTTCGAACTGAATGTCACACCGGCTGCAAGGAAGTTTGTCGCAGATGCCGGCTTTGATCCGAAATTTGGCGCAAGACCGCTCAAGAGAGCCGTTCAGAAATACATTGAAGATCCCGTATCCGAGGTGATCATCACAGACAGAATGAACGGAGGAAAGCACAGCGGCGGCAAGATCCGCGTCGGCCTGAGCAAGGATTGCATCACAGTTGAATGGACCGATTAGGCAAGGGTGATATCCATGAGTTCAAGATCCATTTCATTGACCATATCCACGAATGTTCTGAAAGAATCTTCTGATGAAAACATTGAACTCAGGTTTGAAATTGTGATGTCTGTATTCATGGCTTAAAGTATTAATTGTTCCTTTGTTACTGCAAAGATAGACCCATAATGTGCCATTATACGGCACATGTAAAATATTTTTTCAAATTATGACAAAACTTGTAATATTCGACCTTGACGGCACGTTGATAGATACCCGCGAAGACATTGCAAACGCATGCAACTACGCCCTTGAGCAGTGCGGTTACCCTACTGTGCCGCTTGAAGCATACAATATGCTTGTCGGCCGCGGTATTGACAATCTTTTCCGCGGAGCCCTGCCGGAAGGACACAGGAGCGAGGATATGGTATCGAAGATGAGAAGTATCTTCGTACCTTATTACAACGAACACAAATGTGATTTCACAAAGCCTTACGAAGGTATCATGGAGGCTCTTGAAACTCTATCCGCAAAAGGTCTCAGATTTGCGGTAGCGTCCAACAAATACCAGGAAGGCACCGAGCAGCTTGTAGAGAAATTCTTCGGAAAATATGATTTCGTGAGAATTCTCGGTCAGAGAGATGGAAAGCCGATCAAACCGGATCCGCTGATCGTTGCGGAAGCCATGGAAGGAATGCCGGGCATCACCGCCGAGGAAGTGGTGTACTGCGGAGATTCGGATGTGGACATGCAGACCGGAATCGGCGCAGGAGTACGCACAATCGGAGTTACCTGGGGATTCAGGACACGCGAGGAACTTGAGAGATACTCTCCTTACGCACTGATTGACCACCCAAGCGAAATCGAAGCAAATCTATAATTATGGAGAACAACGAAAGATATACCGACAAACTCGCGAAGTACATCCTGATAGCCGCGGCTGTCTGCATTGCAGGACTTCTATGCTGGTCCCTCAGGAGCGTACTCGGATATATCCTCATCGCAGTCGTAGTCTCACTGATCGCAAAGCCTGTCATGGGCTTTTTCCGGAAAATCGGAATCCGCGGAAAGCATGCACCTTCATGGGTGCTTGCAGCATTGTCACTGGTTGTTGTCATCGGTGGTATACTTACCGTACTTTCCCTGGTAGTGCCTCTCATCACGAGCATCATCAAGGATGTGTCGATGACCAACATCGAACAGACGGCAAGAAGTATGGCGGTCCCTCTCAACGACCTCAACACATATCTTAGGGAATGTTTTCCGAACCTCGGCAGTGATTTCAGAATCGAGGTCGTGATCGGCCAGGAGGTGCAGAAGATATTCAACGTATCTGCATTCTCATCGATCATCGGATCGGCCGCATCCATGCTCACAAGTTTCTGTATCGGCATTTTCTCAGTAGCATTCATCGGTTTCTTCTTCATAAAGGATGACGGTCTCTTTACAGAAATCATCTGCGCGATGGTGCCGGACCGATTCGAGAAGACCACAGAAAAGGCAATTGACGACATCGAACACCTGCTTTCACGCTATTTCATAGGCGTAACCATTGAGGTCCTCGGAGTAGCCTTGATCAACTTTGTCGGTCTGTGGCTGGTCGCACGCCTCGGAATACATGCCGCCCTCGGTATCGCCTTCATGACAGGAATATTCAACGTAATCCCATATGTGGGACCGTTCCTCGGAGGTGCATTGGGAACAGTTCTGGGACTTATAATAAGATACAGCAGCACTTCTGCGATCGGTCTTGATTTGGGATTCTGGGCATTCACGGCAGTACTGATAGCGATTTTCTGCTTCACCCAGCTGATCGACAATTTCCTTTATCAGCCGCTCATCTACTCGACAAGCATCAAGTCAAAGCCACTTGAGATCTTTATCGTCCTTCTTATTGTAGGTACACTCGGAGGCCCGTTGGCAATGATTGTGGCGATTCCGATCTACACAGTATTCAGAGTCATCGCATTCCGTTTCTTCGGCCACATGAAGGCGATCAAGAGACTCATCCCATCAGAAAAACTAATCTCACAGGAATAATTATGAAAAAACTTACACTTATTGCAATAACATTGTTCGCCGCATTTACTGCAGCGTTTGCAGACGAGCCGGTAATCACTCCGGACGGCACATACATGTTCGCGAAAAGAGATACATGCGACCTTTTCCTTGATGTATACAACCCAGCCAAAGGAAGCCAGACAATGATCGGCGAAAATGAGAAGCCGACTGTAATATTCCTTTTCGGAGGCGGTTTCATCAGAGGCACAAGAGACGACCAGAGCTACCTCCCTTGGTTCAAGACAATGACCGACAATGGATACAGAATCATTTCCATCGATTACCGTCTCGGACTCAAAGGCAGCAACAAGGTTGGAATTGCACAGGTAAATGTGCTTGACAAAGCCATCCACATGGGTGTGGAAGACCTTTACAGCGCCACAAGCTTCATCGTCGAAAACGCTGATCAGTTGGGTGTAGACCCGGGCAACCTTGTGATTTCAGGATCATCTGCAGGCGCACTCATCTCGATGCAGGCCGAATATGAAATCTGCAATGAAACATCATGGACTGCAGAACTTCCCGAAGGTTTCAGATATGCAGGCGTGATGTCATTCGCCGGAGCGATCCTTTCACGCGAAGGAAAGGTTGACTACAAGAAACATGCACCCGCACCGACACTCATGCTTCACGGTACGATAGACGAGCTTGTGCCTTACAAGCAGATCGCAGTCTTCAACCTCGGTCTCTTTGGAGCGGGCAAGCTTGTGGAGAGATTCAAGAAGTTCGACTACAACTATAATATGTACCATTTCGTGGGTTACGGTCACGAGGTGGCCGGTTCTATGGCCAGCACTGTCGACCTTCAGATGAAGTTTCTGGAGAGCAATGTGATGAACGGAAAGAAGCGTATTCTTGAGGCGTGGGTCGACGATCCTAATGTCTGGAAAGGGCATGGACCTCAGTCACGAAAGGACTTGTATGGCAAATAGAAAAATGGCTGACTAAAAAGGTTAGCCTCTTTTTTCATTTTATATTGCACCGGGAGGATAGCAGTGATTGCGGAGGACTCCGTTCGCTTCGCTCACTCCGGCCCCTCCCAACGTATCCTGCGTGGTCTAGCGACCACTTGTCTCCGTCGGGCCCCTCCCCCTACCCATGTCGAGGCCACTGAAAAAGGTCCTCACAATTTACGTGTCTGAGAATCGCATAGATGAATAACCCTTTGAGATTTTGATTTCCATTATGGATTTGCGATTCTCAAAGGGTTATTTTATCTAATTTTCCAGTATTTCTAGAGATTTCTCTCTATTTCCCCATTATTTTCATTATTCTCTTCAGATTTACGACAAATAGTGTGACAGCACCCTGCAACTCCATAGCTGATATCCCGAAGGACTCAGCTCTTGTGTATCCATGTACGTTTTTCAATTCGGCATTCTTCGCCTCAATCTTATATCTTTCTTTTGACAACCTTCTGAACTCAGGCGTATTTTGAAACGCCATTTGCTCTTTGTGTTCATTCGAGACAATTCGTATATCAATACGTTTTCTGGTAGAAGTTCCGATACACTCTTCTCGCATTTTGCATATTTGACATTTTCTGTGACTCCAACAATACCTAACAACTCGATTAGTATTTTGATTGCTCGATTTTTCTACCTCTCGTCCCTTAGCTGACATTACTCCCATCGGACAAATATATCTATCTGCATCTTTGTTGTATGAGAACAAGTCATCTAATGGAGATTTCTTTAATTTGTGACCTTGGGTTATCATTGGATTTAACTTGGCAACCACCGTGATATCTTTTTCATTAGCCATTACCAGGTTATCTTTCCCAGAATATGCTGCATCTCCGATTATTGTGTCAATTTCCAATCCATTATCTTCTGTCTTCTGAAGCAGTGTTGGCAATTGCTTCCCGTCTGACTTCTCTCCTGTGGTTACAGCCGCAGCGGTGATTATCCTTTCAGGAGTGATTGCTATATGAGTCTTATATCCTAAGAACGACGTCTCTGCAGACTTGTGTCCAACTCTTGCATCCTTGTCATGAGAAATTGGAGTATGAGAGTGGATATCATCGATAGCTTCTGCAAGATAGTTGATACTCTCCTTAAGTGCAGGATTATTAGACAATATCGGATCCGACGCAACATACTCCATCAATGTTT
Source organism: Candidatus Cryptobacteroides sp. (assembly GCA_045120635.1). Taxonomy (GTDB): domain Bacteria; phylum Bacteroidota; class Bacteroidia; order Bacteroidales; family UBA932; genus Cryptobacteroides. Next base: position 11,485 of record JBGVEY010000031.1, read on the forward strand.
CACAATCTGTCAACTCATCTTGGAGTCTAACATTATGATTATACAATGGTAATTTGTCTTCATATTCATTATCCCAATCTTTGATTCGTGTACGTAATGTTCTACTCCTATGTTTAAGGACATCAATTGGAGCGAGCGGATTGGCCCTTGATATTGTGTGGGTAGCATCAACAATGATAGACTTACTTGTGATAATACCTTTTTCAATCGCGACACCAACAGTCTTTGATATCAGCATATCAAGGAGATTTACATCCTTCAATCTTTGACGTCGGAACTTTGTGAGAAGGCTTGGATCAATAACATTATCCTCTGGTATTAGGCCAAGAAAACGCTTATATGATAGATCGTAACGAGAGTGTTCTACAACGTCCACATCGGAGAAGTTGTCAATGACCTTTATCATGAGATACTTGAAAAGCATGATTGGATCAGCAGCCTTTCTACCATTGTCTAAACAATACTTATCCCTAAGTTCTTCGTAAATGAAGCTGAAGTCGATTAGTTCATCGATAAGTCTATATTTATTGTCCGCTGGAATAAGCATGTCATACAAAACAGCATATTCACTAAACTTTATTTCTCCTTGAGTATTAAGCATAACCTATTGTAAATCAACACTTAAAGATACGAAAACTTTATCAGAGAAGCAAAAAAAGAAGACACTATCTTGATTACAAGACAATGTCTTTCATATAGTTTTTCAGTGGCCTCACCCATGTCCGAGGGTGGACATGCCTCCGCAATCACTACTATCCTCCCTCTTGGTATAAGGGCATAAAAATATAGCTATTATTTTGATAGTCAAAGGAACAAAAAAGGAGACCAGTGAACTTGGCTATGAGTCCACCAAAAGCGTATATCGTGCAAAAGACTGCTCTAAATGTCCTTTGAGAGGTATGTGTTATAAAGGGAAATCCAATGCGAGGGTCATCGAGGTAAATCATCGCAACAATGAACCCCGTGC
>JBGVEY010000032.1:0-56726 GCA_045120635.1 Candidatus Cryptobacteroides sp.
ACCTCTTCCTTACCAAGGAAGCGCTCTACCCCTGAGCTACACTGGCGTAGTTGGAGCGGAAGACGAGGTTCGAACCCGCGACCCTCAGCTTGGAAGGCTGATGCTCTACCGACTGAGCTACTTCCGCTTTTCAAAACAAAAGCCCGATCTCGTAAGTGTCGGGCTTCTGGTGGGAGAAGATGGATTCGAACCACCGAAGGTATAAACCAGCAGATTTACAGTCTGCCCCATTTGGCCACTCTGGTATTCTCCCAAAATTCCTAAGAACTTTTGAGCCGATGGAGGGAATCGAACCCACGACCCCGAGATTACAAATCACGTGCTCTGGCCAACTGAGCTACATCGGCAAAATTGTTTTCCCTTGTCTTGAGAGTGCTTCTCTTGATTTGGGATTGCAAAGATAGGTATTATTTTTATATCTCCAAAACTTTTTAATCTTTTTTTGAAAAAATCTGCAGTTCACAGCTGATTGTATCCTTTATCCTATCCTTCGATAATCCGCATTCCTCTCTCAGCTCTTCCTGTGTGCCCTGGGAGATGTATCTGTCAGGGATTCCTACCGGAACAACCTTCACTGAAGGGTGGTTTGCAGACACGTATTCTGCGACTGCTCCGTGAAGGCCGCCCAATACAGTGCCGTCCTCAACGGTGATGATCGTTCCGTGCACTGCGCAAATCCTGTCGATAAGTGCAGTGTCGAGAGGCTTTATATACCTTATATTATATATAGAAGGATTTTCGCTACCTTCCGCCTTGAGTTCCGAGGCCGCCTCGAGGGCTCTGTTCGATGAAGGGCCGGCGCAGATCACAGCGACTTTGCTGCCGTCCATGAGCTTTTCTCCCTTGCCTGTTTCAATGGCAGAATATTCATGATTCTTCCAGTCGACGCCTTCACCGTAGCCTCGCGGATACCTTATAATGTATGGGCCGGTTGCTGAAAGCATCGCCGAATACATCATGTCCTTCAGTTCGATCTCGTCCTTCGGTGCTGCGATTACTGCTCCAGGGATGCTTCTGTAGATGGACATGTCGTAGCAGCCGTGATGTGTGGCGCCGTCTTCTCCTACAAGACCTCCGCGGTCGAGGCAGATGACAACAGGAAGTCCCTGAAGTGCCACGTCATGGATGATCTGGTCGTATGCTCTCTGAGAGAATGACGAATATATGTTGCAGAACGGCTTCATTCCGCCCGCTGCGAGTCCTGCTGCAAATGTCACTGCATGCTCCTCTTCGATGCCGACGTCGTAGAATCTCTCCGGCATTGCCTTCGCCAGCATGTTCATGCCGCAGCCTGATGCCATTGCAGGGGTGATGCCGACAATCCTGTCGTTCTTTCGGGCGAGGTCGAGAAGGACTTCACCGAACACGTCCTGATAACGGCTGATGTTGGTGTCTGTCTTTATTCTTTCGCCGGTTTCCGGATCGAATGCACCCGGGGCATGCCAGATTGTCTGGTTCGCTTCGGCCGGTGCGTAGCCCTTGCCTTTCTTGGTAAGGGTGTGAAGGAGAAGCGGACCGTTGAGCTCCTTGAGTCGGCTCAGTGCATCGATCACCTGTGCAATGTCATTGCCGTCGACAGGACCGAAATATCTGAATCCCATCGCCTGGAAAAGGTGGCCGCCGCTGTCGCTGACAAGGTGCGATTTTGTGGTCACAACGATCTTCTGGATCATTTTCCTGAACCAGTTGTCTCCGAGTCTGTCCCAGATGCGCTTCTTTGCCTTGTTGTAGCCTGGGTTTGTGGTCATTCGGAGAAGGTAGTTGTGTACTGCTCCTACGTTGCGGTCGATAGATATGTTGTTGTCGTTGAGAATGACGAGAATGTCGCTTTTGCTTGCTCCGGCGTTGTTCAGGCCTTCGAATGCAAGACCTCCGGTGAGCGAACCGTCGCCGATGAGCGCTATGGACTTGTGCTGCTGGCCCTGAAGTTTCGCGGCTTCGGCAAATCCGAGAGCCGCCGATACCGATGTGGACGAATGTCCTACGCCGAAAGCGTCAAATTCGCTTTCCGAACGTTTCGGGAAGCCGCTGATGCCTTCTTTGGTGCGGTTGAGCCTGAATGCCTCGCGTCTGCCGGTGATGATCTTGTGCGCATATGCCTGATGTCCTACGTCGAAGACGATCTTGTCCTCCGGTGCATCGAACACGTAATGCAGACCTACCACGAGCTCTACAGCTCCGAGACTCGGTCCGAGATGGCCCGGGTTCACCGCGCAGCATTCGATCATGTACTGACGGATCTCCTGACAGAGTACCTTCAGATCCTCTATACCGAGGCTCTTGATATCTGCAGGGGAGTTTACCTTGTCAAGAATTGTATATGTCGTATCGCTCATCAGACACTGGTGTTTGAATTTGCGAAGGTACTAAAAAACGCTATCTTTGCAAAGATTTCTCCACTCGCTTTGCTCTGCCGGAACGGCATGAGTGCAGCAGTGTCACGTGAATTTATCAAACAATCAATATTATGACACAGACAATCAAAAAGTACTTGAACGACAGTTTCGCTGCAAGGTGGACTGCTTTGGTTCTTGTTGCGTCCATGATGTTCTTCGCATACATGTTCGTGGACGTCCTGTCTCCTCTTTCCACATTGTTGGAGACTACAAAGGGCTGGTCTGCAGAGGCTTACGGTACATTCTGCAGTTCAGAGTATTTCCTTAATGTATTCGCGTTCTTCCTTATCTTCGCAGGTATCATCCTCGATAAGATGGGTATCAGATTTACAGGTATCCTTTCTGCTTCGGTGATGGTTGTGGGTGCTGCAATCAAACTTTACGCTTTGAGCGACTGGTTCTCACAGGACAGCGCACTTTACGGTTTCCTCAGTTCTTTCTGGACAAGTTTCCCGGCGACAGCCAAGCTCGCGTCAGTAGGATTCATGATCTTCGGTTGCGGTGTGGAGATGGCAGGTGTGACAGTTTCAAAGGCTATCGCAAGATGGTTCAAGGGTAAGGAAATGGCGCTTGCAATGGGTCTTGAGATGGCAATCGCACGTCTTGGAGTATTCGCGGTATTCCGTCTTTCACCATACTTCTCGACATACCTCAACGAGACAATGCCTACAGTCGTAACTCCTGTTCTCGTATGTACAATCCTTCTTCTCATCGGTCTTATCGCATACACTGTGTTCACATTCATGGATAAGAAGCTCGAGGCGCAGCAGGGTCTTGTAGAGGAGGAGGCAGAGGATCCTTTCAAGGTGAGCGACATCGGCAAGCTTTTCACAAGCAAGACATTCCTCATCGTTGCAGGTCTTTGCGTACTTTATTATTCTGCAATCTTCCCATTCCAGAAGTTCGCTACAGGTATGCTCGAGAGCAATCTCGGTCTTTCGACAGACGCTGCAGCCGGTCTCTTCTCATGGTTCCCTATCGGAGCAATGGTGCTTACTCCATTCCTTGGAGCATTCCTTGACAACAAAGGCAAGGGCGCTACAATGCTTATCTGCGGTGCTCTCCTTATGACTGTATGTCATCTCATCTTCGCTCTCGTTCCGCTTACAAAACCGATCGCCTATACTGCAATCGTACTCCTCGGAGTATCATTCTCATTGGTTCCGGCGGCTCTCTGGCCTTCAGTTCCAAAGCTCGTAGAGGACAGATATCTCGGTTCAGCATACTCGGTGATCTTCTGGATCCAGAACATCGGACTCATGGCGTTCCCTATCATCATCGGTTATGCGCTCGACAAGACCGGCAGCTATACACTTCCGATGCTGATCTTCGCTTCGCTCGGCGTTCTTGCGCTCATTCTCGGCGTATGGCTCAAGGCTGAAGACAAGAAGAAGGGTTACGGACTTGAACTTCCAAACATCAAGAAATAATGTCAAACCTGAAAAATACACTCAGGGACAACAGATGGGCATGCTGGCTTGCGCTGGCGTGCCTTGTTGTTCCTATGTTCGCCTCATATTTCTTCGACGATATGTTTTCGTCCCTGTCCGAACTCTTCAAGAATCCTCAGACTCTTGAACTCGGATGGGATATGGCGGACTACGGATTCTATTCCAGCGGATATTCGTTCCTGTGCATCTGGGGCGGTCTCATCGTATGCGGCGCCCTGCTTGACAAGTTCGGTGTAAGACTCGTGGGAAGCATCTTCGTCGGAATGATGGTCTTTGGCGCCGCTCTCGTTACGTTCGCGATCTCTGCGGGCTTCGAACCTTCTGTGTCGTTGACTGTGGCGTACGTCGGATGTATGCTCTTCGGTCTCGGCAGCGAGATTGCGGGAGTGTCGGTGACGCGTTCTATCGCGAAGTGGTTCAAGGGAAGGAACATGGCTCTTGCAATGGGACTCCAGCTTGCCATCGCTCGTTTCGGCACGGCGACGGCGATCCTTGTGGCTCCGATGATCGTTCGTCAGAAGGCATTGGGTGAGATATATACATTGTCGGAGACAAATAAACCTGCTCTCATCGGTCTTGCTGTACTTGCCGTAGGAGCGATCCTTTGGGCTGTATTCGTGGCAATGGACAGGAAATTCGACATGCAGGCCGGCACTACCGATAAGGTGGAGACAGCCGAGGAGGATAAATTCCGTTTCTCCGATATCTGGAAGGTGCTCAGCAATCCTCGATTCCTGATGATTGCGGTGCTTTGTGTGACATTCTACTGCTGTGTGATCCGTTTCAAGAAGTTCGGAGTGTCGATCCTTCTTCCGCTTTTCGGCGTGGATCTCGACATCGCGACGCTTCTTCTTGCAATGATTCCGTTCTTTACCATCCTCTTTACGCCTCTTTTCGGTGCCTTGGTGGATAAGGTAGGAAAGGCTACACTGTGGATGATCGTAGGTTCTGCCCTCGTACTTGCGTCGCATCTGATCATTACATTTGCGCCTCAGGGAGTGCCTGCATATGCATACGTATCAATCGCAATGCTCGGAATCGGATACTCGCTTGTTCCGTCGGCAATGTGGCCGTCGGTTCCGAAGATCATTCCAGAGAAGAATCTCGGTACAGCGTATTCTCTTGTATACTGGATTCAGAACATGGGAATGTGGGCGGTGCCTATCTATGTGGGACGTATCTTTGCACGCGAGATCACAGAGGTCGGTAACCACGCGCAGGAAGTCTCTGCCGCGCTTCACGCAGAATATGTGTTCATATTGCTTGGAGTGGTGGCGATCGGTGTAGCGCTCATGCTCTTCTTCTCATCCCGCAGACATCCTTCGCTCAAACTCGATGCTCCGGCTCAATAGTTATGGCACTCAATTGATTGAGTATCAGTGTGTTATAGAAAGTCGATTCCCCGGTTCTGGGGAATCGACTTTCTGTAATATCCTGATTTGTAGCTAATTGCGTGACACGGGGGTTAGCGATGGTATTCGACAAGTCCGTCAATAGGGGCTTTGATGAAGCGGGAGATTGTGATGCCTTCTTCTGATGCAATACGGGTGATGATGTGCTTGAGGGCGAATCCGAAACCTCCTACGACGCCGACAGCATATTTGTCGGTGTCGTATTGTTTTATGGCACGTCTGATAAGTGAACGGAAGTTGCCGTCGACGAGTTCCTTTATATAAGGATTGTCGTAATGTTCCAGGATGAATGGTGTGAAGCTGCCGAGGTAGCCGGAAGGGGAACCTTCTGACTTGTATACATTTGCAACGATTGTCGCATAGTCGGAAGGGTAGCGTGACGAGAATTCTGATGCTATTTCAGCAGGGATGAGTCCCTTGAGGAAATCTGCGATGAACAGTTTGCCGAGAGTTGCGGCGCCTCCTTCGTCACCGAGGATGAATCCGCATGAATATACTCTCTTTGTTATCTCAATGCCGTTGTACATGCAGGAGTTGGAGCCGGTGCCGATGATTGCGGCTATGCCGGGCCTATGTCCGCAGGCTGCGCGTGCCGCTCCGAGAAGATCGGAGTGGATCTCAAGACTGGCAATAGGGAAGTAGTGCTGAAGTGAGTTGCATATGGTCTCCTTAATCTCCTCCGAAGGTATTCCGGCCATATACAAATTAATCTCAGCGGCAGATTGCTCTGCCACTGAGATCTTTTCTCCAGCTTCGGATATAATATCCTTTATTGCGCTTGCAGACATAGTGGATGCGTTGACACCTTTGGTTGTGAACCGGCTGGTGCTTCCGTCAGAATGGATGGTGACCCACTCGCTCTTGGTTGCTCCGCAGTCTGCTATTATCTTCATATTATCTCATGATGGTTGCCTCACGGTCAGGACCTACAGAGATGATCTTGATAGGAACCTCGAGGTACTGCTCCATGAATGCGATGTAGTCGCGGAATTCCTGTGGGAGTTCCTCCTCTGCGCGGCAGTGTGTAAGGTCTGTCTTCCAACCCTTGAACTCTGTGTAGACAGGTTCGATATTGGCATATGTGTCAAATGGCCACTGGTCGCTTGGCTGACCGTCAACGATGTATGATGTGCAGACCTTGATTGTCTCGAATGTGTCGAGGCAGTCTGACTTCATCATGATGAGGTCTGTCACACCGCTGAGCATTACTGCATACTTGAGGGCTACGAGGTCGAGCCAGCCGCAACGGCGTGGACGTCCTGTAACTGCTCCGAACTCATGACCGATGCGACGGAGTTCCTCTCCAGTCTCGTCGAAGAGCTCAGTAGGGAACGGACCGCTACCAACTCGGGTGCAGTATGCCTTGAAGATACCATATACGTGTCCGATGAGGTGTGGGTTAACTCCGAGACCTACGCATGCACCTGAACATGATGTTGTAGATGATGTTACGAATGGGTATGAACCGTAGTCTACGTCAAGCATTGAACCCTGAGCACCCTCTGCGAGGATATCCTGTTCCTTGAGAAGCTTGTTTACATAGTACTCGCAATCTACGAGTTCGAACTTCTTGAGATACTCTACAGCTTCCATGAATGCTGCGTCCTCGGCATGAGGGTCGCACTCGAATCCCATCTGCTTGAGAAGGGTGATGTGTCTGTTCTGAAGCTTAGCATATCTTTCAGGGAAGTCTGCTGCAAGGATGTCGCCTACGCGAAGACCGTAACGTCCGATCTTGTCTGTGTAAGTAGGTCCGATACCCTTGAGAGTAGAACCGATCTTGCCCTTGCCCATCGCTGCCTCATTGGCTGCGTCGAGAAGTCTGTGGGTAGGAAGGATGAGGTGTGCCTTCTTTGCGATCACAATACGCTCAGTTACAGGAATGCCTGTCTTGTCGGCAATGTTTGTACACTCGCCCATGAATGTGATAGGGTCGAGTACAACACCGTTTCCTACGATGTTCTTTGCTCCGTCTCTGAAGATTCCTGAAGGAACAGATCTGAGTACAAAGCTCTTACCGTCAAAATGGAGTGAGTGTCCTGCATTTGGACCACCCTGGAAACGTGCTACTGTAGGATATCTTCCTGCAAGTACGTCAACGATTTTACCTTTGCCTTCATCGCCCCACTGGAGGCCGAGTACAACGTCAAGTTTCATTTTAGTATATTATTCTTAAAGTTTATAATCCTTAGAATGGAAGGTCGTCCTCAGGGCCGTTGTCCGCTATGTTCTGAGGTGCTGCAGGCTGCTGAACCGGTGCATATGCAGGCTGCTGTGCCGGTGCCTGGTTCTGATATCCGCCCTGTGGCTGGTATGCTCCCTGCTGCGGTGCTCCGTATCCGTTGCCGCCCTGACCGTCCTGCTTCCTTCCGAGAAGCTGAAGCGTGTCTGCAAGAATCTCGGTAACATATCTCTTGTTGCCGTTCTGGTCATCCCAGGATCTTGTGCGGAGTTTTCCTTCGATATAGAGCTGTGTGCCTTTTCTTACATATTTCTCGACAACATCCGCTGTGTTTCTCCAAACAACAACGCTGTGCCATTCAGTATGTTCCTGAAGATTGCCGTTTCTGTCCCTGTACCTCTCAGTTGTGGCAAGTCTGAGTGTTGCCACCTTCGCCCCATTGTTGGCATCGCCGGTGTAGCGGACCTCAGGATCCTGACCTACATTGCCGACAAGAATGACTTTATTGATCATATGATTTCAGTGTTTTATACTTTCTTTCCAAAAACTCTGCAAGTTAGTGATAATTTCTCACATAACGAAAATAAAACTTTTCGATTTGACCGAAAAGTTTCATTAAAAACAACGGAAGATGTAGCCTACTGAATTACAGCCCTCATCGCCTCGATATCGGGGGTGTGAGGCAGGAAATGCCTGTATGCTCCAATTGCCTGATGCAGAAGCCATTCCTTGCCCGGAACAAAGGTGATGTCAGGGTTGATTCCGTGCATTCGCCCCATAAGCTCGGGAGTGAATGCCGGATCTTTGTAGTTCGCTTCAAGGATGACTTTATGTTGCCTGCGTCTGAAGATGCCGCCGCCTCTGATGGCGCGTCTGCTGAGGTTCAACAGCGCGGGAACCGCCAACGGAAGCGTGTAGACGATGATATCCGCCTCAAGGAAATACTTCTCGAAACTGTCCATCCCGTCAGCCGATATGCGGCGCACTGTCAGGTTTGCATCTGTCAGCTTCTGCGCGAAGTTCTGCGCCTTCTCGAGGTTGCGGTTGACGATGACGGTGTCATATCCCATCTCGTGCCAGACTGCATAAGCCGCCGCCATGGCAGCACCTCCGCAGCCGACAATCAGCGCCTTCTTACCGTCTTGGCAGGATTTTACTCCGGCCTCGGCAAGAGCGCCTGTGACACCTTCGATGTCGCTGTTGTATGCGGTTACAAATTGGTCGCGTTCCTCCTTCCTGAGGATGTTTGCCGCTCCGATGGCTTCGCATTGCATTCCGCTGTCAGCCTTTTTGAATGCAAGCTCCTTGAACGGTGCCGTCACGTTTATGGCGTCGTATTCCTCCATGAATTTCTCATATGCCTTCTCGAAATCTTCCTCCTCGATCAGGTCATATGTGAATTCTCCCCCGAACGCTGCCTTGAAAAGGGCAGGGGAGAGAGAGTGGGCGATAGGATGCCCTATGAGACCGAATTTGTTCATAAGCTATGCGTTGCGCTGACGTACAGCTTCGTACATGAGAATTGCCGCGGACACGGATACATTGAGCGAATCCAGTCTTCCGAGCATAGGAATCCTGATGTGTGCGTCAGCTGCCTTTCTCCAGATGTCGGTGAGGCCTGTCGCCTCTGTTCCCATGACGATGGCAGTGCCTTTTGTCATATCTGTGTCATAGTACCAGCTGGAGTCCTGGAGCTGAGCTGTGTATATCTTTATTCCTCTGTCCTTCAGCCATTTGATGGTCTCTTCTGATGAGGCTGCAGCAGTCGGTACGGTGAATATTCCTCCGATGCTTGAACGGATGAGGTTCGGATTGTACATGTCGGTAAGAGGATCGCAGACGATAACGGCATCGACACCGGCTGCGTCTGCACTTCTGAGAATCGCACCGAGGTTGCCTGGCTTTTCGACAGACTCAAGGACTACTACTACGGGATTCTCCTTAAGGTCGAGGTTCTCGAGTGTATGGGTCTTGCATTTGAGTTCCGCAATGACGCCCTCTGTGCTGCCTCTGTAGGCTACCTTCTCGTAGATGTGCTTAGGGATGGAGAATACGTTGCACCTGTCACCGTTTCCGCTGATTGCCGCCTCGATTTCCTGCATATCCCTTTCCGACAGAATATCCAGACATACAAAGAGAGTGTGTGCCTTGTAGCCCACTGAAAGGCAGTGGATAAGCTCCCTCGCGCCTTCTACTACGAAGAGTCCCTCGCGGCGTCTTGCCTTCGATTTCTCCTGCAGTTCGAGCAGGGTCTTGATCTTTGGATTCTGTGCGGATGTTATAGTCTCGATTTTCATATCCTCTTTTTGAAAAGTCTCACAAATATAGCAAAAATACTTACCTTTATAGTCCAAGACCCTTTATATATGAAGCGTAGAGATTTTTTGAAGACTGCCGTTGCAGGTGCCGCTGTCGCAGGTTTGGGCGGAATGTCTGCCGGATGTGCATCAGGCGGGAAGTCCCCGTTCAATTTCAACAAGTTGGGAAACAGCGGTGCGATGAAACTTTCGTTCCGGCCGTATGAGCTTGAGTTGAGGCATGTCTTTACTGTCGCATCATACTCCCGCAAGACCACGCCGGGAGTGCAGGTGCGTATTGATTATGAGGGATATACAGGATATGGTGAAGCGTCTATGCCTCCATATCTCGGACAGAGCGTGGAGAGCGTGACTGCCTTCCTCAGCCGCGTGGACCTTTCCCAGTTCCGTGATCCTTTCCAGATGGAGACCATCCTTGCATATATCGACAGCCTCTCCCCGGGAGACGGTGCTGCAAAGGCGGCGATTGACATTGCCCTCCATGACCTTGTCGGAAAGCTCATGGGACTTCCATGGTGGCGTATCTGGGGTCTGGATGCCAAGAAGGCTCCTTCTACAACATTCACAATCGGTATCGATACACCTGATGTCGTACGTGAAAAGACCAGAGAGTGTGCAGACAGGTTCAATATCCTGAAGGTGAAGGTGGGGCTGGACAATGACAAGGAAATGATTTCCACAATAAGGGAAGTGACGGATCTTCCGTTGGCGGTAGATGCAAACCAGGGCTGGAAGGATAGGGAAAAGGCTCTTGACGAGATATTCTGGCTGAAGGAGAACGGCGTCGTGATGGTAGAGCAGCCGATGCCTGTGGACCGCGTAGATGACAATGCATGGATCACCGAGCGCAGTCCGCTTCCGATATTTGCTGATGAGGCTATACAGAGACTTGCCGATGTGCCTTCTGTCAAGGGCGCATACCACGGAATCAATATCAAGCTGATGAAGTGCACCGGTATGCGTGAAGCCTGGAAGATGGTCAATTATGCGCGTGCCGAGGGTATGAAGGTCATGATCGGATGTATGACTGAAACTTCATGTGCCGTATCCGCGGCCGCACAGCTTTCGCCTGCCGTCGATTTTGCTGACCTCGACGGCAATCTGCTGATTTCCAATGATCTGTTCAAGGGAATGGAGGTGGTTGACGGTCGTATTACCTTATCGGACCTTCCGGGTATCGGACTGACCGAGTTATAAGGTTACTCGTACCACTTCTTGTATTCGAGATAGTGCTGGGCGTTTCCGTGAGCCATTGCATGAATGGCCTCTGAAGCGTCCTTTACCTTTTTTGCAGGTACGCCGGCCCATATTCCCGGCTCCATCTTGGTGTTTGCAAGCACGACTGCTCCTGCTGCGATGACAGTTCCGTCAGGAACTACAGCGTTGTCCATTACGACAGCTCCCATTCCGATGAGGACATCGTTGCCGACAATCGCACCGTGGACAATGGCGTTATGTCCTACCGATACATCGTTGCCGATGATTACCTCAGAAACGTCTGTTGTGGCGTGGAGGACTGCTCCGTCCTGGATGTTGACTCTGTCGCCGAGGGTAATCGGACCTACGTCGCCACGAAGCACCGCTCCGTACCATATGCTGCAGTCGTCGCCCATCTTGACACTGCCGATGATAGCTGCATTCTCTGCGAGGAATGCGCGTTCTCCGATGACAGGAGTCACGCCTTTAAGTTCTTGTATGATTGCCATATATGTTGATATTCTTTATCGTTTTAATGCTGCCTCCAGCCTTTCCATTGCCTCCTGCAGGACACTGCGTGGTGTGCCGATGTTGAGTCTCATGAAACCCTGTCCTCCCGGATTGAACATTTCGCCGTCGTTGAGGCCGAGGCCTGCCTTTTCGATGAACAGGGCGTTCAGAGCTTCTCTGTCAAGGCCAAGACCGCGGCAGTCCAGCCAGATCAGGAACGATGCCTGCGGACGGAGCGGTTTTATCTGCGGAATCCTTTCTTTGCAGAACTCTATTACATAGTCGATGTTGCCTTCCAGATATGCTATAAGCTGTTTTCTCCACTGCTCTCCTTCCCTGAAAGCAGCGATGGCAGCGATAGGGGAGAACAACGGTGCGGCAGCGAATTCACTTGCTTCGAGCCAGCCGTAGAAGCGTTCGCGCAATTCGTCATTCGGTACGATGGCGTATGAACAAACGATGCCGGCGATGTTGAATGTCTTTGACGGAGCGCCGAAGGTTATGCTGCATGCTGCCGCTTCTTCGGAAACGCTTGCGAACGGAATATGACGGTTGCCGTATAATGCCATGTCGCAGTGGATCTCGTCGGATATTACGATGATTCCTTTTGCATGGCAGAATGCTGCGAGACGCTCCAACGTTTCACGAGGCCATACGATACCGGCTGGATTATGAGGGTTTGCCAGAATCAGCATTTTGCATCTGCAGTCGCAGACCTCCTCCAGATTCTCGAAATCCATCTCGTAGCTGCCGTCCGGCATTTCCCTCAGTGGATTGAATACGACCTCTCTGCCGTTCTTCTGCGGCACGAGGCGGAACGGATGGTACACCGGTGGCTGGATTATGACCTTGTCGTCCTTCTCGAGCAGTGCGTTTATCGCCATGCCGATACCCTTGACAATGCCGGGGATATAGCTGATCCATTCTTTGCGGACGCCCCAGTCATGATGCCCGGCTATCCAGTCGATGATTGCAGGACGGAAGTCCTCCGGTTCTACTGTGTATCCGAAAACCGTGTGCTCTATCCTCTTTCTGATGGCCTCAACGATGAAATCCGGAGTCTCGAAATCCATATCCGCCACCCACATCGGAATCAGTTCCTCCTTTCCGAACACCTTCTTCAAAGCGTCTGTCTTCACAGACCCGCTTCCCCTGCGTCCGATTATCTTGTCAAAGTCGTATTTCTTCATGTCTGAATCCTGTCTTGGCTGAAAAATGCCCTTGATGATTGTCGGCAAATGTACTAACATTTTTCATATCGCCAATGTAGCCCGGCAAATTCATCAGTTCCTGCGTCCTTTCATGTTCGGGCCCGCTCCAGGTGGGAATGACATTGCTTTGCCTTGTGCCGTCATCTTCTTTATCTCGCCTTCGAAAATCTTAAACATTTCCTTTGCTTCTCTGCATAGTTGTTTCGTCAGAAGTTCCCTGTCAGGACTCAGCGCCATATCGGCAAGAAACATTGCCCTATCAGATTATAATATAGATGGAAAATACAGGATGTTTGAGGAAACGGAGATGAGTTCCGATATTTTATCTACATTTGCCATAGACAATAAACCATAGACCATTTTATGAAAAACACAGGCTGCATATTCTGTAATCTGCCGCAGAGTGAGAAAATCGCCGAGAGCGATCTTTGCTTTGCCATGTTTGACGGCTTTCCCGTGTCTAAAGGCCATGTGCTCATCATACCGAAACGTCATGTTGCAGACTACTTCGATCTTACAGACGAAGAGATCATGGCCATGCAGCATATGATGAAGGAAATCAAGGGAAGACTTGACGAGGAATTCTCTCCGGACGGATATAATGTGGGTATCAATGTGAATGAGGCGGCCGGTCAGACTGTCTTCCATGTCCATATGCACCTCATTCCGAGATATCGAGGCGATGTGGAGAATCCAAGAGGTGGCGTCAGGGGAGTCATACCGCACAAGCAGAAATATTGATAGTCCGCTTAACTAAATCTCGTACTAAAATTTTGCGGTTTAAAAGATTTGTACTATCTTTGCACCCACTTTCGGAATAAGTCGGCTTTCCGACTCCGAAAATTGAGGTCTGGTCCAGTAGCTCAGCTGGATAGAGCAACAGCCTTCTAAGCTGTGGGTCACAGGTTCGAATCCTGTCTGGATCACGAAATCAAGCAAAAGCGCAACCGATGAGGTTGCGCTTTTTTTGTGTACCGGCTCCACTCCGCCATCCCCACACACTTTCACCCAAAAATACGGTATTCTGAGCTACGATCAATAAAATCCCATATTTCTTGATCGTAACTTGCAAAAACCTCTCTTTTGCGTCTATTTTGGAGAAATATCAGCTTTTCGATCAAGAAAGCTGTCATTTTATTGTTCGAATTTTAGCGGACATGTAATATAAGTATAGATACAATGCCATTCTCCATCTCGGCAGTAGGTTTTCCAGTCAATGAGATTGAAGACTCTATTGATCTCTTTAACTATCATTTCCTGCATCTCAGCTGACAGACCGTCATATCCTCGTAGGGGCTTGACTGACCATTCGATCACTTTGCCTTCATTGCTGAATTCAGAGGCCTTTACCAAAACGTCAGCGCGAGGTTGGGGAGCTTTGATCTTACTTAAGTCCAGGTTCTGTGATATAATGCTCCGGGCATCGTCAATATCTGATGTTCCATTGGTCTTATTGAAATATGTCCTCGCAGAAATGACAACTCCATTCTCAACAATCAGCTCAGTTTCCTGCTTATGGACACTGTCAAATCCGCTGTCAGTTACATGTAGGCATTCTCCGGTAACACATATGAATGTTCCAGAAACCCATGAGGCAAAGATCCGTCCTTTCCTGTTCTTATACTGATCCAACAGACCATTGAAGTCTGTGTGTTCCTTATATGTTCTAATGCTATTCAGATAGAGCTTCTTGCCCCTTACTTCAAATGTGGAAATATGTCCCCTCCAGCAAGCAGAGGATAAGAATTTGTCGAATTCGAGTTTCTTGTAAAGAGCATCATATGTGACAGAATCAAGCTGGTAAAGAAGAACCTTATTCAGTCTATGCTCTACCTTGTCAATTATGATGATGTCTCGAGCTTGCCTGGTAGCATTCACATTATGCGAGAATGCGAACAGCAATGCTGGAATCAATAGTATGTAAGTCAGTCGTTTCACTAATAAGATCCCGATTTGCATAGGTAAACATTGCATCCCTCTCACTGAGAGCATGCCCGGCGATAAAGTTACAGAATTTTATGAGAAGATGAGGTGCTATCGCGTGACTCTTCTCAATGCCGTTGTGAACGGGTATACCGAATCGTTCACCTGCCAGAGGAGGAAGAGGATGTCGCCGCTGAGGTTCGCTTTGATGAAGGTGATATTGTAGTTGTCGAAGACGGTGCTGAGCTTTTCCAGAACTGCGGAGTCACCGTCCGCGAAGTATTTGCCGTTGATGGTCTTGGTTGCGGGGACTTCAGGTGCATATTCGCTTCCGGTCATCCTGATTGCAACCCTGCCGTCGCTGTAGAACTCCAAAGTAAGTGTAGATATTTCGAACGGGCCCAGAGGAACCTCTTCGGATGTCCAGACAGTCTTGCCGAACGGGTCCCCGATATTATCGAATGTACATGAAACAAGGCATGTAAGTGCGGCCACGGCAGATATGCCGGCAGGACACAGGATCTGTAATGTGTTCATAAAAAAAAAGCAGCTTGTAGTCATACCAGCTGCTTTTCCAATGTCTGTGCCTTATATGTGAATCAGGATTTTTTCTGAAGATGTTTTCCTGCCAGTTCGATTCCGCTCACGAGGCAGAAACCGATGAGGGCGAATGCAATGGCCCATCCGACCTGCATGCTGCCTGTACGTTCCACCTGCCCGACAGCTTCGAGATTGTTCCAAGGCCATATCTTCACGAGAGAACCGATGATGAATCCGGCAAGGACAATCAGGGTCTGCTTGTGCCAGCGGGAGAGAAGCCAGCGGAGGAATTTGCTGAAACCGAGGATTCCGACAACCGCTCCGATCATGAACACTGCAAGAACCAGGGCCGAATGCCAGAAAATGGCTCCGTCTGCTCCCTGTGCACCCCACAGCGCACCTATATTGCCGATGAATGAAGTGATCGACTCCATTATGAACTGATATTTCGCCAGGATCAGGAGGATGAAACTGCCTGAAATTCCCGGAAGAATCATTGCGCAGATAGCAAGGGCGCCGCTGAGACCTACAAACCAGAGAGTGTCAGGTGTGCTTACAGGTGATAAGGTGCATATCACCGCTCCGAGTGCGATGCCGAAGACAAGGAATCCCGCCTCTCGGAAGCTCCATCCGGAAATGCCTCTCAGGATGAAAAGCGAAGATGCCACGATGAGTCCGAAGAAGAATGCCCATGTCTGGATAGGGAAGTCTGCGAGAAGCATCTGCATCAGCCCTGCCATTGAAACCACGCTCACGCCGATTCCGGCAACGAGGGACAGCAGAAACCAGCCGTTGATGTGCTTCCAGAAGTCACGCACACGTCCATGCAGCAGCATACTCACTGCCTCAGTGTCGATCTTTGCGATGGAACCGACGAACTCGTCGTAGATTCCCATGATGAATGCGATGGTGCCTCCGGATACACCTGGGATGACGTCAGCCGCACCCATGCACATACCCTTGACACCTATAAGAATATAGTCCTTCAGTCTTCTCATTTTGAAATCTTTCCAAGGAATTCCACAATGCCTGCAAATACCTGGCAACTTCCGGACTTGAGTCCGTCACTCTGCTTTCCGGAGCATACCATGTCGAAGCAATGTCCGGGATATGCCTTTCTGCCGATCTTGAAGCGGGCGGCAGAACACTTGGATACAAAGTCAACAGGGAAGTCTGCTGAGTCGACAAGCGAGATGAAAAGGTCGCTCTGATCTTCGATGAGACTCGCCACCTTGTCGTATGCCGGCATTCCGAACCAGTTGAGGTCCTTGCGTGCAACTGTAGTCTGGATACTGGTGAGCAGAAGCTCGTTCTTTCCCAGTTTTCTGAAGTCAAAGAAGTAGATGTTCACCTTGATGCCGTTGGCGCGTCCCCAAGAGAGAATGACCTCCTTGAGCACATCCCATTCAGCCTCCTCAACATCGATAACGATATTGGCAGTTGAAATCTCGGCAACAGGCAGGATCTCACCGGAAACCGCTTTGCTGTATTTGCGTATCTTCCTTCTGCGGAAGAAATTCTTTACTGGTTCAAACATATGAGTTCGCGTATTTCTTTCTTCGCTGCCTTCCAGCGAGGTATATCAATCTTGGTGCCGACGACCTCGACAACCTTTGCTGCGATGATGGAGCCTATCTCTCCGCAGACCTTGAGCGGCATTCCGAGCGAATGAGCGTAGATGAAACCTGCCGCATAGGTGTCTCCTGCGCCGGTCGCGTCGATAGGGTTTGCCGGACGCGCCTCGATGAAATGGTACTCATCTCCGCTCTTGACCATTGATCCGTCCTTTCCTACCTTGACCACGGCGATCTCGCAAAGCTGTGCGATTTCATCAAGCGCCTCGCGCGGAGGAAGTCCGGTAAACGACTCGGCCTCGCTTTCATTTGCGAAGACGATATCCACA
This sequence comes from Candidatus Cryptobacteroides sp., assembly GCA_045120635.1. Taxonomy (GTDB): domain Bacteria; phylum Bacteroidota; class Bacteroidia; order Bacteroidales; family UBA932; genus Cryptobacteroides. The sequence continues at coordinate 17,044 of JBGVEY010000032.1, forward strand.
TATTTCTCTACGATGTCATGGAGGAAGGCAAGGTTGGACTCGACCACATTGTACGATGCCATGTCGATCGAAATCTTGCAGCCTGCGGCCTTGGCAAGCTCCACGGCACGACGGATAGTCGCCTGGTTCTGAACAAGATAACCTTCGATATGGAAATAGTCATATCCTTCGAACCACTCAGGTTTCAAGTCCTCTGGAACAAGCTCCAAGGCAGCTCCGAGGTACACTGCGAACGTTCTTTCCGCATTAGGTGCGGTGATGAATACCATCGCTCTTCCGGACGAATTCACGCCTTTAAGAAGGATGGACTTAATGCCGCACTGCTCCTGGTCGCTCTTGAAAAGTCCGCCGAGATCGTCGTCTCCGACCTTTCCGATGAATCCGCTCTCCATACCGAAAATCGCAGCTCCGCTAATAGTGTTTGCTGCAGATCCTCCCGCCACGAGCTGTACACCCAGCGGCTTGAGGATTTTCCAGATCTTGTCTCCGGTCTCCATATCGACATGCTGCATGCTGCCCTTCGGGAGCTTCATCTGCTTGAGAAGGGTGTCGTCCGGGAGCATTGCAAGAATGTCAGTCAGTGCATTGCCGATGCCTAATAGTGATGCCATTTCGTATCGTTTTAAGGTCAAACATACAAAGTTAGCAACTTTTATGTAACTTTGCACCCTATATGAATATAAAGAAGGCTCTAAAATATATACTCTCCGCTACATTTGCCGTGGCTCTCCTGTGGTTCTCATTCCGTGATGTGGAGTGGGCAACCTTCATGGAGGAGCTTAAATCGTGCAATTGGCAGTTCATCGCCTTGTCCATGGCGGCGGGTGTATTTGCGTTCTGGCTCAGGGCAATCCGCTGGCGTCAGCTCATCATCCCGATCGATCCGCAGATCACAAGGCTCACTGCGTTCAACGGAGTCAACATCGGCAATATATCCAACTTCATATTCCCGCGTATCGGCGAATTCGTGCGTTGCGGAGTCATCGTAAGAAGAACCACCGCGACATACGACAAAGTCCTCGGTACTGTTGTCCTCGAGCGCAGCTGGGAACTCCTCGTGATGCTCCTCATGCTCCTACTCGTCGTAGTGGCCGGATTCGAGCGTTTCGGTACCTTCTTCCTTGAGGAGATATGGGCACCGATGTCGCAGAAACTGAACATGTGGTGGGTGCTAGCTGCGGCGGTTGCAGCAGGAGCGGCAGCAATCTGGATGATCAGGAAGTTCAAAGACAGAAGCGCTTTCTGCTCAAAGGTTTACGGCATATTCACCGGCATTCTTCAGGGCTTTTCAAGCTGTCTCAGAATGGAAAGGAAATGGATGTTCTTTGCGTATACGGCCCTCATATGGGTGGTCTATTGGACCATGTCTGCATGTACCGTGTGGGCGGCACCGTTCCTCAGCCATCTAGATATAGTGGACGCCCTCTTCCTTTCCCTTGTAGGTGGTCTTGGCTTCGCTGTTCCCGTCCCCGGAGGAATCGGCGCCTTCCATTTCATCATCGCACTCACACTTACTGCTGTGTATGATGTGCCTATGGAGACCGGCATCATCTACGCGACAATCTCCCATACGTCGCAGGCGATAACCCAGATCGTATGCGGACTTGCTTCATACTCTTACGAGGTTTTGAAGAAATAAAAAAAACGACTTGACTTATGGCACGTTCATTCATGCTACATCTGTGCCTTATTTTGGCACTGCTGCTTTCCCCATGTTTTCTGACGGCTCAAGACCGTCAGGGGCATCGTGTCGTATCCGGTGTGGTGACCGACGGCTCGAAAGAACCTCTTGCAGGTGCGTCAGTCTATGTGAGGGGACATATCAAGGACGGAACCTCTACAGACATAGACGGACAGTTCGTATTGCTCATTCCTGAAGACAAGAAGGCAGTGATTGAGGCATCGTTCCTCGGAATGAAGCCCTATTCGGTAGAATATACCGGTCAGAAAACAATCACTATCATAATGGAAGACGATGCCAATATGATGGAAAGCGCCGTGGTGATGGGTAAGCAGAATATCAATGACCTTGACATCCGCGCAAAGGCCGGTGTAATCAATTCTGTAGATATGGACCGCCTTCAGGACCGTCCTGTGATGGACCTTTCTCTGTCTCTTCAGGGAGCGGCACCGGGTCTTGTTGTTACAAACAGGGGAGATCTGGGTACGAAACCGGAAATACGAATCCGAGGAAACTCCTCGTTCCGCAAGGGAGATGTGGCCAATGAACCTTTGTATGTGCTTGACGGACAGGTGATTTCTTCGGATGCCTTCATGACTCTCAACCCACTCGACATTGCAGACATAAAGATTCTCAAGGATGCCGTAGCCTGTGCCTTATATGGTACAAAGGCGGCAAACGGTGTGCTTGAAATCACATCTGTCAGAGGTTCCAACGGTGACACAATGGTGACATATGACTTCAACAGTGGTGTGACCTTCAGGGGCAGAAGAGGAGTGCAGATGATGCAGACTGACGAGAAACTCGAACTGGAACGCAGACTCAAGAACGTGGAGGCCCCCGGCTACAGATACAGCGAGGACTATTATAGAAGATATTTCGCCAAGGATCCGGACCTGGACCTGATGATTGCAGAGGGACAGGCAATTCTCGCCGAACTACGTAGGACGGAGACAGACTGGTTCAAGGAACTTCTAAGAAATGATTTCTATCAGCGCCACAATCTCAGTCTGCGAGGAGGAAGCGACAAGACTTCCTATTATGCTTCAGCAAACTACAGTTATCAGGGAGGACAGGTGCCCGGAAATGATGTAAGCAGATTTACCGGACGAATGAGCCTGGACCAGGCTGTAGGAAGCAAGGGATATGCTTCATTGAGCGTAAGCGGAGGATATTCCAAGGCAAACAGTCCCAATGGATCGGCATATTCGCCGACCTCTCTGATATATGAACTCAATCCTTATGAGAGCAAGACAAGCGGTGAACTATGGTCATATCCTAACCGTACATATGACGACCTGGTCTATCAGTTTGAACGGACATCCACAGAAAAACGGTTCGGAACGACAGCCAGTCTTAATCTGGAACCTTTGGAGGGACTGACAGTAGGTGCTGTTGCCGGATTGGATTTCGTGCTTTCGGAATCATTGGAATTCACTCCGTCCACAGCATATGAGGAACAGCGCAGCGGTGCTCCGAAGAACGAACTCGGAAAGATATCGAAGTCAAAGAACACCAATGCGAACGTAACAAGCAATGTGCGTGTGACATGGAACCGGACATTTGGAAAGCATGATGTCACCCTCGGAGCCAATACTGACTACTATCTTGACAACATGGATAATATGTCAGTGACCGGTTACGGTGTGGGACAGCTCAAAAGTATGGCGGCAATCAACCAGTCCATTGAAGGAAACCGTAAAGTCAGCACATCCAACTTCCGTGAAAAGACAGCTCAGCTTGGTGCCGGTCTGCTCGGCGGATACTGCTTCAATGGCATATATGATGTGTTCGGTACATATAAGGCGGACGCTTCATCCATCCTGCCCAAGGATAAACGTTGGAATGCGGCATGGGCGGTAGGCGCAGGATGGAATGTCAAAGAATACTCCTTCCTGAAGGATTGGAAGCCGGTGTCTGCGTTGAGGTTCAAGGCTTCATACGGCCGTACCGCATCTTTGGCCGGTGTCTCTCCGTCATTGACAATAGGTACGTTTTCATATCTTGAAGACAGTTACGGAGATATAAGACTTCTTGAACTCATGGCCCTGTATAATGATTCTCTCAAGCCGGAGCAGACAGTGTCTACTGAAGTCGGAGTATCGTTGGGATTCTATGACAGAGTTACATTGGATCTCGGATGGTATGACAGGAGAACGGAGGATGCGCTTCTGGATGTACCTATACCGTCATCAAACGGTTTCACAACGCTCAAGAGAAATATAGGAGTCCTCAGCAATTCAGGAATAGAGGCCAGCATGAATACGAAGATTGTCAACAGGAATGATTTCCGACTTAATCTCCGTCTCTCGCTTGCCTACAACAGCAACAAGGTCATCGATCTTTATGACGGAGACCGTCTCTACACAAGTGAGGAGGCCATAATCCCGGATTATGAAGTGGGACAGGCATACGATATGATCTATGGACCTGTTTCTCTTGGACTCGACCCTATGTCAGGACTTCCTGTCTTCAAGGGAGCGGACGGAAGGGAAATCCAGGCTACGGAAAAACTCAAGCGTGAGGATATGGTAGCGCTTGGCCATTCCATCCCTCCGTACAACGGCACAATCAACTTAAGTTTCACCTATAGGCAACTGGAGTTTGACGCCGACTTCTATTATGTGTTCGGCGGAATCAAGGCGTATGCCTATGCCTATGTGAGAGACTATGACGACGCCAACCGAAATGCTGTCAGAGGTCAGGTGGAGAACATGTGGTTCCAGAAGGGAGATGAGAACAAGATCTACCATACGCCGTTCTATTCATCTTCCGCAATCGAGAACCTAACAATGTGGCCGAACAGCAGATCTGTGGGCAGCAGCGACTATCTTCGTCTGTCAATGCTGTCGCTACGCTACCGTTTCCCACATGTGTTCATAAGAAAACTTGGCGGTGTGATAAAATATGGAAATATCGCTCTGCAGGCATCCAACCTTTTCACCATTACGAGATACAAGGAGTCGGACCCTGAATCAGGTTCCTTCGTCGGTGCGCAGCAGCCTATACTTACGTTTAACCTAAGCCTTTCGTTCTAAGTATGAAAAAGTACGTATTATATATATTGTCTGTCCTGCTTCTGAACGGATGTCTCGACATAAGACTGGAAGATCAATACTCGGATCCGGATGCGATATCCACTACTTCCACTGCTCGCGAACTTCTTGCATCAGCCTACAATTCATTGCCGAGATACCAGATGGAATTCTCCATATTGAGTGATGATTTCGTTCCTACCAACCTTACTGGAAAATATGCGGAACTGCAGAATCTCTATGCATGGAAGGAAAAGGATATGGAAGATTTGTCCGATAATGTGTGGAGCGGTTATTACATGACGATAGCCATCGTCAATACTCTTCTTCCGCGATTGGATAATATCAAACCGAAGGATGAGGAAGACCGACTTGAAAAGGAAAGAATCCGCAGCGAGGCGAAAGCCTTGAAGGCAATGTGCTATTTTGACCTTTTGCGTCTGTATGGACCGGTATATTCGGAGGAGAATGCCTCGAAAGAAGGAATAATACTTCAGCATCGCCTTGAGCTGGACTTCAGACCGAGGTCGTCAGTGGCAGACTGTGTGACGGAGATCGAGACCTTGTTGCATGATGCCCTCATGGTGGAAAATGAGAGCGCGGAGGTGTTCTACCTCTCTACGTCTGCAGTGAAGGCCTTGCAGGCAGAATTTGAATTGTACAGAGGCGATTATCAAGCAGCGGTTTCTGCGGGACTGGGACTGTTGGACGATGCAGAGCAAAGGTGGACAAAGTCCGACTATGTGAACCTTTGGGCGGATAACGCGAGTGCCGACCGACTGTTCGCCCCATATATCTTCGATTCATTCTATACAGATCTGTGCTATGACAGAAACTCCGGAGACTATTTCGTTCTGAATCCTGACATTGAATACGCAGATACGGATATCCGCAGGGATTGGGCGACATATCAGATAGAAATGAACGGAGGATCGGTTGCCGCTCTCGGAAAATACAATAGAATGTATTATGAGAATCTGACGGTCAGATATGTCAATACGCTAAGATACAGCGGGGTGTGCTTTACTGTTGCCGAGGCATATGCAAGGGATTACAAACCGGCGATGGCGATAGAGACTGTGAATAGGCTGCTCAATGCCTATGGTGCGGAGCCCCTTGATGAAACCTTGAAGGATGAAGCATTGATCGAGGCCATATTGCTTGAGAAACAGAAGGAATTCGCAGGAGAGGGCTGTCGTCTTTTCGACCTCAAACGACTTGGCCAACCGCTTAAGAGAATGACAAATTTCGGTGCAGGGACATCTGCGACAATCCGGCCGGATGATTACAGATGGCTGTTCCCGATACCGGCTTCGGAATATAAATACAACGACAGGATTACCGGGAATAATCCGGGATGGCCATTCATCAAGACAAACTGATAAATCTTTATAAAACAACTAAAACAAAAGATTATGAAAAAAATCGCATTATTCGGCTGCATGATCGCAGCTATCCTTTCATTCGCAAGCTGCGAAGAGACAGGAACTGACTTTGAAGGAACAAACTACATCTATCTTTCTTCAAAGGACGGAAAGACATCAATGTTTGAAACAGACGAGGAACCGATCACTGTGGAAATTATGCTCACAAAGGCACTTGAGGAGGACCTCGTGATTACTTTTGATCTCAAGGGAAAGACAGGCGTAGTTGAACTGAACGGTAATCCGGTGACCATTCCTGCAGGTGAAAAGACAGGTTCGTTCACTGTTGCAGCTCTGGGCGTATATACTCTTGAGGCTGCTGAGAACTATACAATAGGTATTTCAAGCCTGCTTCCTGAGGGTGTCGAACTTAAGGAACAGCTTCAGTTCGTTGTGAACCCCGTTGAGAGAACAGACCTGACTTCAGAGCAGAAGGCCATTCTCAATGCCTACAAGACAGCAACAGGCATTGATCTCTATAAATTCATCGGTGTTGTCAGTGTAAGCACAGTTATCACAGGTACTGATCCTGAGACATATGAGCCTCTTGATCCTCAGACCGTTACGGGAAGTACTATCATTACGCTTTCAGAGACAGCGACTGCTGAGGCACCAGTCCTCAAGATGACAGCAAACCCGATGGGTATCCAGGATTACATGTATTCAATTCTCCGTTCGGTAACTGTTGACTGTGATGACTATTGGTATGGAGAGTATGCTTCCGAGTGCTATGCTACACTCATGAACGCAATCAACTGGAGCAAGACTTCAGAGGAAGTGTTCGCGATGTCTCTTGACGGCATCACATTCAACGCTGACAAGACAATTGACTTCCTTGGTGACGGTATGAATCAGTACGAGGAGGAGATCACTGTAGTGCCTTTTGATTACAGTTTCTCGGCATACGACAGAGAACTTGCGACTACAATAGAGAAGGATGATGAGTGGGCATACGATGCTACCGCAAATCCTTACTACCACCTCAATTGCGATGATGTGACTGAGGACTGGTACGAGGGTGGAAACTGGGTTGAGGCTTCTGCCGAGATCGTTGACGGAAACCTTGTATTCACATTCTGTACATACGCATGTTATCTTGACGGCGACTACACTCGCGTAGTGGCTACTTACACACCAAACAACTAGTTTTATGCTGAAAAGACTGCTGCCGTTATTAGGCATGCTGATTATATCGGTCGCTTCCAGGGCACAGTCCGTGTCCTGGAATGACCGTATTCTGCTCCCTCTCGGAGTGGTCGAGGAAAAGCTCGACAACGGGTTGACCTATATTCTTGTAGAAAACGATTCGCCTGACAGAATGGTTGAGATGCGCCTTATCTTCCGTGCCGGCTCTGTGCTGGAGACAGAAGAGAATAGGGGAGCAGCTCATTTTCTGGAGCATATGGCATTCGGAGGAACCAAACATTTCCCGGGAAAGAAGCTCGTGGACTATGTCGAATCCCTCGGTGTCCAGTATGGTATCGGTATCAACGCCTATACGGGATATGACCGTACGGTGTATCAGATTGCCATTCCTTCGGACAATCCGAAAGATATAGACAACGGCCTTCTTATTCTCAAGGATTGGCTCGTGGATATTCCTCTTGACAAGAAGAAGGTCGATGGAGAGAAGGGTATCATCATCGAAGAGCTTCGAGGTTACGATGTAGGAGACGAATTCTACAACCTCAAGATTGGCAGCGGACTCTACAGCGAAGGAATTCCTCTTGGTACCGAAGAGGACATCAAGAAGATAACTCCTGAGATACTCAAGGAGTTTCATGATAAATGGTACACACTTTCGCAGGCGACAGTAGTTCTTGTCGGTGATATTGACAAGGATGATGCACGCCAGCGTATACAGAAGACATTCGGCTCTCTCAAGCCGACCTCATCTCCTGACTACAGGGAGTACCCGCACACCTACGACGCGGGAACAAACTACGCTGAATCGCAGGATACGCTTCTCCGTAGGTCCACACTGGAGATCATGATTCCTCACGAGTGTACATCAAGACGTACAGTCGGAGACGCGGTGGACAGCGAGAGAAAGGATATGCTCATTGCCGCATTGTCGAACAGATTTTATGACACTGGCAATGACGCTTCACTCTCCAATACCTGGTATCTCGCCGATAAGGACCACTTTACAATTTCTGTCGATGGAAGGACAAAGGAAGAAATCCAGGAGACGCTCCTCAATGCCGTAGCTGAACTCTACAGAGTTGCTAAGGAGGGCTTCACTCCTGAGGAAATGGTCATCGTTCGCAAGAAATGTCTCGAGCGTTTCCACATTCCTGTCTATCGTTTCAATTCGTCTTACATCTGCGAGTCCATCGCCAGCGATGTAATGTTTGGAGACAGGAATATCACGGATCCGAAACAGTTCGAATGGGCGAAGGAAGAGCTTGCGTCCACACTTTCGGAGGACCTTCAGAAGATTCTTGTCAGATGGCTTTTCGCTTCGGAAAACAGCCGTCTTGCAGCACTCTGCTACAATCCTGATGTAACTCAGGGATTTACGCCGGGCGAGCTGGATCTTATCTGGAAGAAAGGCAAATCCACAAACCTCGGCAAATATGTCTATGAGCCGCAGCCGGAAGAGGAAGAAGAACCTCTTTTCGAAGTGCCCTCATGGCTTACAGAGACAGCACCGTATGATGCCTCGCTTGTCGAATCAAGAACCGATTACGAACATACTGGAGTCACAGAAGTTATCCTGAAGAACGGATTCCGTCTGGTTCTTCGTCCGACAAATGACGAGGACCGCAAGATCCAGCTTCAGCTTTTTGCTCCAGGAGGACTTTCCAAGGCTCCGGAACAGGATTATCCTCTTTATGAGAACACGGCAGGCTATATGGAACTTGGCGGAATCGAGAAACTTTCCGACGACGATTACTACTCGCTCATCTCACAGAACGAGATCGGACTCATAGTGGCCATGGAGCAGTGGTGGCATGGAATGATTGCTTCAGCTCCGCATGACAAGTCAAAACTCCTGGTCAATCTTGTGGCAGAGAAGATGCTCCGTCCTCGTCTTGACTATGAGGAGTTCGAGGAATTGAGGCAAGCGGAACTGGAGGATTTTGGAGAGGAGTCATATCTGTCCAAACTGATGAAGACGGATTATCAGCGTCAGCTTGCTTTCCGTCTTGACAGCCTCATGGGCAACCTTGTGTACGGAAGAAGGCAGGAGACTACAAAGGAAGACATCCAGAATCTTTCCTTGGAGGGTATGGCGGACTTCTACAAGTCCCTCTATGGCAATCCGGACGGCATGACCTGTGTCATCTGCGGATATTTCGATACCGAGGATATTCTTGCAGAGGCAGTCCCTGTATTCGGTGCCATGAACTCATCTGAACCTAACAGATATGGAGTCTCATATTACACTCAGCCGGTGGGTATCAAGGTGGAGACATGGCCTAATTCCAATCATTCACAGTCGGCCTTCGATTATGTCCTTTACGGCAAATACGAACCGTCCCTTCGAAACGGACTGATTCTCAAGCTTATGCAGAACCTCGTCCGCAACCGTCTGATCTCCATCCTTCGTGAGGGATGCTCGCTTGTATATTCACCGTATATATCCCTGTTCTACAACGCAGTTCCGGACAATGCATTCTATTTCGATGTAAATGCTTCTGTAGACGTAAAGAATACGCAGACCGTACATCAATACCTTGATGACATAATCCGCGACCTGAAGGCGAACAAGGTGGCAAAGAAGGAACTTCAGACCTTGAAGCAGATATTCATTGTAAACAAGAGAAACTATCTCCAGAATGACGCTACTGCCGGATGGAAATCATATCTCGTGGGTCAGCTGAAGAACAATGAATCGCTTGCGGATCTTGAAAATTACGAGAAGGTACTTGCAGATATCACCCCTGAGGATATCAGACAGGCATTCTGCGACCTTATCAACCTCGACAATCAGATAATACTTTCAATAGGAGAATTCACCCCATGCGAAAACTGATGACATTATTGGCGCTTCTGACTGCGTTCACTTCAGAGGCACAGACAAAGGCGGCATATGCAATCTTCACTACCGAAGGCAAGGAGGCCGATTATGGAACCATGCTCAAGGCCTTGAATAAGGCTGATGTCATATTCATAGGGGAGACCCATAACTGTCCGATTGCGCATTGGATGGAATATGAGATTACTGCCGATATCATCAGAAAATCTCCGAAGGGACTCGTGCTTGGCGCAGAGATGTTCGAGTCTGACAATCAGCTGCTTGTGGATGAATATACCACAGGAATGATATCGTCTGACAGATTCGAGACGGAAGCAAAGCTGTGGGATAACTATTGGACAGATTATGCGCAGCTGCTTTATATTGCCCGTGAGCATAGCCTGAAATTCGTCGCAACCAACGTGCCTCGCCGCTACGCCTCGTATGTCAAGGATAACGGTCTTGCTGCCTTGCAGGGACTCTCTGATGACGCGAAGTCACTGATGGCTCCGCTTCCTATACCATACCAGCAGACAGAACAGGATGAGGCAATGTTCGGCTTTATGCAGCTTATGGGAGGCAGTTCCGAAGGACAGTCACATTATGCTGAGGCCCAGGCTATAAAGGATGCTACCATGGCCTGGTTCATCTCTCAGAATTACGACAAAAAATTTATCCATTTCAACGGAAACTTCCATTCAGATAACAAAGGAGGTATCATCCCATTTCTGGAACAATACCTCCCTGGTAAGAGTATCGTAACTATCTGTTCTGCGCGTCAGGATTCCCTCAATTCCCTTGAAAAAGAAAACCGTGGACGCGCAGACTTCATCATCGTAGCCCCGACTGATTTCCCTATGTCATATTAGACATAAAATCCTTTATTCCCCTTTGGGGGTAGTGCGGTTTGTTATCGTCATTTCTCAGTATGGGTGTATTGTGCCCGTAAAACAACGATAACTAACCGCACTATTAATGGACAATAACGTAGGAACATTCTTGCAAGGCCTGAAGGCTTTTGCTGTTTCATTTCTTTTGGCAGGGTCTCTCTGCTGCATCTCTTGTGGAAAAGAACCCGATCCGGGTCAGACACCTCCAGGTGATGACACAGAGCAGCCGACACCCGGTGATGGCTCTCAGGATTCCGATAAACTCGAAATTATAGATGGCAAGGCGAGGTTCTATCTTGCAGAGCCTGACAATTCTATTCTGTCCGCTTTAGGAAAACAGATAACAGACTGGACTGCATATACTCTCAGTGTAGGCAGCAAGGAATATGAGATAAATGTCGATACCCAAGGAAAGGCATATGCAGATGTTGACGCATCTTCTGCAGGTACCTACAATGCAGTTCTTACATCAGAGGCTTCATCATCGTATTTCGGTGCATCCAAGTATATAGGACTGCATCATCCTTATGCACTGGCATACCATACTTTGAAGAATACGGTGTCCTCCTTCCCTCTCTATGCTTCCTATAGTGAAGAGACGGGAAACCGGCTTGTGTTCTCTATGGCCTGCTCTCTTCTTGAACTGACACTTACCGGTGATGCAAAGATTGCCTCTGTCAAGGTAGAGAATCCATCCGGAGATTATATGGCTGGAAAGGGAAATTACATGGCATCGAAACAGTACTATTCCATTACCGAGGGTGTGCCGTTTGTGGTTGTGAACTATACCAATTCGGGCAATTTCGTGAAACTTACAGATGCGGGTACAAAGATATATATACCGATTGCATCCGGCTCTTATACTCAGGGACTTGATGTAAGGGTATGTGATTCTGAAAACAGATTCTGCGATTTCAGGATCGAGGCCTTTGAGGTGACGTCAGACAAGACACACAAGGTCACTCATGCCTATAAACCGGATTCTGACCTGATTTACTTTGAAGGCTTCGACAACTTCGTATGGGGTGGCAACATTGTCGGCGGCGGTACGACATATGGCTTCGCTCCATCTTCGGAGCCGATGACGGTAAGCGGAGGAAAGGAATATCTGGGCTATGAACCAGCACTTTCGTCGGTTTCATATGACAAGGCCGGTGCAGGATTCATCCAGCCGGAAACATGGTCTGCCGTTTCCAACAAGAAGGTGGAGACCGCAAGTCAGTTGAGCCCATCGTATGTTAGAAGCAGAAATATAGGCTCGTATTCAATGCTGTATCGCTGCCAGGAATATCAGGGTTATGTCGGTGTGGGAACAGGAAACACTTACAAAGGTATATTCGAGCCGAAGGTCATTCCCGATGTCAAGAACCTTACAGACCTGGAGATATCATTCGACTATTGTCCAAAGGTCGGTTTCAGAGATAACATCCTGCTTGAGGTCATCAACGGTGGTAAGATCATTTCATGTACCATCGACGGAGAACCTGCCCAGATCGAGGAGACACAGACATATTATAAAGGTGTCACCTCCTCCTATGTCCTCAGAAAGGATGCGGTCAGCGTGCCTACATCGACATCTGCCGCAAAGAAATGGTATCATGTAAGTTGCGAGGTGGAGTATGTGAACGACAACACCCGTTTCAGACTTACCACAGTAGATGCCGGAGAGGGCAGTCATGGATTTTACCTTGACAACTTCATGATAACCAGACTCAAGGACCGTAAGAAGAACGCGCTTGTGGGCTTGCGTGTCCTTTGCTGGAACATCCAGAACGGAATGTGGTACGACCAGGACAAGAACTACAATAATTTCGTGGAATGGGTGAAGAAATATGATCCGGACGTATGTATCTGGTGCGAGGGCGAGACAATCTTCAACAAGCAGGGTGTGAAAGTCTACGGTGCGGAAAGGACATTGCCTAACGGTTGGAAACAACTCGCTGCCCGTTACGGTCACAACTATATGTCAAAGAGTGCGGATGTAGACAACTATCCGCAGATAATCACATCCAAGCATCCGATCACAGTCCTCAAACAGTTCTCTGAGACAGACGATGCGTCCCGGCCGATAGTACATGGCTCCGGAGTATTCCAGATATCATATCTAGGCCAGACAATGAATTTCATAACATTCCACGCATATGCTCAGAAGTACGCACCTCAGTATGAGGGCAAGGACCAGTCGCTTAAGGACCAGTCTGCAGCAAACAACGAAGGTGACTACCATAGGGAACATGAAGTAAAATATATCTGTGACAATATCATAAATGGCACAGAGTATTCAAACTGCAGGAACTGGCTCATGATGGGTGACTTCAACTCAAAGTCCCGTCTTGACAGGGAACATTATTCGGGCGTTCCTGCAACCACATGGCTCCTTCATGATTATATCCTGGATAATACGGATATGATTGATGTCATCCATGAGCGTAATGATGACAAGGATTTCTTCTCATCCGTCAATGGAGATTCGCAGCGCATCGACTATATGTACGTCTCGCCTGATATGTACAGCCGTATTGAAAACGCCGTGATACTCATCGACTCATGGACGACCCTTTCCCAGGATACATCCGTATCGACAGGATATTTCTGTAAATCGTCAGATCATAGACCTATTCTGGTCGACTTTAAAATGAAATAAGATGAAAAGGTTTATTCTGGTTTTTCTCTCGGTTGTTGCGCTATCTGCCTCAGCCGGTGCAGCAGGCAAAGAACTGAAGGTAATCTTCTGGAATATCCAGAACGGTATGTGGGCAGGTCAGGAAGATAATTACGACTCATTTGTGAAATGGGTAAAGGCTCAGAAGGCGGATGTGTGCATATGGGCCGAGGCTGAGACTATATATCATACAGGCACCTCAGATCGTCTGCCTCGCGAGGAGCGCTACTTCATATGGGAGAAGGTGGCTCCGAGATATGGACACAGGCATATATATGTGGCAGGTCATCGCGACGGCTACCCTCAGGTCATCACCTCGAGATATCCTATCGAGAATGTAGAGAAGATTGTAGGTGACGAAGATACCGTGGTGACGCACGGCGCAGGTTGGGCAAGAATCAAGGTTGCCGGCAAGACCATAAACCTTGTTTCCCTGCACACATGGCCTCAGAAGAATCATTTCAACTGCAAGGGTGCGGCACCTGAAGTCCTCAAGGCTAGTGCGGAAAGGGGTGAGGGCGATATGTATCGCGAGCAGGAAATGAAATGGATATGCGGGCATACCATACTCACGGATCCTCAGGCGGCCGATAATTACTGGCTTATGGCCGGAGATTTCAATGCAGTATCCCCTAAAGACAACTGGGTCTACAGACTCCCTGAAAATTCAACTCAACTTCTCACTCACAGATATATCCTTGAAAACACTCCGTATGTGGATGTGATCTGGGAGCGCGGTCCGAGAAATTTCCATACGACGACATTTGAAAGGAAGAGGATTGATTTTGTCTATCTCTCTCCGGCCTTGAATGATATGGTCACGGACGCCCGGATAGTAGAGGATGAGTATACCAGACCGGTCAGACACGAGAAGGTCAGGAATTTCCAGGTACCCTCTGACCACCTTCCGATAATCGTGAAATTCAATATTAAATAAAACTTATGAAAAAGACATTATCAGCAATGATTCTTCTTGCATCAGCAGGTCTCTTTGCCGTGCAGTCATGCACAGATGAGGGACTTAATGATCCGCGAAAGGAGACAATCGAGGTTCACGCTCTCGAGGATTGCAGTGATGAGCCGTTGACAGCCTGTTGTCTGGGTGTCATGGGCGGTGCTTCCGAACTCTATGTCAAGAGTAACGTGGATCAGTTCAATGTGTTCTGGCAGGATGCCGCACCGACTCCATGGGCAAGGGTGACATCGTGCGAAAAGACATCGAGGACAGGCGTGTGGAAAGTCGGCATCGAGTTCAATCCTCGTAGTGAAGGCTGTCTGTATTATCGCAGAGGAGGAACCCTCTCCATTTCAGCGGCAGAACAGAATCTTGGCATGTTCCTTCCTGTATATCAGGGAGCGGCAACCAGGGTTCAGGACCATTTCGACTCATTTGCATACGGATCGTCGGATCCTCATGTAGACGAAGGTGAGGTAAACATCGACAAATGGTCTACAACTCTGAAGAACAAGGGCTTTGACTCGGAAAAGGTGGGATCTGCAAACTCTGTGGCATGCTATGCCAGGAATGGTTATCTGAAACTCGGAGATTCCAACGGTAACAAGGGTTCGCTCATTACTCCATACAATGAACTCTATCGTTATGACTCTCTACTTGTCGTTACATTCAGAGCCTCGGCCTATCAGACTCCTGAAGGTTCCAAGGATGAAAACGGATTCAGTGTGGAGGTTCTCGGAGGCGGTGTCATAAAGGACAATCTTCCGCAGGAGACTACCCGCATCATGCTGACCGCACCATACATCAATATTGATGCAGAAGATCCGTCACAGATGTGGGGCGAGGACAGTTGGTTCATGGTCTTTATCGAGGAAACGGAAAAATCTCCGCTGACCACCAATACGAGAATCAAGATCACCTCCGGTGAGTCTGGCGAAGGCCTCTCGCGTCTGTTTGTCGATGACATCTGCGTGATGAGACTCGTTGACGGTCTTGACGAGGATTATTTCAAGTTGAATCAAGGCAGCGGAAAGGATAAGATCCTGGCAGCGCGTAACAAATAAAACTTAATCAGATGGAACTAAGAAAGAAACTAAGTGTCATGACAGGTCTTTTCCTGATGCTTGCGGCTCTTCCTGCAATGGCTCAGTCCACAATCAAGGGACATGTCTATGACAACACAGGAGAACCTCTGATTGGAGCGTATGTGACAATCTCAGGTACATCGACAGGATCCATTACAGATTTGGATGGAGCCTATACTATTGTGGCTAAATCATCAGATGTCCTGACCGCGGAGTATATGGGATTCACGCCTATGTCGGAGACGGTAGGAAGCCGTACAGTCATTGATTTCAGACTTCAGCCGGACAAGAATGTCCTGGAGGATGTGGTGGTGATTGCCTACGGTGCCGCAAAGAAATCCGACCTTACCGGTTCGGTGGCAAATGTGAAGATGGGTGACATCAAGGATGCACCTGTACTCTCTATCGACAATGCTCTTCAGGGACGTATTGCAGGAGCCGACTTCATGTCGACTGACGGTGCGCCGGGTTCGACCACCACAATCCGTATCCGTGGTACCAGATCGATCTCCGCATCTAACGAGCCTTTGTTTGTGGTCGATGGAGTCATAGATGCGATTCATGACCTTAACGACATCAACTCAGACGATATCGCGAGCATCTCGGTACTCAAGGATGCCTCCTCTACCGCTATCTACGGTTCCCGTGGTGCGAACGGCGTAATCATCATCACCACCAAGAAGGGTAGCGGAAACGAAGGAAAGGTGAATATATCCTTCAAGGCGGACGTCGGTCTGTCACACCTTCCAAGGTCGCTTGACATCATGAATGCGGCAGAGTTCACCCAGTATCGTAACGATTATGCCTACTTCGGATCAGATGCCAGTCATTCCAATGTCGGTTCTTCAACTCCGCTTTCCGGCTCTGTATATGCGGATCCGCTCGGATATGGCAAGGGAACTGACTGGATCGAGGAAATCACCCGTCTTGCTGTGGCACAGAACTACGGTCTTTCACTCACAAGTGGAAATGCCAAGGGTTCCTTCTTCGCTTCATTAGGCTACAATGACACTGAAGGTATCATCGACGGCAGCGGACAGAAGCGCTTCACCGGACGTATCAAGGGAGAGCGACAGATATTCCCATGGCTCAAAGCCTCATACAACGGTTCATATACATGGCGTCATACCGACGAGAACAAGGCTACCATCGGTGGTACAAGTTGGTGGAACGGAGCGCAGTACCTGTCTCCGCTTATCAAACCGACAGACTCCGAGAACCCGCTCTACAACCTCGGACAGAAGATCAATACGCCGAGGTCGATGATCGATCAGAACGTATATTACACAGACCGTAATTCGACAAATCACTCCATCAATGTCGAGGTCACTCCTGTAAAGAATCTGGTAATTGCAAGTACTCTTTCATATTACCTGTATTTCCGTTCTACATATCAGTACAAGCCGGGAACGCTTCCTGCAAAGACTGCCAATGAGGGTGGTGAAGCAACCAGGGCGGAGTATAATGAAATGTCCATGTCAAGTGAGACCACAGCCCGCTACAAACTTGAGAAGGACGGACATACATTCCAACCGATGGTGGGATTCTCGGCATATCGCTACAATGCCCATAATCTCTCGCTCACGGGTAAGGGATATATGGATGACGAGGTCATGTGGAACAATATGAACGCAGTGCTTGACAAAGAGACCTATAGTGCCGGAACATCATACAATGCAAAGCAGAAGATGTCTGCATTTGCACGTGCCGACTATAACTACAAGTCACGCTATTATATCACTGCGACAGGACGTTACGATGGTGCTTCCAACTTTGCATCCAATAACAAATGGGCATTCTTCCCGTCAGCCGCTTTGAGATGGAATATCTCGAACGAATCGTTCATGCAGGGCGTCACATGGATAGATGACCTCTCGCTCCGTCTCAGTGCGGGTATGACCGGTAACGATGCCATCAGCGCATATTATTCACTTGCTGCCCTCAGCAGCACAACAGGTGGATACCTCTTTGACGGAAGCCAGCCGGTAGCGTTCTACCGCAGCCGTCTGGCTCAGCCTGAACTTACCTGGGAGAAGACAGCCTCATACAATCTTGCATTGGACTGGACCCTGTTCTCAGGCCGACTTGCCCTGACTGCCGAGGCATATACATCAAGGACAACAGACCTTCTCCTCACCGTACAGGTTGCCAATCAGACAGGTTACTCGTCTCATTTCTGCAATCTCGGTGAAATATCCAACAAAGGTGTCGAACTTACAATCGACTCTCGCAATATAGAGACAAAGGATTTCCAGTGGACAACCTCATTCACCATCTCACACAACAAGCAGAAGGTCATCGACATCGGATCGGAAGATTTCGTGACCGCTCTCAAGTCGCCGGGTAACAACGGTTACATGATGTATGGTTATGTGGAAGGTTATCCTCTCAACTCTCTTTGGGGATTCAAGTATGGCGGTGTATGGAAGTCTGATGCGGAGAGGGAAAGGAATGCCGAGACCAAGGCCTATGTCGGCATCAATGCGAAGAATGAGGACGGTACTCCAAGATACTATGACATAAACCATGACGGAGTCCTGAATCAGGATGACCTCGTATATCAGGGCAGTGCTGACCCATATCTCTATGGTGGTATGCAGAATACCTTCTATTACAAGAACTTCAAACTCGGTGTATATCTGGCCTACTCGCTTGGAGGAAAGATATACAACTACGGAGAGTTCTACCAGTCCGGAGGTATTCATACCAATCAGTACAGATACATGCTCAACTCATGGCATCCGGAGCGTAACCCTAAGTCTGAAATCCCTCGTGCGGGATATACTGACACCGCTTTGCCAAGTGACTTCATGATTCACGATGCCTCTTACCTCAGACTCAAGAACATCAGTCTGGGTTATACTCTGGACGTATCCAAGTTCTGGAAGAACGGTATCAGGGACGTGACCTTCACTCTCTCCGGAGAGAACCTTTATCTCTGGAAGAACTACAACGGATTCGATCCGGACGTGTCAAGTGAAGGAACATCCTCGACTCTCCGCCGTGTGGACCTTGGAGCATATCCGAAGCCACGGACATTCACATTCAGCATTCAGGTGAGATACTAAACCCAAGCAGATATGAATTTTTTGAATAAGATATTAATGATTGCGACATTGGCTTTCCTGGCACTTGCCGGAGTGTCATGCTCGCTAGAGGAAGATACCTCATCAGTGTCTACCCCGGATAATTTCTTCCGTAAATACTCGGAGTGTCAGTCCGTGGTGAACAGTTGCTATATCCCGATCAAGTCAATATACAATTACACCTACATGCTGGCTACAGAATGTGCCACAGACGTGATATGGTGTGCTTCGGGAACATACGACGCTCAGTTGGACATCAGTCCGGTGAAGCCGCGTTTCGGTGCTACAGTATGGCAGCAGTGCTATCTGGGTGTGCAGAGAAGTAACTTTGCGGTTGCCGGTATAGAAAGGAGCGAGGCTCTTACAGAAGAACAGAGGAATGAACTGCTTTGTGAGGTAAAGGCGCTCCGGGCATTCTATTACTGGACACTTACATGTTTCTTCGGAGACGTACCGTTCTATCTTGACGATGTCTCAGATAACGAGGCGCTGCAGCGTATCGCGGTTCTCCCTAGAATGGATGCGGACCAGACCAGGGCGAAACTCATCGCGGACCTTAAGGATATTGCTCCTAAGGTGACTCAGTCAAGGACGAGTGATAATCCTGGAGCGCGTGTGGGTGCATCAATGGCATGGATGCTCATCGCGAAGTTTGCAACATGGAATCATGAGTGGCAGGAGGCGATTGATGCGTGCAAGGAACTTGAGAAGATTTACGGAAGTCTTGCAGAATATGACCTTGAGACCAACGTGATGTTCCGAAACAAGAATACTCCTGAATCCATTTTTGAGGTACAGCACTCTTATGTGGAGGGCGGTCTGAGTTACTGCTCGAACGTGGCAAGCATATGTACGCCTACAAGAAAGACAGGCAGTGTATATGACGGTGTTGAAATCGAGGAACTCGGTGATGAAGCCACAACATGGCAGTCTGCCCGTCCGACAGTCTATTATTGTCAGGGTCTTGTGCCGAAGATGAGTACCGATAAACGAAACAGACTCAATACAGCATGGGATTATAACGGTCAGGTTTTTTCAAGCCTCGTGAACAACACCCGTCCTTGGATGGGACCTAAGTTCTGGTGCCCGAACATGAAGCAGACCAACGATTCGAACAACTATAAGGTGTTCCGTTATGCAGATGCCGTACTTCTTATGGCTGAAAGTTACTGTGAACTTGAAGATTCCGAAAATGCTGTCAGGTATCTCAACATGGTACGTAACCGTGCAGGAGTAGGTGACTATACGTTCAGGACATTTGCCCGTCTGCAGGATGAGATCCGCAAGGAAAGGGCAAGGGAACTTTTCGGAGAGTTCCAGCGTAAATACGACCTTGTACGTTGGGGTATATGGTGGGAGTCCATAAATGACTATAATGACTATTCCACTTTGCTCAACAACGCAAAACCATGTCATAGATACTATCCTATCCCGGATACGCAGGTAGTATATTCCAAGAATAAACTTGATAACGATGAGTACGCAATGTACGGAATGTAAAAGGACGAAGAAGATGAAAAGATATATTATATTGATTGCCTCGCTTCTGCTGATGGTGGCATGTGACAAGCCTTTCGAGATGGATCTTCCTCTCTCTGTGGCTCAGCGCAAGATCACCCTTTCAAAAGATGCCGGTTCCACTCATGTCCTCGTGTATGCGGACGGTGACTGGAAGGCTTCCTTCACCCAGCCTGTTGAATGGGCGAGTCTCAACAAGATTACAGGCAGCGGTAACAGCGACCTTGTATTCACTTATTCAGCGAACTATGGTATTGCCCGCAAGGTTGGTATAGTACTCACCAAGGATGAACTCCGGGATACGGTATTCATGATTCAGGAGGGTCCTGTGACACTTGCGACCTATAAACTTGAAAGCAGTTCTGTGGAGTTGACGAAGATTGCAGGTGATGCCGTGATAAAGGCGTCAAGCAACCTTTATTACAGTGAAGATGCACTCAAGGTCACTGCCATCTATACTGATGCGGAAGGTAAGAAGGACACCGTCGCTGTCGACGGCACCTCTTCTGACCCTGCTCATTGGGTGACAGCGGTACAGACAAAATATGACCGTTTCAGTTTTACTGCCTTGGCGAATGACACAGGAGCAAGCCGAAACGCCGACCTTGTCATCACTATCGACGATCCTACAGGACGTCCGTTGAAGTCAATCCTTAAGGTGACACAGACCACAGCCTCGCCTAAGTTCATTATGACCACAGTGGCCGGTACTTATGAGTCGGAGGCACAGAAAGACATCGTTGTAAAGGTGTCATTCAACAATATCTGGCCGTATGCAGACAATATCTTCTATGAGATGACAGACCAGGTGAAGGAATGGGTCAGCAACGTGAGATTGACTGCGGCGGGACTTTCGTTCTCTCTGTCAGAGAATACAACCGGAAAGATGAGGGTCGGAAAGATCGGTATTCAGTATGTGGCTGATTCGGGTGAAACTGCGAAAGCGACATTCATGATAACTCAGAAATAATGAAGGCTATGAAAATAATGAGAAAACTATTGATTGCTGCCGCTGTTCTGGGCGCTGCTTCATGCGATGTCGATGACTCGGCAAAGATCCCCTTTGTAGAACTCGGCACACCACAGAATGAATACATCCTGGAGGCAGATGGCGGGGATATTCAGATTGATATATTTTCTAACGGAAAATATCGTGTGGAATATGCGTCTGATGCACCATGGCTGACCCTCAGCAGAATGGAGGGCAATGGCGACGGTCAGATCAGCGCAAGTGTAAGTATGAACGAGGAGTTCAAACGTATGGCCTCATTGGTACTTTGCAGTGAAGTGGACGAGAGAAAGGATACAATCCTGATCAAGCAGAAAGGAATGCTTGAGGCAAAACTCCAGATGTTAAACACTTCAATCATTCTTGATGGAAAGGGAGGAAAGATATCGGCAGATGTCACTACGAATATTCCATTTGAATATATGAGGGTGCAGACCGCTTATAGCGGTGATGATGCGGACTGGATTGAGTCGATGGGTATCACCGCTGCCAACGAGACTACTCTGAACAGGTCTCTGGATGTGACGGTCAAGCCTAATGCGGACCAGTCCAAGGTGCGTACGGCATCGGTTCTTCTTTCTTATATCGATGGCTGGGGTGATCTGACGGAACTTCTTGTCAACCTCGTCCAGAAGAATGCAAGAGAAGAACTTGGTACGGTGACTCCGTTCTATAATATCAGGTATGATTACGCAACCGGCGATAAGGTGGAGGATTATATCATACTTGAGGGAGTCGTTGTCAGCAACACACCGGGAGGTAATGCCGGAGAGAACGAACAGAGTACCACTTCCTCTATTGATTATGACGGTTCAAAGAAGACTGTATATGTGCAGTCTCCGGATGGAAAGTATGGATTTGCACTCATCACCGAGACTCTGTCCGACAATGTCTTCAATCAGTTTGACCGTGTGCAGATTCTGCTTCATGGTACCAGGATCGTGGCATACGAAAACCCTGAGCGTTTTGAAATCAAGGGTGTGACCAAAACTATGATCGTCTCGCAGACAGCAGGTGACAGGGTGACACCGAAGGTCAAGGCATATAATGAACTCACAGACGATGACATCTATACATATGTCGCTGTCAAGGATGTGGAGTTCCCTGTAAGAAAAGGCTCTATCACTCCTATCAACGAAGGATACTCTATCGGAGGCAAGGCAAACCGAATTTCGAAATATCCTCTTCTCGTGCGTGACCGCAACGGAGACAGTTTCTATATGTATACGAATACGGTATGTGTCTATAGAAATGATGGAACACGCCTTCCTTACGGTTCCGGTAATCTCTCAGGAGTGCTTGTGCATGAAAGATTCTCGCGTTTCAACTGGAAGAACGGTGCCGACCTTCTCGACATAGATTCGGATGAGGAACTCGGCAACATCGGACGTTATCAGATCCGTCATCAGAGCAAGGAAGACATCTGGGGTGACATGAACTCTGACTTCAAGGACAGTTTCTCGGAACTTCTTACAGAGTATCGCTTCTGGAATCCGGACACCGAAAATGGAGTCCTCAGACCGACTTACGGACAGAACGGATGGTTTACCCATACCTATCAGACCCGTTATACCGGCTCTGAGACCAAGAACTTCACCAATGACGCATATGGTCAGCATATGTACCCTGAAGTCTGCTACTCTTACCTCGGTCCTATGGGTGTTGATGGCAACTCGATGTTCGGAGTAAACTACGGTAACATCAACGGTCTGGGAATCATCATCGATCCTGAAAAGGAATATTACAACGAAGAGATGGGCGACTGGGTTGCTACAAACAGGGCAGGAGAACTGGAGTGGCTTGCTCCGAGTACAACCGATGAGGAAAGCGGAATCCGTCTTGCGAATGCAGGCAACATGAAGGGAAAGACCTGGTGCGCTACAGATTGCTACTGTTCAATGTCGCATAGAAACTGGTGGGATTATGACCTGAATCAGGGATATGCCTGGATGCTCAATTTCTCGACAAAGGACATCTCGACAGACTGTCTCTCGCTTCAGATATCGGTGATGAATACGTCTCAGAAATGGTATGCTCCACGTTTCTGGAAGGTGGAATGGTCTGAAACAGATTCCATGAGTCCGTCAGACGCCTCTTCATGGAAACTTGTCGGAGAATACACTGTGCCTGACATCTCTGTCTGGGCCAACACGCTATACTCATCAATTGTCGGTTACAAGAGCATTGACTTCAAGTTGCCGCTCGAAATGCTGGGCAAGGAAAATGTCTATGTGCGTCTTATCCCTGTAAGCGACCTCTGCAGCAGCGGTGCCGAATATGCTGACGCGGTGGTGGGAACAGATGTCAACGGTGATATGCACGCAAGTGCAATCGAGTACATCGCAGTAAGATACAACAAATAACACATACAAACTTTAATAATTCTATTATGAACAAGAAATTCATGCTTTTGGCAGCAGGCGCACTGCTTGCTCTTTTCAGTACAGGATGTAATCCTGATGAGACTCCGACACAGGAGACACCGGCTCCGGAACTGACATCTATCAATCCTACATCCGGTTATGTTGGTGATGACGCTGTCATTACGGGTGAAAACTTCTCCGCAACAGCAGCGGAAAATGACGTGTTCTTCGGAAATGCAAAAGCACAGGTCAAGGCTGCTACTGCTACATCACTCACAGTAGTGCTTCCAGACAATCCTGTCGGAAAGGTTGATGTAAAGGTTACTGTAGGTGAAAAGACTGCAGAAGGTCTTTCATTCACATATCTTGAGAAGGCTCCTGAAGTGCTTCCTATGAGCGTTACCGGCATCAACCCTACAGAGGGTGCTGTAGGTGCTGAGATCGTTATCTCAGGAGAGAACTTCGGCACTTCTGCAGATGATGTGATGGTGCTTTTCGGAGAGGCAGTTGCAACTGTTAAATCAGTGACTGCAACAGCAATCACAGTAGAAGTTCCTGAAGGAAGCGGCCAGGTGGCAGTGATCGTAAGCCTTGGCGACCAGATTTCAGACCCTGTGATGTTCACATACGTTTTTGCAAGAGAGGTGACATATTCTTCAATGTCTCCGGCAATCGCCACTAAGGGTGACGAGATCAAGATCTTCGGTGCTGGCTTCCCTGAGGCGACAGACGAGATCACAGTTACAGTCGGTGACGTAGCAGCGACAGTTACAGCCGCTACAGCAGAAGGTATCATCATATCAGTTCCTGAACTCGCGCTTGGCGACCATAAGATCAAGGTTGCTGTGAAGGGTGCTGCTCCGTTCGAGACAGATGCTTTCGCATACTACTATCTCCCTGAATATACAGTGTCTACCTTCATCGGTAATGGTACTGCAACGAATATCCCTGGCGTCGGTCTTGAGGCAAGTCTTCAGTTGCCGGAAGGTTTTGCATGGGCTCCGGACGGTTCACTTTGGGTGACGACACGTGGTGGTTCAGGTGCATCAGGCGGTCATGGTATCCATAAGATCGATATTGCTACCGCTACACTTTCTACAGTTGCAGATCAGTCTGTGATTGGAAATGACCAATATCCTTGGGATGGAGCATTCAACTCGAAGGGTGAGTATCATGTTTCATTGAAGAACAAGAAGTCAATCGGTAAACTCGTTAATTCCGAGTATAGCACATATACATTCGAGGGTCAGACAATCGATAACCCTATGTCTTTGGTGTTTGACTCAAAAGACGTGATGTATCTGTCAGACAGAAACAACAATCGTGTCGTTGTCTCTTATGGCGGTGCATACACAAAGGAGTTCAAACTTGACTGCCGTCCTAACGGTATTGCCCTTGATGCAAAAGAGGAAAACATCTTTGTGGGAACAAATGCAACTACTGCTACCGACGCATGGGTGATCTTCAAGATCAATATCGCTTCCGGTGACATTTCTGTGGTTGCAGGATCAAGAGTCAAGCCTCTCAAGGATGCGTTTACACTTGGTGAGGTCGGAAATCCGCTCTCTGCTACAGTCGGTAATGTCTCAGGACTCTACTGTGATGAAAACGGTTATTTGTATTACAACGATAACCAACTTCTGACTCTGAATGTACTCATTCCTGGCGTAGGTGGAGATTATACCAAGGGTGTGATCAAGACAATTGCCGGTCAGGGCTTCGTCGGTGGCAAAACAGATGGTGCAGGTGCAGAGGCTACATTCAAGGCTCAGGGTGACTTGACAATGGACAAGAATGGAAACTTCTATGTGGCAGATGGTACCAACCACCTGATCCGCAAGGTGTCTCCTGTGAAATAATTCACATAAAACTCATCATGGTGGCCGTTCATTCCGGGATGGCCACTTTTTGATTAAACACTCAAGATTTTATGAGAAAAACCGTCTTTTTTCTGCCTGCCATAATAGGTGCAGTCAGTCTTATATGCAGTTGTTGTCAGGAGACCGCATGTAGTGACAATCCCTACAAGGTCACTCAGGAACATCGCGACCGCGCTGCGGCATTGGTCTCTCAGATGACCCTTGAAGAGAAATGTGACTATATCGGAGGCTCCAAGGACGGATTCTATATCCGTCCGATAGACCGCCTCGGTATTCCGCTTATCCGTATGGCAGACGGTCCTCAGGGTGTACGAAACAATACAAAAAGTACCCTCTTTGCCTGCGGCGTAGCAGCCGCAGCCACATGGAACGAGGATGTGACCTATGAAATGGGTGTCGCCCTCGGTCAGGATTCACGCGCACGTGGAGTACATATCCTTCTCGGTCCCGGAGTGAACATCTACCGCAGCCCTCTCTGCGGACGCAACTTCGAATATATGGGTGAGGATCCGCTCCTTTCTTCAAGGACTGCTGTCCAGTACATCAAGGGTGTCCAGTCACAGGGCGTCATGGCCACAGTAAAGCATTTTGCCCTTAACAATCAGGAGTTCAACCGTCATCATGTAAGTTCAGATGCAGATGAAAGGACAATAAACGAGATATATTTCCCTGCATTCAAGGCTGCTGTGGATGCAGGTGTTGCATCTGTGATGAGCAGTTACAATCTTGTGAACAATGTCCATGCTGCAGAAAACGAATGGCTTCTCAAGAAGACTCTCAAGGAAGAATGGGGATTCGACGGTTTCGTCATGTCTGACTGGACTTCGACATATTCAACGCTCGGATGTGTGCGAAGCGGACTTGACCTTGAGATGCCGGAAGGATTCAGCATGAACTATCAGGCAATAAAGCCTCTCATCGAGACAGGGGTTGTCCGTGAAAAGGATATCGACAGAAAAGTCGAGGCTATCCTTTCAAGCCTTATCGCCTATGGCTTCCTTGACCGTCCTCAACTCGACACTACAATCAAGGAGGACAATCCATATTCACGCGAAGTGGCTTACAGACTCTCCTGCGAATCGGCAGTGCTTCTCAAGAATGATGGCGCTCTTCCTCTCAAGAAGGGCGGTAAGATCGCTCTCATGGGTCCTCGCGCAGATGTCATTCCTTGCGGAGGCGGTTCAGGTGCCGTAGATCCTATATACTCCATCTCTCTTTACGAGGGTATGGGCAAGTTGGGTGAAGACTTTCCGGTAACACTTGTCGATGAAAATGACAAGTCCGCAAAAGACATCATCAAGTCAGCCGATGCAGTTGTGGTTTCCGTAGGTTTCGACAAGAAGACCGAAAGAGAAGACCACGACAGGACATTCTCTCTTCCGGAAGGTCAGGATGAGTTGATAGAACTGGCTCTTGCCAATAATGACAATGTGATCGTTGTCGTATATTCCGGAGGCGGCATAGACATGAGTCGTTGGGGTGACAAGGTCTCTGCTATACTCATGGGCTGGTATCCAGGTCAGGAGGGCGGTCTTGCTATCGCCCGTATGCTTGCAGGAGAATTTTCTCCATCAGGCCGTCTGCCACTCAGTATCGAGGCCAAGCCGGAAGATAACCCTGCATATACCAACTATTACGTTGAGGCGCCGATGACAAAACGTGGTCATTCTACCCTCAATGTCACTTATGGTGAAGGTGTGTTCGTGGGTTACAGAGGCTACGAGAAGAACGGCGTTCAGCCGGCATATCCATTCGGCCATGGTCTGACATATACCACTTTCGAGTACTCGGACCTTGCTGCCAAGCCGGTAAAGGATGGCTTCGAAGTCTCGTTCACTATTGCCAACACAGGTGATTTTGACGCCTCTGAAGTTGCTCAGGTATATGTGGGTGAAGTCAGCCCTGTTGTAGCCCGTCCTGCAAAGGAACTTAAAGGCTATGAAAAGGTCTTCATCAAGGCAGGGGAGTCAGCACAGGTAAAGGTTCTTCTTCCAGAGTCTGCATTTGCATTCTATGATGTGGACAGCCACAGTTGGCAGGTCAATCCGGGCGCATTTGACATCATGGTAGGTGCTTCTGTATCCGACGTGCGTCTTCAGACCAGTGTCAATTTGAGATAATTTGTTGTTTTTGCAGAAAAACATCTCAGATGAAACGAATAATTTCAATAATTCTGTCGGCGGTGGTCTGTGTGACTGCCGCTGCGCAGAATGTGCGCTGGTATGACGCCGCAGAACTTACAGTCATAGGCAAGCCTATATCCACTGCCAAGGCCTTTACAAGGATAGATACAGCGCAGTATAAGTTTGCCAACAGGACAATCGACAGATATGCCGGTTATTCTACCGGTCTTGCGGTGCTTTTTGAGACTGACAGTCATGTGATAAGGGCTAAATGGACTACAGGTCCATTCAATTCCGGAGCCAATATGACCGCAATAGGTCAGAAGGGTCTCGACCTTTATATCATGAAGGACGGCAAATGGGTGTTCGCAGGAGTAGGGTCGCCGGATATGGTCAAGGAACCGTTCTGCAATCACGAGGGGACAATTGTAGCCGACATGGCGGACGGGACCAGGCAATGCCTTCTCTATCTTCCTCTCTTTGACAAGGTGGACGCCCTTGAGATAGGTATAGAGGAAGGCGCAGTCATCAGACCGATAGACAATCCTTTCCGATATAATATTGTAGTCCATGGCTCCAGCATCACTCATGGCGCTTCTGCAGGAAGGCCTGGAATGACTTATGCAGCACGTTTCGGTCGTGATAACGGCTTTTACTGCATGAACCTCGGCTTCAGCGGTCAGTGCAAACTTCAGCCTGAATATGCTGCATATCTTGCCGACATAAAGGATGTTGATGCCTTCATCTTCGACGTATTCTCAAATCCTAAGGCGGAGGAAATATACGACAGATTCGATGCCTTTGTCGACATAGTCCGTAAGGCTCATCCTGATGTGCCGATGATATTCCTCCAGACAGAGCGTCGTGAAACCCGTAATTTTAGCCTTGCAAGGGAGAAGTTCGAGTCGGAAAAACAGAGCGCTGCTGCAAAGGTCATCAGAGAGAGGATGAAGTCGGACAAGGACATCTATTTCATTACATCCGAAGACTTTCTGGGTCACGAACATATCGCGACCGTTGATGGATCGCATCCGTCAGACCTGGGATTTACATATATGTTGGAAAGCATATCTCCGAAGATAAGAAAGATCTTCAGAAAGTACGGAATAAGGTAGGCTCAGGGCATCCTCGCCTGCCAGAGCAGATGCTGGTGAAGGTTGTCGTTCAGGGTGAGTTCCCTTGCCGGAATCGGCAGGACCGTATATTTTTCATCAACATCCACGACGCTTGTGTACTTTCCGCAACGTACAAGATCATACCATCTGAATCCTTCCCCGAAGAGTTCGAGGCGCCTTTCGTCAAGGACGGCATCAAGAAATTCCTCTTCGTCGGAAGGATTGATGTCATCAAGGCCTCTGAATCTGCGGAGTTCGTTCAACCTGTCTGATCCCTTCTCCAGACCCTGGCATTCTGCACTTATAAGGTACATCTCGGCCAGACGTACTACATATATCGGATCACGACCGGCATCACCTCCGCAATATTTGTTCAGCACAGGATTGTTTCCCTGATATGCAATAGAGACATCTCTGCGCTTGTCTTTTTCGCTATACATTTCAATCGCTTCCTGTGTAGGACAGAAATTATAGGAACCGCCCACTCCCGAATCCTTTGTATAATAATAGGAACTCATGTTGACCTTGCCTTCCTGGAGCAGATTCGCAAACGAGAATATCTCCTCATTGTTAGGATTGCCTCTGAATATGTCCTGAAAATCAGAAAGACCGAACCTGCTGTCAGAGATGAGTTCTTCGGCAAGTGCGACTGCCTCAGACTTCTTCCCCATAGCAAGATATGTCCTCGCCAGAAGCCCTTTTGCAGCCTCTGCTGAAACATAATTCCTGTCTGTAAATTCGGGAGACAGTCTCATTGCATTATCAAATTCCTCTGCAACGAATTCCCATACATTTTCTTCGCTCTGCTGCTTCTGCTCCTCTCCTCCCGACGGGGTCTTGATTATTGGCAGCGACCTCCATCTTGCAGCCATATTGTAGTAATAAAGCCCTCTGAAGAAATGGCATGTGCCCTTCATTGAATTCTTCTGAGCCGAATCAGGAAGTCTTTTAACGTAATCCAGTACTGTGTTTATTTGGTAAAGCCCTGCAAAATAACCGTTCCAAGGACTTGTTACGATGCTCATGTCCGGGGCAATGGCAGACTCTACCATGAGTTCTGGAGTATTGGTGCTTGTCGCTCCTGTCCTGACTATGTCGCCTCCTATCAGGTCAAAGAGTGCCCATCCGTTGAATGTCGGCTTGTATTGCACGATGTTATATAATCCTGTCACAAGAAGTTCCGCATGCTCGTACGTTATTTCTCCCGACGGAATCCCATCGTGCGGACTCCGGTCGAGATACCTTCCGCAGGATACGGAAAGTGCCAGACAAAGCAATATGACGCCAATGTTCTTCATGATCAGAGTTTTATCTTGATACCCATCGACCATGTCCTTGATTTTGGGAGCCACATGTTGTCCAATCCCATCTTTGTGGCGTCGAGACTGCTGTTTACCTCCGGGTCGATGAATCTGTAAGGAGATATCAGAAACAGGTTGTCTGCCTGTATATATATGCGCATGCTGCCGATTCCGATTTTCCGGACGGCAAGGTCAGGCAGTGTATATCCGATGGACAAGGTGCTGCACCTCAGATATGATGCGTCGTGCAGATAACGTGTGTTTGTGAACTTGGTTGAGTTCCATGTCATTCCGTATATCGCCCTAGGGACCGAATTGCTTGTTCCTGGGCCTTTCCAGCGCGCAAGAGCCTCGGATTCCTGGGCAGGCCACAGCCCGTTTCCCAGTCTGAGTCCTCCCGTCCATGTCTGATAGAGTCTGTTGCCGTATGAAAAGGACAGAAGGAAACTCATGTCAATCCCTTTCCATGTGAAGGTACTGCTCAATCCTCCGGTGAACAGGGGATTGGCGGAACCGACAAACTGGCTGTCGTTGACCGTGTCTATGTCTCCGTCTCCATTGACGTCCTCATATATGACATCTCCTGCTCTGATTCCCTGCTTATACTGCGGTGCAGGCACATCTTCGTCGCTCTGATATATTCCGAGCATCTTTATCATATAGAAACTTCCCACCTCTTCACCTACCTTGAGGGCATGATAAGAACCGGAGGTGAGGATTCCGTCATCGTCAATCAACTCTGTAAGCCTGTTCTTGACAAAGGATATATTGAAACTGCCCTGCCATCTGAACTCTCCGCGGACTATGTCGCTTCCGACTGTAAGTTCCAGACCTTCATTCCTCATTGCGCCTATGTTGCATATCTGATTCGTGAATCCGGAAGTTGCGGAAATCGGCTTGTTGTAAAGAAGGCCCTTGGTATCCTTCCTGTATATATCCACAGTAGCAGTCAGTCTTCCACCAAATGCGGACATGTCGAATCCTGCATTGTATTGGGTGGCCTTTTCCCATTTCAGGTTCTTGTTGCCCTGGACCATGAGACCTATTCCGCTGTCCGTGATGTAGTTATATCCTCCTGCAGCAAGTGCCTGCCATGCGTAGGCACCGATTCCTCCCTGGTTGCCGGTCATTCCTGCACTTGCCCTTATCTTCATGTCGAGGTCATGACATTTCCAGAAAGATTCTTCGGAAATGTTCCAGCCCGCCGATATGGACGGAAAGAAACCATATCGGTTCTTCGGGGCAAATTTCGACGACCCGTCAGTTCTGGCAGACAAGGTCATCAGATATTTGTCAAGATAGTTGATGCTTGTTCTTAACATGAACGACTGCATGCTCCAGGATGATCTGGCGGTACTCATGTCGATATATTCTGCCGCTACTGAGTTTACGTCAAATTCATCTGAAGGGAAGCCCTGGCCTGTCTGTGATGCCGTCGAGGAGATATCCTGCTGGAATGAATGTCCGAGCATCATGTCAATGGCCAGTCCGTTCCGGAACTTCGTCTTATAGTTGAGCAGATTGTCCGTCACCAATGAAGTATAGGCCTTTCTGGCATCGGTAAGTTTACCCACAGAGTTGCCGTACATGTGTTTGGAGCCGTAGTATATATAGTCTTCCGCATACATGAAGTCTCCTCCTACGCTGCTTTTCAGGGAGAGGTCTTTGGTGAACTTTATCTGGACGAAGGCATTGCCTATCATACGGTAGTTCTTGTTGAATGCCTTCTGCTCATTAAGAGCCTGCAGCAGGTTGTAGTGCAGCAGGTCCACATCCTTGATGGTATATGTCCCGTCTTCCTTGTAAGGGATGTCCCATGGCCTGTGTTCCAGAGCATGCGTAAGCATGGATGTACCCATGTTTCCATTCGGCACATGATGGGTATGACTGTAGTTCGCACTGATGTTGATGCCTGTCGAAAGCCACTTCTTGATATCGGTCCCGACATTTGCCCTGATTCCGTATTTTTCAGCCTTGCTGCCTATGATGACTCCCTGGTTGTGGCGTGCATTCGCTGAAATATAATACTTGCTTCTGTCTGAACCGCCTGCTATAGATGTGTTGACTTTCCATGACAGCGCTGTCCTTAACACAAGGTCCACCCAACTGAACTGTCCTCTTTCAGGGTATGGGTTGGTGATATGGGCGACGCTCTTGCCTGTCTGCCGGTTGTAGTTGTCTATGGCTTCATTCTGTACCTCAAGATAGAGGTCTGCATCCGATACCTTCAACTTGTGCAGGTTCGGAATGTGAGACAGGCTCATGCTGGCATCGGCATTCACCTTCGGCGCACCCTTCACACCTTGTTTGGTCGTGATGATGATCACTCCGTTTGTCGCTCTTGATCCGTAGATTGCTGCAGATGCGGCATCCTTAAGCACCTGAATGGATTCGATGTCGTCGGGATTGATGTCGGTAAGGGAATTCAACTGTTCGCCCTCCCAGCCACCTGCGTCTGATGTCGTGTTGCTTATAGGAATTCCGTCAACCACATACAACGGCTCATTTCCGGCAGTAAGAGAACCGATACCTCTGATGCTCACTCTGTTCCTGCTGGACAGGCTTCCGGAAGATGCCTGTACATTCACTCCGGCCAGCCTGCCCTGCAGCAGCGCTTCCGCCCCTGTCAGGAGAGTGCATTCAAGTTCCATAGGATTATATGTGCCGATTGCGGACGATATGTCCTTTTTCGACATGCTGCCATAGCCGACAACTATCGCCTCGTCGATTATGTTGTGGGCCCTTGACAGGTCACTGTACGGTAATCCGTCCTCGCCCACATGAGAGTCCAAAGGTATGATAAGAATGATCTTGCCGTAAATCAAGGCCTTCATGCCGGTATCCTTCAGCAATGCTCTGAACGTATCCTCCAGTCCGGACTCCGTTGGGGGAGGCAGGACCTTTCTGTTGATGTTCAGAAGTTCTTCGTTATATGCGACAGTATAGCCGCTCTGACCTTCGATCAGGTCAAAGGCCTCAGACAATCTGATTTTTTCCTGTGGAAGAAGTATCGAATTATCCTGCGCATCAGACGTGAATGATGCAAACAGTCCACTTATAAGCCATAGGCACAAGGTGATCTTTCTCATCTGTGTCTCTTACCTTATGTGAATATCCTTTTCATGTATGGTATATTGCATTCCGGGAACAAGTTTGCACAGAGCATCCATCAGTTCCTCAAGTCCTTCGTCATTTATGAATTTTGCGGTAAGTATGGCTCCGTCGTACTTGTCTGTAGCAAGGTGGATATTGACGTCAAACTTTCGTTCTACAATATTGAGAACCTGTTCCAGAGGCAGGGATTTTATACGGAGGTCACCCTCTTTCCAGGATGTCATCTCCGAGGCATCGGCTCCGCTTACCGTCATGACTCCGGTCTCCTTTTCCAATATGAGGACCTGATCGGGTTCAAGAGTTATGGTGTGACCTTTTCCACCGCTTTTTCTGACCTTGACCACACCGCTGCACAATGTGGCGCTTGCTGCCGTCTCCTCCGGATAGTTCCTGACGTTGAATACCGTACCGTGTGCAGTGACATCCATGCCATCTGTCTCTACCGTGAATGTGTGTCTTCTGCTTGCGGTCACAGTGAATACGGCCTCTCCGGAAAGTCTGACAACCCTTCTTCTTCCGAACTTTTCCGGATATGACAGAGTGGATCCGGAGTTGAGTGTCACAGTCGAACCGTCAGGGAGAATGACCTCTCCTATCTCGCCCCTCTGCGCTGTATATCCGTTCAGCACCGCATCGGTTTGTCTGTCGATGATGTGGAGCGCGGCAATAGGGGATATGACAAGCAGTACGATGGCAGCAGCAGTGAATATTGCCCTCCTGATCCATATGGTCCTCCTTTCGGCGAGAGAGGCTTTGTGTGACTCTTCGATCAGTCTTGCTTTCTGCATGACCTGTTCAAATGAGAGTTCTATCTCTTCCCTGCTTACTTTCGAACCGTCTATATGTTCCCAGCCTTTAAAAGTATGTGATGGCATAAGTCTTTGAGTTGTACGGAATTATGACGAATGTGCCGTCTGTTGCACCCAATGTCTTCAAATAAAAATCGCTATGGCCCTGGTTATTTTTCTGATTTCCTTCAATACAAGATTAAGATGGTTTTCCACCGTCTTCTTGCTGATGCCCATCAATTTAGATATTTCTGCATTGGACTTGCCTTCAAGTCTGGACAGAACGAACACCTGCTTTCTCTTTTTGGGTTGCTTTGCGATGATGGATGCGATCTGGAGTTCGGTCTCCTTTGCAAAATAGTCGCTTTCCGCCTGATAGCCGTCCTGCTCATGACTGGAATCCATGTCGGTGAGCGGAATCTTTATTTTTCGGGTCCGTCCGTAATCTATTGCGCTGTTGCGGGTGACGGTGTACAGATATGCACCGAACGACCTGATATCCACAAGGATACTTCTTTGCAGCCAGACCTTGATGAAGATGTTCTGGGCCAGGTCCTGTGCCTCTTCGACGTTGGAGATGAACTGCTCCAGAAAGACTCTGGTCTTCGGATAGTAATATTCAAAAATCTCTCTGAAGGCGTCCTCGTCGCCCTCAGAGACCTTTTTCAATATGATCTTCTCCTTTTCCAGCATGATATTATTTCTGTCTCAGGAACACCTGTACAGGGCATCCCAGAAAATCAAAGTTACTTCTGAGTTTGTTTTCAAGGAATCTTCTGTAAGGCTCGCGGATATACTGCGGCAGGTTGCAGAAGAATGCAAATGAAGGCGAGCGGGTAGGGAGCTGGGTGACATACTTGATCTTGATGTACTTGCCCTTCCATGCTGGCGGTGGATAGTTCTCGATTTCAGGAAGCATAGCCTCGTTGAGCTTCGATGTGCTGATCTTGCGTGAGTAGTTGTCGTACACGTGTGCAGCAGCGTCGAGAACGTCCATGATTCTCTGCTTGTTGATTACAGATGTAAAGATGATAGGCAGGTCATTGAACGGTGCGAGACGCTCCTTGATGGCCTGTGTGTATTCCTTCATTGTGTTGCTGTCCTTCTCGATGGTATCCCACTTGTTGACTACAACGACGCATCCCTTCTTGTTTCTCTGGATGAGGTTGAAGATGGCCATATCCTGAGCCTCGATACCTGTCTGGGCATCCACCATGAGGATACATACGTCAGAGTGCTCGATTGCGCGGATTGATCTCATCACGGAGTAGAACTCAAGGTCTTCGTGTACCTTGGTCTTCTTTCTCATACCTGCAGTGTCGACGAGCATGAACTCGTGACCGAACTTGTTATAGAGAGTTGCGATTGAGTCGCGGGTTGTACCTGCGATCGGAGTTACGATGTTTCTCTCCTTTCCGAGAAGAGCGTTGGTGAGTGATGACTTACCTACGTTCGGCTTACCTACGATAGTGAAGTGTGGAAGTTCAGGATGCTCGTCTGTGTCCGGATCCTCTGCAGGAAGCACCTTTACGATTGCATCAAGAAGGTCACCTGTACCGCCACCGTTGGCTGCAGAGATGCTGTACACCTCTCCGAGTCCAAGTGAATAGAACTGGAATGCGTCATACATCTTCTCACCTGAGTCAATCTTGTTGACTGCGAGAATAACCGGCTTGCCGCTGCGACGGAGGATGTCTGCGATTTCCTCGTCATAGTCTGTGATACCTGTGCCAGCCTCTACCATGAAGAGAACCACGTGTGCCTCCTCGATGGCGAGAACCACCTGCTTGCGGATCTCCTCCTCGAAGATATCATCCGAGTTGGAAGTGTATCCACCTGTATCCACAACTGAAAATTCGTGACCGCACCATTCGCATCTTCCGTAATGTCTGTCGCGGGTTACACCGGCGGTCTCGTCTACAATTGCCTGTCTCATTCCGACAAGGCGGTTGAAAAGTGTGGACTTACCCACGTTAGGGCGTCCTACGATTGCCAATAAGCTCATAAAAAGTTAGTTTAGTTGTTAAAATCCCGCCTCACGGCGATAATTGCATATCCCTCTCCGGGACCGTTACATTAATGGCAGCCCGCTCCGCATGATGAACAAGCGTCATCACCGCATTCAGGCTTGCCGTCGGGGCCTTTCTTTCCCCAAAGTTTTATTTCATCTTCCTTTGCGCACTTGATTCCTCTCTTGCGCATCTCCCTGTTGTTCTCGATTTCAGTCTCAGGGAACTTTCCGTCCTTCCTGAAAATGATGTTGAAGCACAGACCGAAGACGCAGAGCGCCACAAGTACCAAAGCTGCAATGAATATCTCCATATCTTAACAATAAATTCCGTCGGGAGGGTTTCTCCCGGCGGAATATCTATCAAATCCAGTTCCTAGTTGATGAAGCTTGAACTGATTTCCTCGTAGTTGTATACCTTGTCGATGATGTCGGCAAAGATATTGGCCATTGAAAGGACAGTGATCTTTCTCTTGTCCTTAGAAGGGTCTGAGCTGAGTGGAATAGTGTCAGCCACGATAACCTCCTCAAGTGCAGATTCTGCGATTCTGTCGTATGCTGGGCCTGAGAATACAGGGTGAGTTGCACATGCTCTTACGCTGAGGGCACCCATCTCCTTGAGTACGTTTGCAGCCTTTGCAAGTGTACCTGCTGTGTCGATCATATCGTCAACGATAACGACGTTCTTTCCTTCTACATCACCGATAGCTGTGATTGAACCTACAACGTTAGCCTTCTCACGTGACTTGTGGCAGATGATTACCGGGCACTCGAGGTAACGAGCATAAGCGTTAGCTCTCTTTGCACCACCCATGTCAGGAGCGGCGATTGCAAGATTCTCGATGTTCAGGCTCTTGAGGTAAGGGAGGAACACCGCGCTTGCGTAGATGTGGTCAACCGGAATATCAAAGAATCCCTGGATCTGGTCTGCGTGGAGGTCACATGTCATGACGCGGTCGCAGCCGGCAGCTTCAAGAATGTTGGCAACAAGCTTTGCTCCGATTGAAACTCTTGGCTTGTCCTTGCGGTCCTGTCTTGCCCAACCGAAGTATGGCATTACAGCGATCACCTTGTGTGCAGATGCTCTCTTTGCAGCATCGATCATAAGGAGAAGCTCGAAGAGGTTGTCTGTTGGAGGGAATGTAGACTGGATGATGAATACAGTCGCGCCTCTGACGCTCTCATTGTAGCATGGTGCGAATTCGCCGTCGCTGAATGTGAGGACGTCTGATGCTCCCACCTTGAGTCCGAGTTTTGTTGCTACCTTTTCAGCAAAATCTTTTGAAGCTTTGCAGGTAAATACTTTGATTTTGTGTTCGTCGTGCATTGTATGAGGATTTTTTAGTTGTTTTCCATTGTGTTGAGTACAGATTCGATGTAGTTCAGGATTTCCTCGCGTCCCTGGCTGGTCTCCGATGAACTTACGAATACCGGAGGGAGCTCTTCCCAAAGTTCAAGAATCTTCTGCTTGTTCTTCTCGATCTGAGCGGCAAGTGCATTCGGACCGAGTTTGTCTCCCTTGGTGAAGATGATCGCGAAAGGAATCTGCCCCTGTCCGAGCTCGATGAGGAAGTCAAGGTCGATCTGTCCTATGTCGTGTCTTGCGTCGATCAGGACGAAGAGCATGACCATCTCCTGTGAGAGGTTGATGTAGTTGCGGATGACCTGCTCAAGCTTCTGCTTTCCGGTAGCGGACATCTTTGCGTATCCGTATCCTGGAAGGTCCACAAGATACCACTGCCTGTTGATCAGGAAGTGGTTCACGAGCTTTGTCTTGCCAGGTTTGCTTGACGTCATCGCAAGCTTTCTGTTCTTGCACAGCATGTTGATGAGGGACGATTTTCCCACATTGGACCTGCCGATGAAGGCGAATTCAGGGAACTTCTGTTTCGGCTTCTCGGATATCCTTGTGCTGCTGCCCGAAAATAATGCTTCTGTAATTTTCATAATCAGCCGACAAAGGTAGAAAAATCTTTTGGATTTTCCGAGTAAGATTTCCGGTAATATACGAATGTAATTCGTAGGGATAAATTTCCGGGTATTTTGTGTGTATTTTCAAAAAAACGTTAATTTTGTGACGATGACCTTTTTTGAAAAATCAATAACAGAGAATAACATGAGAAAACTTCTGATTGCACTGTCGATCCTGTCGGTTGCAGCCTATGGCTCAGACGCAAAAGTAAAGGGAAAAGTCCTCGACGGAAACACTATCGAGATAACTGCAGATACGCCGGGAACCTATACTCTGGTATATGAGGGTGCCGGCTGTAAACCCCTTGCAGACTATGCTCCAATCTGCACTTTGGAGGTGGAGCAACTTGCTAAGTATGAAGATTTTATAGATGCCAATGCCGCTCCGGTCCAGGCGAAGTCGATCGGTATTTATGATGCTGCTGACAAGCGTGTCGGATCGGTTAAGATTGCTGGTTTGAAATCGAAGTCAGCCAAGACTCCGCTCTACAGTTTCGGTGTATT
This sequence comes from Candidatus Cryptobacteroides sp., assembly GCA_045120635.1. Classification (GTDB taxonomy): domain Bacteria; phylum Bacteroidota; class Bacteroidia; order Bacteroidales; family UBA932; genus Cryptobacteroides. Next base: position 55,520 of record JBGVEY010000032.1, read on the forward strand.
GACAGACGTGCATTACGGCGTTCCGAAGATCGATCCTGTGAACGATTTCATGAGAGCGCTCGACTTCTTTGCAGCCGAAGGCGCATCAATGGTATGCATCTGCGGAGACATTTCAGAGAAAGGCAAGGAAGAGGATTTCAAGGCATATGCGGAGACTGTGGCACAGTCTAAGATTCCGGTCTACACCACAACCGGAAACCATGACTGCACAAAGAAAGGTCTCAATCTCGAGATTTGGGAGAAATATACAGGCAAGCCTCTCGTGTTCGAACAGTCGGTAGAGATCGGAGGCAAGACAGACCACTTCCTTTTCCTCGGAATGAAGCTCTGGAACTTCGAGGCAGCATACTATGACGAGCACATCGACTGGCTCGAGAAGAAACTCAAGGAGTATGAAGGCGAAAGATGCTATATCATCACGCACCTTTTCTTCCCTGAGAGAGCCGGCAACCTGAACGGAATCTACCCTCCGAAGAACTGGTTGAGAGGCACACAGCTGGAGAGACTCGAGGAACTGTGTGAGGAGTATCACAATTCTGTATGGTTCAGCGGTCATTCGCACTGGGAGTGGGCTATGCAGAAATATCAGGATAGAGCGAATGTCCACAGAGACTACGAGGACGGACGCCCTGATTCCGGATGGGCGGTGCACGTGCCTGGATGCGGATGCCCTATCACCTCGGACGGCAAAACGCGTGAAGATAATCCGCCAGCATCGGAAGGCGCTCTGATCCAGGTATATAAGGATCATATCATCCTCCTTGGAGTCGATCTCAAGAACGGTAAATATCTTCCGATCGCAACCTACCGTCTCGACACAAAATAGAAGAAATGACATGCCGCTCCGGCGTCAGATAAATACCGCCATACAGAGAAACAATCAGATATCTGTATGGCGGTTTCTTTGTCATTGTGACCCCTCCCGCTCACATCCTCGTGACCCCTCCCTCTCACATCCTCGTGACCGCTTCCTTCCACGTCATTGCGAGGAGCGACAGCGACGCGGCAATCTCCCCACAATCCCTCGGATTTTTTCTAAAGAAAAGGATGTTGTTTATTTGAAAAATCAGGATACAGCTCTCTGCCTGGATTACGATCAATAAATCCGCATATTTTTTGATCGTAACTCTCCAAAAGTCCTGTTTTAGCCGTATTTAGGCGGAAAATCGGTGTTTCAATCAAGAAAATGCCCGTTTTCTTGATTGTA
>JBGVEY010000033.1:0-10397 GCA_045120635.1 Candidatus Cryptobacteroides sp.
TCTTCGTATTGTCTTAGAAATTCCTTTGCTGTCATTTTGTTTTATATGCTTTTATCAGTAAGTGATATACTGCGGCTGCTATCCAGTAGATGTATTGTTTTGTGTGGTCCTTGGAGTTTGCAGTTGCGTCCATGATGGATATCATGTTTACTGCGTCTTTGGTCAGTCGGTTCATGTTGCCTCACTTCTTAATCACCTGTATCGCTAACAGTATCGTTGTTACGGTAGCCGCACCCAGCAGATACACCTCTATCAGCTGTGGTAAATTCAAAGTAAATGTCATATTACTCCTCTCCTCACTTCCACGAACAATCGGTCTGTGGCAATCTATCTCTGTACGTTGGTGTTACAGTTACCTCCGCATCGCCGTCAGCATAGATGTGAACAGTAATGTCCACGTTGTATTTTGTAGCAAAGAGACACGTTGTTCCTAATGCCTCTTGGATTTCCTCATTCCATACTATCTGCATCTACTTGCTCCTTTCCGTCTGCTCCATTATTCTTCTGCCCAAGTCAGCTTCATAACTGTAATCGGGCAGATGCCTTTCCGTCTGTGGCTCGTCCTTTGGCTCACATAGTTCTTTCTTAACAGTTTCGACATCACTTCCCACCGCATCGGCTATTGCTTCGAGCAGTTCTTCCTTTGTCATATTCTCATCATAAGGTACTAATATCGGCTTCATTTCTCGCTCCTTTCCATCTGTGGCTCGGTCTTGCGGTTATTTATAAGCCCCATTAGCATATCCATACACTCAAGAGTTATCTTGCCTACACCGCTTTCGTCATACTCGAATACAGCTTTTTTGCCATCGGGCATTTCGTACTCTTTGAATTTCATCACTCGCCCTCTCTTTCCGTCTGCGATTTGCCATCAATTATGTCAAACCATACTTGATTAAATCTGTCGTTGCTTACAGGTATGCACACACCAACCCTGTCCATCGCTCCATATGTGCCGTCTGGAAATTGGATGACTGTATACGGATATGCCCCCAAGATGCGCTTACTTGCATCAAGACTTCTGCCAATCAACTCATGTGCGTTATCAGGCGTTAAATACATGTCTATCCCTCCACATACACTCCGTTTATCACCTTGTAAACCTTTACCTTGTCGAGCTTGCTTTCAAGCCTTGCCTGTTCATCGACCATGTTGTTCCACCATCTTGTGAACATCTTTATCGGCATTGCGTACTGCTCATCGAACGGCTTACCGTTCCTGTCTGCCCATGTCTTTACGCATTCCTCGCAGTAGAACGCATCGCCCACCGCTCTGCATCCGCTTATGTACATCCCATCAGGAACACCGATCATTGCGGATGTTTGAAACTTCTGTCCGCAGTTACTGCATTGGTAATGTATCTTCATGCTAATCCTCCACCTTTGCGTATTTCAGCTGTAACGTCACGCAGTCTACAGAAGCCGCTATATTTACAATGTCGGTGCAGATGGCATCCCATCCGTATGTTGCGTACTCGTTCATGTAATCCTGTATGATGTCCTCTAATCTTGCATGTATATCATCAAGTCTTTCGACTAAATCCTGTGCGTCCTTCTTAATCATCACTCGCCCTCTCTTTCCGTCTGCTCTTCAACACAAGTCCGTTTGTTCAGTGCCCTTGTACTTGTGTATTCCATAACCAAATCGTGCTTTACGCACTCTACCATCCCTGTGTCGAATATATCTTTGCCAAACCTTATTGGCTTCTGTATATGCTTTAAATGTTCACAATCAACACACCGCATCACTCACTCTCCTTTGCGTTCTCCGTCCATCTCATCTGTACTCCTCAAATCGCTTTGTTTTTCTGAATATATATTTATTGTTGCACCATCTTTGAAGTTGTTTGTAAACGATGTCGCAATGTTCCTTATCGTACACCATTACAAACGGATCAAACCCTATGTCTCTTACCGCATAAATTCGCTCAAGATCTTGCTCAAAAGTAGTGTCGAAGTTTGTTAGAATGTACACCATCACCTTGTGGCGATCCCATTCAGTAGCTTCACGGAACATTCGCAGTTTCGGCAATATTAAATCTTTATCTTGGTATTTGTCGAAAGCGAAGTGAATCATCTTCAGCCTCAATTGCCGTATCAGATCAATGTTCTTGTTCGTTACAAGCCGAATGTCCATACCTTGATTGATGTCTATCTTTGCCTTGCTATCAACAAGTTGCTGAAGCAAGTCCATATGGCTCGTACACGCAAGCAAGTTCGGATCGCACAGCACGATGTTCTTCTGTCCTCTCCAAAACTCATCGAGGTCTGCCACCTTATATGAGCATCTACCCTCTTTGCTTGCAACATGACAGAAGTTGCATCCTCTTGGGCATCCTCTTGTGAGAAATCCGTATGCCGTGTCCTCAATGCCATAGAGTGAATAGTCGGGATAGATATGCTCAATCTCACTTGGTAACTCTGTATCACGCTCTTTATGGTAGACTTCTTTGCCGTTCTCAAGGCTTATCGCATATCCGCTCCCACCCCTGACTATCTCGTCAGCGTCTATCACCCACGGATAGTCAGGAGTGAAGCTGAACACCTTTGACATATATACTCTGTCCATGTGATCGGAAAGAATGCCCCTGTACCATTCAACAGAATCGCCTTCTCTTTTGTGGAATGCAGAAATCTTCATCAGCGGAATGTTTGGGAAGTTATGCCCATCGACATCAATCAGACCGACCCTCATTTGTTCTTACCCCATGAACAGTAATCATCCTCGTTAACAAGGCTTTTCTTTTGTGTGCAGTACAGATATCCGTAACAGTTAGCGTGACCGCCATCTTCTCTGACCTTTCGGCACTCGGCACATCTGACCACACTCACCGCATCGATGGTAGGTGTATCATCTATCGCATCAAATACGCTCACCAAAGTTTCCTCAAAGTCTGTCATTGTGCTGTGTGGGTTCAATGTGTATGCCTTTCGGATTTTTGCTTCGTCATTAAGTGCGTGTAATCTCGCCACATCTTTTTTCAACGCATCTGCATCAATCAGTCTCATCCTCTGCTCCTTCCCATTCATCTTCAAAGTTGTTGGCTATGTTGTATAGACACTCCTCGCAAGCGGATACAAACTCATCAGTATCTGCATCGTAGTAGTAATCGTCACCATAGCCTTCGCACTCATAGCATCTGTCATCGTCCATCCTTTGCTCCTTTCAGTATCTGGTCTAAGTCGGATTGAGCCTTGCTCACATGGTCTGCACACAATTTGCATTCCTCGAACAATTCATCGTTTTCTGAATAAACCCATCCTTGACAATAGATGTATTCCTTTCCATCAATGATGTACTCCGTACTCGGATATCCACGCTCCCCCACTGAGCATTTCTTAACATGAACCATCGTCTGCTCCTTTCATCCTTGCTCCGCAGTTTGGGCAATAGTTGTATTGTGCCGTGTGACCACCTATGAACAGATGAGAGAACGAACAATTGCTACAACATCCACTTACTGTACCATCCGTATCTCTTGGTGACCAAATCCACTCCCCTTGCGGTCTGTCTGCGGATGGCACGTTATTGATTTCGCTTTCTATCGCTGTCTTGAGTGCATCAAATATCAACTCGTTCGGCTTTACTTGTGGCTTCCACACAGCCTTTATCGCATCCTCTCTGTAGATAGTTTCCTTACTCATCGTCTGCTCCTTTCATCCTGCACCCACAGTTAGGGCAGAAATTCCATGCTCCTGAACCCCATTCTTCGCATTGGCTACACTCACAAGATTCCCACCACGGATGCAGTATTCGACCTCCATAAGTTCTGTCTTTCCACTCCCCTTTACGTTCTGCGGATGGTAGTCTCATAATCACTTCCTCTGCTCTGCGAAATCCCTCTGTTCTGAGTGCCCATTCTTCTCGCATCGCCTTGAATAATGGCATCATCGGATATTCAAGTCTCAACGCTTCTATCGCATCTTCTCTACGAATCAGATCGCTCATTCTTCTTCCTCTCCTCTTTCCACCTCTCATACGCCTCATGTGCATCCTTGTCCGCTGTGGAACTTGCCACGCAGAGACTGTATGTCAGCAGTACCATGAATGCGATAAACAGTATCAGCAGTATTTTCATTTCTCTTTCCTCACAATTCTCAGTTCGTAGCCCATAGCCTTCAGCAAGTCCTGCAAGACCGAATACGGCGGATCCGCCAAGCCTTTTTCATATCGGTAAATGGATTGATGGCATATCATTGACTTGGCTGCAAGCTTACGCTGACTGTATCCCGCCCTGCGTCTGAGTATCTTCAGAACTTCACCGATGCTTGTGTCATTCATCGCGTCCCTCCGTTTTTCTGCGTGCTGGTCTGCCTGGTCTGTGCGTCACGTAGTCTGCCTGTCTTGCTCCGGCTTTGAAGCATTTAAGGCACAGCCAATGTGTATTCTTTCCCGTTCCTATGCGCTCCATCCAGTATTTACTGAGTACGTCGCCGCATACCGCACACCGTTCCTCGCATTCCTTCACCTGCGCACCTCCGTTATCTTCTGCACCCAGTCCGAAGTTATCCCGTAAGGAATGCCCTTCGGTGACACGCAGCCTTCAAGTTCGTAATAGCATCCGCGGCACCCGGGAAGCTTGTTCACAGGTATTACCCTTACAATCTTGCTGATACGGAAGTGTCTGTCTTTATATCTGAGCATGTCGTATGTGATGCCCGTATCGCCAGCGCTGTCAAACGTCAACAGAACGGGATCTCCGACTTTTAATTCATTCATAGTGTTAACCTCTTTGCTATTTCATAAATCACATTTACCGTCACTCCGTTACCCGCTTGTTTGTATAACTGCGAGTCGCTGTTCACAAACTGCGCTTTTTCAAAATAGTCATCTGTCCAGCCTTGCAGTCTGAAACATTCCTTCGGAGTGAGTTTTCTGATTCGGATCTCTTTCACGTCATCTTCGAGAGTTCCGATCTGACACCCTGTGTCAAGTGTCGGTGTTATGTTTCCGTTTTCTATCACTCGTCCTCTCCTTGTTTCTGAGTCAGGGAAAGCAATCGAGAAGCACCCCCCCCGATATACTTCGGAGTAACCCGTTTTCGTTTGGTTCTTGACTTTCATCGATTACCTCAATTACTAACAGCATTTGCGATATTCCGCCGCCAGTCGGAGTTGAGAGGCAAGGACAAATACTGCCGTCTCTGATACGTATTCCCTCGTCATATCGGAAGTCGGCAACGTAGTACCCCCCCCAATCTCGTTATGTCTCTAATCATTTTGAATTACATAAGTTGCCATAAATCCGGGCAACGCTCCGGTTCTTGTATCGAGTGTCATAGTATATTTTGACAGGCGCGGTTTCTTCTGCCCTAACGTGCCTGCTATGAGGACTTGTGATATCCGTTCACTTTGAGTATTCCTACTCTCTCTCTCTCTCTCGATAGGGTAAATGCCTACTGACTTTCTGTCACCGCGGGCAAGGGTGTTGCTCACAATATCTTCGTGTCCTTGTAAGATATCAGCCTTTGTATCGTCTGCTGCGATAGGAAATACTTCTCGTTCGCATCTGTCTCCAAGATGTCCGACAAGGAACACTCTTTCTCGATTCTGCGGGACTCCGAGATATCTGCTGTTAAGCACTTGCCATTCGACAAGATACCCCAGTTCTGCCATTGTATTGATGATGACGTCGAACGTAACACCCCCCCTGTGGTTGAGGAGCCCTGCGACGTTTTCCGCGAATAGTATTTGAGGCTTTCGCTCTTTAGCAATCCGCATGACTTCAAAAAATAAAGTCCCTCGTGAATCTTCAAAGCCTCTTCTGTTTCCAGCAATGCTGAAAGCCTGACACGGAAATCCGAAACAGTAACATTCGGCTTCTGGAACATCGTCAGGTCTAACCCCGGTAATGTCAGCTGCGTACCATTCTCCATTTAAGTAACCCTCTTTCAATATTTCAATCTGACGCTCCTGCAATGTCAGCGTCTGCAAATAGTTTCGTTGCGCTTCGGTGATGGTGTGCATTGATCTGTAACTTGCCTCTGCGTATTTGTCTATTTCACAATGCCCAACGCATTTATGTCCGGCAAGTTCCATGCCTCGAGTAAATCCGCCCACACCTGAAAAGAAATCTATAAATCTCATATTGTTCCTCTCTTGCCTTGAAGGGCGATGTTTCCACCGCCCAACATGGCAACTAATAATACTATCCGGCTGCGGCTGACGTGAGAGTTACACCTCCTTTTTTATTCCATGACCGCAGCTTATCGGCTTATATATATCAACTGAGGCGGGACGGGAGCTGTAGATATAACTTATTGGTAGCCTTATTAAGTTTTGTGTAGATATGCCCGCCTCAGTTAGCAACTGGGTTACATCTTGCCTTCTTCGTTCCAAGTCTTGGCAAGGTTCTCCGCCTCTTTCTTCGTCTGCCACAGACCGCCTCTGTTGATGCGGTTACCCGGCTCGTCCGGCAGAGTCTCGTCCTTCAGCCTGTAAGCTGTGTAGAGCACTGTACCTGCTACGGGGACCGATGCCACTTTCCATACCTTTTTCGTTGCCGCCTTCTTTGTAGTCTTTGTTTTTGTCATTGTTTCCCTCCGTGTTATTTTTTTCTGATGCGCCCTATGTGTGATCCGCGTTGTCATCCCACAGAACTTTATCTGCATATCCAAGGATATACGGCACCGCATTGCCGACCTTCTTGCGTTTCCTTTTTACGTCCTCGTAGACAGCCTGTATCAGATCGCCTCCGCTGTTGGGATATGAATCATAGATGGTATCCACATCCTGCGGAGTCAGTTTCTTCCAGATGTTGTACTCATCCTCAATTCCGTAAACGCTGTCGACACCGCCGCCACCACCACCACGCGCAGCATTTGTATCTGTGTTTGTAGTTGTTTTTGTATCTGTATCTGTTTTTGTATTTGTTTTTGTATTTGTATTTGTATTGGTAGCATTGGTATACATTGGTATACTGTTGTATACATTGGTATCACTTTTTACCTTGTCCCAATACTTCTGGATCTTCTCGCGGTTCTTCTCACATTTGGCATCGTATTTCTGCTGATCGCGGTCCATCTGCTGTTTTATCGGAATGAAGGCGAACTTCAGAACGCCCGAGAACTTCGGTGCTTTTCCGCTGACGAAATAATCAAGCATCCCCCGGAACAACTGTCCGAGCTGTTCGTCTGATAATTCGTCAGCAAGTGACTTTGTATCACCGTAGACGATAAATCCCTTCTGTTCCTTGTTCATCTATCCTCCTCAATTCTTACTGTAACGCATGGGTCCGCGCCGTACTTCTTGGATGCTATCAGCGTTGTGACCTGCGCGTCGTCCGCATATGCGTATCCGTTGAGCGCATCAAGGATGCTTTTGCAGATGTTGTCAAGGTCACCGTTGCGTGTGGTCGGGACTATCTCTCCGCGTTCTGCTTTGATGGTCTTGGAGTTGCTCCATGACTTCGGTATCTGCTGGGTGATTTCGACGCGGATCCTCACAGCTGCGTCTCTGCCAAACATAGGGTAAAAACCCTCATATGAGGAGCGAAATGCATCAAGCACCCGCCCCTCATAATCTTTCGTGCGTTTTGGTGTGTATGCTCTGCGACCGCTTATGCGAGGTCTCTGCTTCGGCACAGCTGCACCGTCTACTACAAAACAAATCATGCAGTTGCTCCTAAAACGGTATATCGTCATCCGCTGCGCTGAAACTGTCGGGCAGTTCTGTTGACGCAATCGGTCTTGGTGCGGGAGCCTCCAGTTTCTTCAGCTTCGGTATCTTGTAGCCTCCCGGCTGATTCAGCCCTTTCATGATTCGCCCCGTAGAGCAGATATAATTGACATATGGTCTTGTGTATACTGTGCCGGAACTGCTTTCGGCTTCTTCTTCTCCAACAACAACACCGACCAGCTTACCCTTCCACAGGTGTGGGTTTGAAAGGTCTACGCTTTCATTGGATTCGGCAAGTGATGTCTGTATGCCTCCGACTTTTGAAAGAAGCCAATCTGGGGACTTGTCGTTCGGTTCTGCGAACCAGTACGAAAGCCACCTGTCTTTGTCCGCGCCCTGATTGTTCTTCATGTAGATGCCAGTATATTCGCCTTCTGCGATATCCATCAGAATCAGATGTGCTGGTTCGATGTGCTTGTCCCATGTGCGGTTATCAACATCGATGATTCTTGCAATATACCCTCCAGCCGGAAGCACTTCGAACTGTGTCGGCTGCTTTGCGTATGATGTGAAATCCTGCATTACTTGTCCTCCTTGTATGGCATATCCATGCCGTAATATTCTCTTATCGTTCTATCGACCAGCTTGAGGTCGTTATCTATCGTCTCTGTCTGAAACATATCGAGCGGAGTCTTTACGCAGTCGGCTCCGTTCGTCTTGGTGCGGAACTTGTATTCGCCGCCCTCATAGACCGACTTCAGCACCGTCGTGAACAGCCCCTCGATGCATACCTTCTCCGACAGCAGTTTTCCGACCGTCATCGGTCTTTCGTATCCGTCCGAATCAAGTTCGGTGTGCATCATGATATAAACCGTGATGTCATCGTCAAGCTTGTCGACCTCATCGAGCAAAGTCGTGAAGTTGGATGCCATGCGCGTGAACTTGTCGTAACCCTTTTCGCCCGCTGTTGCCATGAACTCTGTCGACATCAGATAGTTAGCGTCATCAATGACGAGAACTTTGGTTTTAGCGTTTTTAATGGCTTTTAATGTGTTAGGGTATCTGTTCATCGTCTCAGGCGTAAACTTCGGCTCATAGACGGGAATATCGGTTCTGAACGGCATTTCCTTGCCTACGCAGCTTATAATGCCGACTTCGCCCTTCTTGAAGTTCCTCAGGCTTGTTGATTTGCCCGAGCCGGATCTCCCGAGAATTAATATTTTCTTGCTCATCTAATACCTCCCGTAAAATGAATTTTCCATCCTTTCGATCTTGTCGATAATGGCTCTTGCCCTCGCAAGCTCTTTCGCTTTGTAGATGTTGAAGCAATGTTCGTCAAACAGATCGTCCCGTCTTGGTCTGTAGTAACCGCCTCCGTCATTGATGATGCAGTCTCCGTTATTGTTCGCCTCCTCTATCAGTTTGCGGAGCCTTCTGTCTGCTCTTGGGTTCTTCGGTCTTTTGACGGGCTTGTCCCATGTCGATATCATGCCGAACAGCAAATCTGCTTCACTTTCGCGCCCCGGTATGGTACTATTATCTTGTTCACAGACTTGCGTGCCTCCGGGTGCGCTTTTCTTTTTATTCATCATCATCGATCTCGTCCTCCTGCACATCTATCGGCGCCCCGCAGTACGGGCATTCGGCGAACACCGCATAATGCCTGTCATTGAACTGACTGCGGACTCCGCATATATCCTCGTAGCATCTTTCGACATAGTCGGGATAGTCGAACCTTCTGTAACATTCCCTACACCGATACATCGCGGATCGCCTCTCTGATAAGCGCCTGCTGAAGCTTTGCATTCTCGTCTCTGAGCCTGTCGTTCTCATGCTGAAGCTCCGACATTCTCGTTTCGAACATATCGCGACCGATTCCGTAGTAGCCCGCGTTCTTCTCAAGCTTCTCTCTCAGCTGTGAGTTCTCCCTTTCCAGTGTGCGGATCCTTGCCTTATAGAACTCGTCTTTCGGCGGGTCATAGCTGATTCTCTCGGGATATTCTCTGTTCATCATTCGTCCTCCTTCTCCATTTTTATTTTGATAGTGATAGTCTGCCCTTTGTGTCCTTCGAGCAGATAGCCGATATTGTTGACGAAGTCGTCCCAGTTCATCGGGTCGTAGTCATCGTCAGCGACCAGTTTTTGAGACTCACGTCTTTCCGCGTCCCATCCATACTTTTCGATTACTCTTGTAAGATGATATTTCTTGTCCATTCCTTTACCTCCTAACTTGCCGCGACCGCTATCAGCATCATGAGTGCAACCGCCGAGAACATGATCTCAATGAGAACTACTTTCAGAATTTTCATGGCTATGCTCCTTTCTCTGCTTCCCTGATTTTCGCAACGATCTCCGTCTGAGCCTTTGCCGACATTTCAACATCCAGCACGTTCGACACCTTCGACTCGGTCCAGCCGAGAATCTCAGCAAGTCTGCTCTGAGTGATGCCCGCGTCCATCATTGCTTTTCTGACTCTTGTGTTGGTCACTTAAAATCTCCTCCTCTCTCTTGAATTGATGTTGTAATAATCTTCGCAGACTGTGCTGTCTACGTGTGTGCGTTCTCCGCTTTTTCCGCACGTTGCCCACTTTTTGCGACCGTCTATGCTGCCGAATCTGTTGAGATCTCTCATCAGATACGGGCAGTCGATGCAATGAGCGCGTTCGCCCGCCATTTCATGCTGTTCTACTATCGTTTCGGCTTCTGCTTTGACGACTGTGTAGTAAATCCAGAAGACGTTTCCGTCGCGTTCGTATTTGGGATTGAGGTCCGCGAGTTCTG
>JBGVEY010000034.1:0-21957 GCA_045120635.1 Candidatus Cryptobacteroides sp.
AGGCCAGACTTTTGCCGCCGGCTTCCTTCAGATTCCACCTCGCGATGGACACCCTTGCCTTTGGCTATATGCTTCCCGTCATTAGGGTGCGTTAGGGACTTTCACCCGTTAGAACATGCCCATGCTGGGCGTACAACAAAATAAAAAAGTGTTCCACGTGGAACACTTTTTTATTTTTATCTTCCAAAGTATACCAGCAACACCGATATATCCGCAGGCGATATTCCGGATATTCTGGAGGCCTGTGCTATGGTTCGAGGCGCATATTTCTTCAGTTTCTGACGGCACTCAATCGACAGACTCTCTACCCTGTCAAAGTCAAATCCCTCTGGAATTGTGAGATTCTCAAGGCGCATGATCTTGTCAGCCATCTGCTGTTCACGCTGAATATACCCTTTATACTTGATGGAAATTTCCGAAGAATCGAGTATCTCTCTTCTGTAATTACCCATGACCACTGCATCCATATTATCCTGATCCAGCATAGAAACAGGATACTCTGTATTACGCTGAAGAACATGGAATGCGTCAAGTATGGATAGGTCGGATGAATAATCACCTGATACCTTTTCACTCAATCCTGCTCTGTTTCCATACGCCACCATATCCTTATAAGAAGACTCTGTGAGCGGCTTCAATGGAGATGCAAATTCTGCCTCGTTATCTATGCCGGCTTTAGCAAATGTTCCACGTGGAACAATATCAAACAACTCACCCAAATTGACCTGAGGTCTTGAAATAAGAGCTGAAAGTCGGGTTCTGCAATTGATTTCTGAAGTAGAAACTGACTGTAGATATTCGTTGACAACGTCAGGTTTCACAGACGTTTCCTCAAAGAATGTATTGTATTTTTCTACACTCTCATACTTACGTAAAGTATAATCATACCTGAACTGATCTGCAAGTCCTGCCTTGTATGAGAGTTCCGTCAATCTCAAGTCAGCATTATCCTGACGGAGGAGAATACGGTATTCGGCTCTTGAAGTGAACATTCTATAAGGCTCGTCGACACCCTTGGTAATAAGGTCATCGATAAGAACACCTATGTATGCCTGGTCTCTCTTAAGGATGAACGGATCTTTTCCAGCCACCTTGAGATGTGCATTCATACCTGCGATCAGTCCCTGTGCTGCTGCCTCCTCATAACCTGTTGTTCCATTGACCTGGCCCGCAAAGAAGAGACCGTCAATATTCTTGAGTTCAAGAGTCGGCTTGAGCTGAGTAGGATCGAAATAGTCATATTCAACCGCATAAGCAGGACGATACACCTTGGCATTTTCAAGACCGACGATTGCATGAAGCGCGTCCATCTGCACATCCAAAGGAAGTGATGAAGAGAAACCCTGGAGGTAATATTCGTTCGTTCCCCTACCCTCTGGTTCAAGGAAGAGCTGATGCTCAGTCTTACCTGCGAAGGTCCTCAACTTATCCTCGATGCTCGGACAATAACGAGGTCCGATTCCTGTGATGAGACCTGAGAACAAAGGAGAGTCAGCAAAGCCACTTCTCAAAATATCGTGTACTCGCTCGTTGGTATGGACAACGAAGCATGGCATCTGAGGTGTTCCGTTCTGTGCAGTGGAAAGGAAAGGGAGGTATGAGAATTTATCAGGAGTCTCATCTCCCCACTGATGAATCATCTTCGATGTGTCAACAGAAGAAATATCGATTCGCGGCGGGGTACCTGTCTTCATCCTTGCGGTCTTCACTCCCATAGAAACGAGCTGGGCGGTGAGACCGTGAGAAGGAAGTTCTCCGATACGACCGCCTTCGAACATGGTACGACCTATGAACATTCTGCCGTCAAGGAAGGTTCCGGCGGTCAGGATAACTGTCTGAGAATTGAATATTGCTCCTGTAGTCGTACAAACTCCCGTGATTTTTGAACCAGAGAAAAGAAAAGAGGTCACTGTATCCTGGTAAAGGTCTAATTTACAGGCACTTTCGAGGATTTTTCGCCAATAAAGAGAGAACTGTATTTTATCACACTGCGCACGAGGACTCCACATAGCCGGTCCCTTAGACCTGTTAAGCATCCTGAACTGCAGAGTGGAGGCGTCAGTTACAATGCCGGTATATCCTCCAAGAGCATCTATCTCTCTGACTATCTGACCTTTAGCTATACCTCCGATAGCCGGATTACAGGACATTTGAGCGAACTTGTTCATATCCATGGATATCAGAAGTACGCTTGAACCCATACGCGAAGCGGCCATTGCAGCTTCACAGCCGGCATGACCACCACCTACAACTATAACATCGTATACTTTCTGCATCTTATACTAATTCTCTTAATGAAAGGTAATAATTCTCCTTGCTTCTCATCTGAGCTATGTCTTCTTCGCAATGATCATCATATCCGATAAGATGTAGAATACCATGAACCATTACTCTGTTCAACTCGTCCTGGAACTCGGTTCCGTATTCGAGAGCATTTTCCCTTACAGTATCCACACTGATGAAGAGATCGCCGGAGAGTCTGTCTCCTTCGCAATAATCAAATGTGATGATGTCAGTGAAGTAATCATGCTGAAGATACTGCTGGTTTACATCCAATATATAATTGTCGGAACAGAAGATAATTGAAATGTCCCCTATCCTGCGTATCTCACTTTCAGCTACAAGTTTTAACCATTTATTATTAAGAGTCTTGCCTCGGAAAATGAAGTCTGTATCTTCAAAATAGTATGAAATCATTGCTTGATAATTTTTTGCAAATCTACAAAATGTATAAAAAGTTTGAAATAAAAAATATAATTTATAACTTTACGGCCTAAATGAGTAAAAAACAAAACTACTGATATGGAAATCAAAAAGTCGGAAAAAGCAAACTTGGAGAACAAGAAGTTGCTCTTTGTGGAGATTGGACTCATTCTCTCTCTCCTCATCGTCTACATCGCCTTCGAATGGACAACAAAGGAAACTAACACGTCCATCCTTGAGGATAATACTGAAGTCCTCATCGAAGAAGAAATCATCTCAACTAACATGGAGACTCCGCCGCCGCCACCAGCAGCACCGAAGATCCCTGTACTTTCTGACCAGATCGACATCGTTGATGACGAGATCGAACTTGAGGATGACATGTTCATGAACCTTGAGGATGATGCATCACTTGGTGTAGAGATCATGGACTACGTTGAAGTTGAAGAGGAGGTTGTAGAAGAGGAAGCTATTCCGTTCCAGCTCGTAGAGGAGAAGCCTTCTTTCCAGGGTGGTGACGCTAACCAGTTCTCAAAGTGGGTGAACTCAAGACTCGTTTATCCTGAGATTGCAAAGGAGAACGGTGTACAGGGTCGTGTAACTCTCCAGTTTACAGTAGAGAAGGACGGTACAGTTACAAAGGTAAAGGTTCTCCGTGGTGTTGACCCTTCACTTGACAAAGAGGCTGTCAGAGTCGTTTCTATGTCACCGAAGTGGAAACCAGGAAAGCAGAGAGACCGCGCGGTTCCTGTAACCTATACATTCCCTGTGATCTTCCAGCTTAGATAACATAACCCAACTATTATAAATAAGGCCGACCAAAAGTACTTTGATCGGTCTTATTTTTTAATGAACAAGTCATATAAAATGGCAAAAATTACAGAAGAACAGCATATAGAGAAAGCCGTCTTTGTAGGAGTCATCAAGCAGGGTGACGATGAGAGACAGATCATGGAATACCTTGACGAGCTTGAATTTCTTGCAGAAACTGCAGGAGCTATAGGCGTGAAGAAATTCATCCAGAAGGTTGACCGTCCGGATTCAAGAACATACATCAGAAGCGGTAAACTTCAGGAAATCAGAGAATATTGCGAAGAGAACGAAATCGAAGTTGTTATCTTTGATGACGAACTCTCCCCTACCCAGCTCAGAAACATCGAACGCGAACTTAACATAAGAATCCTGGATAGAACTAATCTCATTCTCGATATCTTCGCACAGAGAGCCAAGACCGCATATGCAAAAATGCAGGTGGAACTTGCTCAGTATCAGTATCTTCTTCCACGACTTACCAGAATGTGGACTCACCTTGAGAGACAGAAGGGAGGTATCGGTATGAGAGGTCCGGGTGAAACACAGATCGAGACCGACCGCCGTATCATTCAGGACAAGATTTCACGCCTTAAGGAACAGCTGAAGAAGGTCGACAAGCAGATGGCATCACAGCGCGGAAACAGAGGTTCAATGGTGCGCATTTCCCTCGTAGGATACACCAACGTCGGTAAGAGTACCTTGATGAACCTTCTTGCAAAAAGTGATGTATTCGCGGAAAACAAGCTCTTTGCTACACTTGATACCACTGTAAGAAAGGTTGTAATTGAAAACGTTCCGTTCCTTCTCAGTGATACCGTAGGATTCATCAGAAAACTTCCTCATCAGCTCGTTGAGGCATTCAAGAGTACTCTTGACGAGGTTCGCGAAGCGGATATCCTTATGCATGTAGTGGATATTTCTCATCCTAACTTTGAGGACCATATCAGAGTTGTAGAGGAAACACTGAAGGATATCAAGGCTATAGACAAACCTATTTTCGTTGTATTCAACAAGATCGATGCATACAGATACGAAGAGTATGACGAGTTCTCTCTTGAGCCTAAAAAGCAGGAAAACTACACTCTTGACGAGTTCAAGAACAGTTGGATCGCGAAGGAAAACACGCCATGTATCTTCATCTCAGCACGTGAGAAGATAGGTATAGACAAACTCCGAGGCGATCTCTATAAAATGGTAGCTGAAATTCACGCAGGACGCTATCCGTTTGACAATTTCCTCTGGTAATTAACACATTAAAACATAAACTATATGAAAATGACTAAATTCTGCGTTTGCCTCCTCGGATTGGCTTCGCTTTTCTCATGCGCTCCAAAGCAGACTGAGACTGAAATTCCTGTAGCATTGCAGCTTTACACTGTAAGAAACGAGCTTGCTGCTGACTTCCTTGGAACATTGTGCAAGGTAAGTGAGATGGGTTACGACGGTGTCGAGTTCGCAGGTCTCTACAATAATGAGCCTGCACAGATCAAGAAATGGTGCGATTCTCTCGGTCTCAATCCTATTTCTGCTCACGTTCCGCTTGCAGATATGCTTGCTGATGTTGACAAGGTAATCGCTGACTACAAGACCATCGGTTGCGAGTACATCGTAGTTCCTTATGTTACTGCAGAGCGTCGTCCGGGTGGAGAACTTTTCATGCAGATGGTAGAGGAAATCCGCGCTATCGGCCAGAAGGCTAAGGATGCAGGTCTCGTTCTTCTCTATCATAACCACGACTTCGAGTTCAACAAACTTCCTGACGGACAGATCGGTCTTGACTATCTTTATGAGAACATTCCAGCTGACCTCCTCCAGACACAGCTTGACCAGTGCTGGGTTAAATATGCCGGTTATGAGCCTGTTGCATACCTTGAGAAATACAGTGGACGTTCACCTGTAGTTCACCTCAAGGACTTCTACGTAGAAGGAACACAGGAGGGTGATCCATACGCTCTCATCGGTCTCAATGAGAAGGAAAAGAAGGCTAACACAGCGTTTGAATTCCGTCCGCTCGGTAAGGGTGTTCAGGATATCCCTGCAATCATCGCAGCTTCAAAGGCAGCAGGCAGCAAATGGTTCGTTGTTGAGCAGGATCAGCCAAGCATGGGCAAGAATCCACTTGAGTGCGCTCAGATGAGCATTGAGTATCTTAAGTCACTCTAAAGTTTGAATAGCATAAAAAAGGTGGTTGACCGAACGATCAACCACCTTTTTTATGCTATTTATTTGAATCTATCTGCTTCAGAAGCGTCTTTACTGCAACCTCAAGCTGCTCGTCACGACCTGTTACAACCAGTTCCTTGGTATTCTCTACATCAATATCCGGATCAAGCTGGTCATTTTCAAGATATGTTCCTTCTGCAGTTCTGTATCCTACGATAGGAATACCGAAATAAAGGGTCTTGTCCTGGAGTGTCTCCCAGTTGACAGATGTCATTGTACCAGGGACAGGCTTTCCTACGAGAGTACCCATTTCCTTGTACTTGTAAACCCAAGGTGTACCGTGTGCATTCGAGTAGTTAGCCTCTCCTATGATCATGATTGAAGCCTTGTTGTATCTGCGGCTCGGCATGTCACAGGCATCCTTTCCACGGATTTCCTGAGTAAGATATTTCTTACCGCTGAAAAGCACCTCGATATCCTCATGGAGACGTCCTCCGCCATTGAATCTTGTATCGATTACGATTCCGTCACAGTGATTGTAGCGACCGAGAATATCTGAATATACAGTGCGGAAACTTGGATCGTTCATGCCCTCGATATGCACATATCCGAGTCTTCCTCCGGAAAGTTCCTGAACCTTTGCGGCATTGTTCTTCACCCATCTTCTATAGAGAAGTTTAGTGAATGCAGCATCGCTGATAGGGAGTACAACCATATCCTTCTCCTCACCCGAAGATTTCTTCACGGTTACAAGGGTACGTTTTCCTTCTTTTCTGTCAAGAAGAGGATAATAATCCATATCCTTGAGGATCTTCACACCATTGATTGCTACAATAATATCTCCCTCTTCGAGATCAAGTGACGCCTTGTCAAACGGTCCCATATCGACGATTTCATCCACCTTAAGTCCGTCTTCCTTCCAATCCATATCGTAAAGCAAACCAAGATTCGCCGTATAGACCTTATCAAAGGCCGCAGGAGCCCTGTAACCGCTTCCGGTATGGGATACATTCAATTCGCCGAGATATTCGCTTAAAAGCTCCGCAAAATCGTAATTATTGGCAATATGAGGGAGGAACTTCCTGTATGCCGCGGTCATACCTTCCCAATCAACACCATGCATACCCTTGTTATAGAAACGTTCCTTCTCCTGTCTGTATACATGATTGAACATATATTCCCTTTCCGCAGCAAGATCAACGAACATTTCGGTTCTTACAGGTATGGATTCCAGACTCCTTCCGTCCTTCTTCATCTTTGAGAAACTTCCGCCGAGAACATATAGAGTCTCCTGCTTTCTGTCCCATACCATACGACCGTTTGCAGAGCCAATCTTGGACGGATTCTGCTTCTTTATATCATACTTCCAGAGATTCTTTCCACCCTCGTAAGTTGCCTGATAATAGAGGTATTTTCCATCCTTGCTCAGTGCTATGCTGCCAAGGTCGCATGAAGAAGGAGTAAGTCTTACTATTCTGTCCTCAATATTGTCAAGTTCGACAACTATATCCTCAACCTTCTTGCTCTTTTCCTTATCCTGCTCTTTTCCATCAGATTCAAGCTTATCGATTTCCTTGAGCAGTTCCTTTTCTTCTTCGCTCATTCTGAAATCCTCATATGCCTTTCTATTGAGGAAAACTATCATAGCATCTTCAAGTGTACCCCATGACGCATGGTTTCTCATACCGTAGCGCTCGGAAGCGAAAAGGATAGCATTACCTCCAAGCACCCACTGAGGAGCACTGTCTGTATATCCGCTTTCTGTAAGATTGATGATAGGCTCACCTCCCTTTGAACTAACGATTCCTATATCCTCATAAGGATAATGATTTCTTGCTGAATAACTGAGAGTAAACCACTTACCATCCGGTGACCAGCTATAATCGAATGTTGTATAAGTAGAAAAACACTGGCTTCCGTCTGTAATCTGTCTCACCTTTCCTGATTCAAGATTCATGACCATAAGCTTTTCTCTGTTCTCTATGAAGGCTATCTCCTTTCCGTCAGGTGAGAATGAAGGACAGCTGCGGTCCACCTTGTTGTTCTTGAAAAGCGGTTTCTCAACTATACCTGTAGCATTAGGGAAATTGATATCCTCCTTACGTGCCAATTCAGCTGTATACACATTCCAGATACCTTCTCTTTCTGATGAATATGCAAGCTTTTTTCCATCCGGTGAGAATACAACATCAGCCTCAGCTGCAGGAGTTTCTGTAATCTTCCTTACTGTCTTGTATTCGGTCGATGTGACGAACACCTCTCCCCTGTTTATGAATGCTATCTGCTTTCCGTCAGCCGATACAGCATTGTCAGATCCTCCGCTTACATCAACCTTCTCCTTACCGTTGCCCGAATAATCAGCATTAACGGTTACAGCAAGCTTTTTAGCCGCACCATTGCCCGATTTAACGTAAATATCACCGTCATATCCATAGCACAATACATCGTTGTCAGAAACTGTAAGGAATCTTACAGGATGAGTCTTATGCTTTGTTACTGCAGTTATTGCTGAAGGATTGTTCACAGGGAATGAATATACATTGAAACTACCCTCCCTCTCGCTGAGATAATATACTGTCTTACCGTCCGACGAAAGCTTAGGACAACGGTCTTCACCGTTGAAATCAGTGATTTTCACATGTTTTCCCGCTTCATATTTCCACAGATCGCGTGTAATCGAAGATGTATGATGCTTTCTCCATATGTTCTCACCACCCTTGCAATCCTGATATATGAAATCCTTTCCGTTAGCCATGAATGACACTTCCTCTGCCGGGGTTGCCAGCACCTGAACAGGTCTTCCTCCCTCAACAGGAACAGAATACAATTCAGACATAGACGACTTTGGGAATACGGCACTCTCTGCCGGATCCTGGATAACAGCTGAAAAGAGGATATTCTTGCCGTCAGGTGTGAATGTCCATGGGGTTTCTTTTGCGGAATGAGTAGTGACTCTCGAAGGGGCACCACCGTTCTTTGACACCACATAAATGTCAAAATTACCATATCTGTCTGAAGCAAAAGCAATTGTCTTACCGTCAGGAGACCATACAGGAGAATAGTCATATGACTTGTTTGAAGTTATCTGCCTAGCCTCTCCACCTTCTGCGCTTACCGTATAGATATCGCCTTTATATGAAAAGGCAACGGTTTTTCCGTCAGGTGAAATGGACGGATAACGAAGCCAAGACGCATTTTCAGCATTGGCCGCAAATGTACATCCAAGAAGAATAAGGGTAATTAATCGTTTCATATTTAATGTTTTGTTTCGTCAGAATACAAATATAAGAATAAAAAAAGAGACCACCGTTAAGTGGTCTCCCGATAATATTACTGTAACTCTGATTAGTCCTGGAGTTTAGCAGCAAGGAACTCGCGGTTAAGACGGGCGATGTGTGAAACTGTGATGTGCTTAGGGCACTCCATTTCACATGCACGTGTGTTTGTACAAGCACCGAATCCGAGCTCGTCCATCTTTGCAACCATTGCCTTAGCACGCTTTGCACCCTCAACCTTACCCTGTGGGAGAAGTGCGAGTGAACTTACGCGAGCAGCAACGAAAAGCATTGCAGAACCGTTCTTACATGTAGCAGCACAAGCACCGCAACCGATACAAGCTGCACCGTCCATGCTCTCCTCAGCTTTCTCGTAAGGAATAGGAATAACGTTTCCGTCTGGAACACCACCTGTTCTTACTGAAACATATCCACCAGCCTGGAGGATCTTGTCATAAGCCTGACGGTCTACAACGAGGTCCTTGATGATAGGGAATCCCTTAGCTCTCCAAGGCTCGATAGTGATAGTGTCACCATCCTTGAACTTACGCATGTGGAGCTGGCAAGTAGTCACCTCATCGTCCGGTCCGTGTGCACGGCCGTTGATGTAGAGTGAACATGCACCGCAAATACCCTCGCGGCAGTCGTGGTCGAATGAAACCGGGCCGCTGCTCTGGCATCCTTTCTCAACAGCTACCGGATCTATACCCTCAGCGATAAGCTGCTCATTAAGGATATCGAGCATTTCGAGGAAAGAGCTGTCAGCGGAAATATTCTTGACCTGATAGGTCTCAAATTTACCTTCTGCCTTGGCGTTTTTCTGACGCCATACTTTCAATGTCAAATCCATGTCAATTAGTCTTTATAGTTTCTGGTAGCAATCTTGATATTCTCATATACGAGTGGCTCCTTGTGAAGTTCAGGCTCTACGTTTTCGCCCTTGTACTCCCAAGCTGCAACGTACATGTAGTTCTCGTCGTCACGCTTAGTCTCGCCTTCTTCTGTCTGCATTTCCTCACGGAAGTGACCACCGCAAGACTCGTTACGGTTGAGTGCGTCATAAGCCATGAGTTCGCCGATTTCGAAGAAGTCAACAAGGCGGAGTGCCTTCTCGAGTTCCTGGTTGAACTGATTGTTCTCACCAGCTACGTATACGTTCTTCCAGAAGTCAGCCTTAAGTGCCTTGATCTTCTCGATAGCAACCTTAAGACCAGCCTCGTTACGAGCCATACCTACGTTATCCCACATGATGAGACCAAGCTCCTTGTGGTATGCGTCAACTGACTTCTTACCCTTGATAGAGAGGAGTTTCTCGATCTTCTCAGTAACAGCCTTCTCTGCCTCGGCAAATTCAGGTGCGTTAGTATCAGTCTTAGGCTCTTTGAACTTACCTGCGAGGTAGTCTCCGATTGTGTACGGAAGGATGAAGTAACCGTCAGCAAGACCCTGCATGAGGGCAGATGCACCGAGACGGTTTCCACCGTGGTCAGAGAAGTTAGCCTCACCGATAGCGTAGAGACCAGGAACAGTTGTCTGGAGGTTGTAGTCTACCCAGATACCACCCATTGTGTAGTGGATTGCAGGATAGATCATCATTGGCTCCTCATATGGATTCACGTCAGTGATCTTCTCATACATCTGGAAAAGGTTACCATATCTTGCAGCGATTACATCCTTACCGAGACGCTCGATAGCTGTCTTGAAATCAAGGAATACCGCGAGACCTGTGTTGTTTACACCGTAACCTGCGTCGCAACGCTCCTTAGCCGCACGTGATGCCACGTCACGAGGTACGAGGTTACCGAATGCTGGGTAACGACGCTCGAGATAGTAGTCACGATCCTCCTCAGCGATATCAGACGGTTTCTTAGTACCTGCACGGAGTGCCTTTACGTCATCTATGCTCTTAGGTACCCAGATACGTCCGTCGTTACGGAGTGACTCAGACATGAGGGTAAGCTTTGACTGCTGATCACCATGTACAGGAATACATGTAGGGTGAATCTGTGCGAAGCAAGGGTTTGCGAAGTAAGCACCCTTTCTGTAGCACTGCATTGCAGCGGAACCGTTTGAGTTCATAGCGTTGGTAGAAAGGAAGTATGCATTTCCGTAACCACCTGTTGCGATTACAACCGCGTGAGCTCCAAATCTCTCGATCTTACCGTTTACAAGGTTTCTTGCGATGATACCCTTAGCCTCACCGTTAATGAGAACTACGTCGAGCATCTCATAACGAGGATAGCTCTTTACAGTACCGAGTGCGATCTGACGGTTGAGAGCGGCGTATGCACCAAGAAGGAGCTGCTGTCCGGTTTGACCGCGGGCGTAGAAGGTACGGCTAACCTGCGCACCTCCGAAAGAGCGGTTGGCGAGAAGTCCGCCATATTCCCTTGCAAAAGGAACACCCTGTGCCACGCACTGGTCAATGATGTTGTTGCTGACCTCTGCGAGACGGTATACATTCGCCTCACGTGCGCGATAGTCACCTCCCTTGATTGTGTCGTAGAAGAGACGGTAAACAGAGTCATTATCGTTCTGGTAGTTCTTGGCAGCGTTGATACCACCCTGTGCTGCGATTGAGTGAGCACGACGTGGTGAGTCGCTGATGCAGAATACCTTTACATTGTAGCCAAGTTCTCCAAGAGAAGCAGCTGCAGATGCTCCACCGAGACCTGTACCAACAACGATGATTTCCATCTTTTTCTTGTTGGCAGGGCTGACTACACGGATCTGAGATTTGTGCTTTGTCCATTTTTCAGACAAAGGTCCCTCAGGAATCTTAGAAATAAGTTTTTCGGCCATTTTATAGAGTGTTTGTGAAATTTCGTCGCAATTTTACGCAATTTTACCGACTTTAGCAATTAAAGTCAGAACAATGTAGGGTCATCAGGATTGATATTTCCTTTTTCAAGTCCGAGATGCCTGTACGCAAGCTCTGTAGCCTCCCTTCCGCGAGGTGTCCTGATGATGAATCCCTCCTTGATCAGGAACGGTTCATAGACCTCCTCGAGAGTACCCTGATCCTCACCTACCGCAGTAGCTATGGTATTGGCTCCTACCGGACCTCCCTTGAACTTTGTTATGATAGTCTTAAGTATCTTGTTATCAATTGCATCCAATCCCCTCTTGTCTATATTGAGAGCATCAAGGGCATAACGTGCTATCTGAAGGTCAATGCGTCCGCTTCCCATGACCTGCGCAAAGTCTCTCACACGTCTGAGAAGGGCATTCGCGATACGTGGAGTGCCACGGCTTCTGAGGGCTATTTCATAGGCTGCATCCTGCTCTATTTCCACCTTTAATATAGACGCGCTTCTCTTTACGATATTCACCAGCGTAGGGGTATCGTAATATTCGAGGGCGCAGGTGATTCCGAAGCGTGCCCTGAGCGGAGATGTAAGCAGACCGCTGCGGGTTGTCGCTCCGACCAATGTGAAAGGATTGAGGGAAATACGCACCGAACGGGCACCCGGTCCCTTATCGATCATTATATCTATGACAAAATCCTCCATTGCAGAGTAAAGATACTCCTCTACAACGGGTGAAAGTCTGTGTATTTCATCAATGAAGAGAACGTCTCCCTCCTCAAGCGAGGTCAAAAGTCCTGCAAGATCTCCAGGCTTGTCGAGAATCGGACCGGAAGTCACCTTCATATTGACTCCGAGCTCATTTGCAATGATGTGCGCAAGGGTTGTCTTACCCAGGCCCGGAGGGCCATGGAAAAGCACATGATCGAGAGACTCCCCTCTCATTTTTGCAGCAGCTACGAATATTTTCAAGTTGGCTACAATCTTGTCCTGGCCGGTGAAATCCTGAAGGTCCTGCGGACGGATAATTCCGTCCAAATCCTTATCTTTGCCTTCGCCTATTTTATGCGGATCGAATTCTGTCGTCATATCGGCTTCGAAAATTATATACAAATATAGTTTATTTTTATAAAAGAAGATGATTATTATTTTGCTGTTGAAATGTTGATAACCATTTTCAGGCATTTATAATCAGGTACTTACAAAGTTGACAACTGTTGAAATCCGCGGTATAAAACGCCGGATAAAAAATATTCCAAAAATTTGCAGAGATGATTTATGTAACGGAATATACAGATAATCGTTATTAACTAATTTAGTTTTTAAAGTTTATCAACAGGGTTATCTACAGGTTATCAACAGAAAAACAGGGTAAATGTTAATAAGTAGGAATTCAATAAACAGATTGGCGGAACTTGCCGGTAAATCGTCGGAAGTGTTCTGCAGCGGGCTTTTTCTTTCTGCAAGATGGTTCGTTGTTTCACAGTATGATCATGATGGTATACAGATGATCGTTCTCCCGGACAAGGATTCGGCGGAATACTGTGCGGCCGACCTCTATAATCTTATAGAGGGAGATAGAGTTTTCTTCCTTCCGGATTCAGGAAAGAATCTGGAAAGGAGCAATTATAAGTCTACACTCGGGGTTCAGAGAACATCTGCAATAGGTAAGATCCTTGATCATAAGGAGGGGGTACTTTTCATTGTTACATATCCTTCGGCGCTTGAGGAAATGGTTCCCGAGGTCTCGTCGATAAAGAATTCCGTGCTTAAGCTTTCAAAGGGTGAGGAGATAAGTCATGAGGATATTGTAAATTCTCTTTTCACAGCTGGTTTCGAAAGGGTTGACTTTGTGGCGGAGCCTGGCCAGTTTGCCATAAGAGGAGCGATAGTGGATATATTCTCATATTCATATAACGACCCTTTCCGTATATCTTTCTTCGGTGATGAGATAGATTCCATAAACATTTTCGACTGCAATACCCAGCTTTCCAAGGAGAAGGTGGATGTGGCCGAGATATATCCGGATATAGTGGCAGAGGAAGGGGAGAGCGGCCTTGTGGAGGTTTCCGACATTCTTCCCGAGGATATGCTTGTATGGCTGGATTCTTCGGATATGTATAAGGACAGGGGATTCTTCAAGGGTTTGGAGAGATTCAGAAGAATATATCTTGATCTTCCGCTTTCTCGTCAGAATGAGGATTGCGTGAAGTTCAGCATTGCTCCTCAGCCTACCTTCAACAAGAATTTCGAACTCCTGACCGAGGATATAAGAAAGAATCTTGAAAACGGATACAGGGTACGTATATACGGAGAAAAGAAGTCTCAGCTTGAAAGACTTCAGTCCATTCTTACTCAGAACGGAGGAATAATGCCTGAATTCATTTCAGGAAAAAATATCCATAACGGATTCATCGATCATGAAAACAAGGTATGCTGCTACAGTGACCATGAGATTTTCGACAGATTCCATAGAGTAAGCATCAGACGTTCGGTTGAAAAGAGCGAGCAGCTTACAATCAATGACCTTACATCGTTTGCAATAGGAGACTACATCGTACATATCGATTACGGTGTGGGTATATTCGGCGGTCTTGTCAGAATGAAGGATGACAAGGGAAGAATGCACGAGGTCGTGAAGCTTACATATAAGGATAACGATGTAGTATTCGTATCAGTACATGCTCTTCATAGAATCTCGCGATATAAGTCAAAGGACGCTGAACCTCCGAAAATTCATAAACTTGGTTCAAAGGCTTGGCAGAATCTGAAGACAAGCACAAAGTCCAAGGTAAAGGATATCGCCAAGGATCTCATAAAGCTTTATGCGGAGAGAAAGGGTGCAAAAGGTTTTGCCTTTTCACCGGATACATATCTTCAGCAGGAGCTTGAGTCTTCATTCATGTATGAGGATACACCGGATCAGGAGAAGGCTGTACAGGCAGTAAAGAGGGATATGGAAGATACCTGTCCTATGGACCGTCTCGTGTGCGGAGATGTGGGATTCGGAAAGACTGAAGTTGCTGTAAGGGCCGCATTCAAGGCTGTAGCCGACAGCAAGCAGGTTGTTGTTCTTGTTCCTACCACAATTCTTGCTCTCCAGCATTACAATACTTTCAAGAACCGTCTCAAGGATCTGCCTTGCAATGTAGATTACGTGAGCCGTCTCCGTACTGCAAAGGAAATTTCAGATATCCAGAAGAGATTGAAGGCAGGTACTCTCGATATTGTCATAGGTACTCATAAACTTATAGGTAAGGGATTCGAATATAAGGATCTTGGACTGCTTATCATTGATGAGGAGCAGAAGTTCGGTGTAAGTGCAAAGGAAAAACTGCGTCAGTTGAAGGCGTCTGTAGATACTCTTACACTAACTGCCACACCTATTCCACGTACCCTTCAGTTCTCGCTTCTTGGAGCGCGAGACCTTTCCATCATCAATACTCCTCCTCCTAACAGAATTCCTGTGCAGACGGAGATCATGCTGTTCGATCATGACGAGGTGAAGAAGATAATAGAGTATGAACTTCATCGCGGAGGTCAGTTGTTCTTCGTGCACAACAGGGTAGAGGAACTGCAGTCCATCCACGATATTCTTCACAGGCTTGTTCCGGATATGAGGATATGTGTGGCTCATGGTCAGATGGAGGCAAAGGTTCTTGAAAACAAGATTCTGGACTTCATGGCCGGTGATTATGACATGCTTCTCTGTACTACTATCGTCGAGAACGGTCTTGATGTGCCTAATGCAAATACCATTATAATCAATCAGGCTCAGAACATAGGTCTAAGTGACCTTCATCAGCTTCGCGGACGTGTAGGCCGTTCCAACAGACGTGCATTCTGTTATCTGATGGTACCTCCGCTTGTATCCATTACCGACGATGCCCGAAGAAGACTCAAGGCCATCGAGTCGTTCTCGGATCTCGGCAGCGGATTCAATATTGCAATGCAGGATCTTGATATACGAGGAGCAGGTAATCTTCTTGGAGCGGAACAGAGCGGATTCATTACTGACATGGGATTTGAGACATATCAGAAGATTCTTGCCGAGGCTATGGAAGAACTTGGTGTAGAGACAGGTATAACAGTGAAGAAGAGTGACGATTCTTTCATTTCCGACTGTACGATCGAGACAGACCAGCTTGCACTGATCCCTGACAGTTACATAGATCTGACAGCTGAGAAGATCAGAATCTATAAGGAACTTGATTCTCTTACTTCGGATAAGGAAATAGAGCAGATGAAGGTGAAGCTGGCCGACAGGTTCGGAACTCTTCCCGAAGAACTACTCCGTCTCTTTGATATCGTACGTATCAGACAGCTTGGACTTAAGCTCGGATTTGAAAAGATCATCATCAAGAACGGTGTAATGATAGCTTTCTTCATATCCAATCCTTTGTCACAGTACTACAAGAGCGACAGGTTTGAAAAAATCCTTGAGAATATAACAAATAATCCGATGCTGTTCGAACTCAAGCAGAATGACAACAGGTTGAGAATATTCGTCAGAAACGTAGAAAGCTTGTCTAAGGCCTATAATATGCTTAAGAAACTATAATTTACGACTTACATTTTGAGAAGTCCCAAAAAAACCGCATATTTGCGGGTTGTAACCTGACGGTTAGCATTTTAAAGACATTGATTATATGACAAAAAAGATATTTGCTCTTTCAGTATTCATCCTCACTTGTGTGTGTGCGTCTGCGCAGGAAGGTGCGCATGGTGCATATTCACCATATTCTATATTCGGAATCGGAGACCTTTCACAGCAGGGAACCGCTTTCAATAAGGGTATGGGCGGTGTAGGTGTTGCGACACGAAACAACAGATTCATAAATTACATGAATCCCGCAGCCCTGACAGCGAGAGATACACTTTCTTTCATGGCTGATTTCGGACTTGCGCAGAAGAATACAATCTACAGACAGGGTGACCTCCGTTCAGCAAACAACACCTTCAACCTCTATGACTTCATAATGAGTTTTCCCATCTGGAAATCTTCAGCATTCATGGTAGGTATAACTCCATTCAGTGATGTAGGATATGATTTCGCGCATATTGAAAAGGATCCTAATATCATCGGAAACACAGGTAATATCGATTATACTTCATATGGTAACGGTAGTGTATATCAGATATTCTTAGGCGCAGGTGCTACATTCTGGAAAAGACTTTCTGTCGGAGCCGAGGCTATCTATTACTTCGGAAACATCGACAAGATCACTAAGATGAACTATTCTGATGCTTCATACAGATCAATCAATTCAGGTAGCCAGTTGAGTGTCAGGGGAATGACAGGTAAGTTCGGTCTTCAGTATGAGCAGAAGATCGCAGGTGATGTTTCAATCATCGTAGGTGGTACATACAGACTTGGAACAGATCTTAAAGGTTATGCTGTGAATTATCAGTATGCTACCCAGTCGTCAGTCAGCGACTCATTGAGATACAGTGTGGATACATTGGGTATCGAAAAGATGCGTATGGGTGATGAGATTGCTGTCGGAATTTCCGTGAAGGGAGGAGACAGATGGAGTGCGGAATTAAACTACTCGAGATCGGATTGGTCTAACAGTAGGTTCGACAATGCTCCGGGATTCTCTGTAAAGGGTGATATGGATTTCGCTTCAACCGTTTCAGAGTCTTATCGCGCAGGATTCGAGTTCACTCCGAACAGAAATGATATCAGATATTATTTCAGAAAATGTACTTATCGAGGAGGTATATATTACGATAAGGAATATTATACAGTCAATGGCAATAATGTGAACAAGATGGGTATTACGTTGGGTATCACATTGCCTGTATTCAAATTGAATAACGGATTGACTCTTGGTGTAGACTTCGGACAGAGAGCATCGACCAAGTACAGCATGATCAGAGAGCGATATGCCATGTTCAATATTGGGTTCAATATCCATGACATATGGTTCCAGAAAACAGTATATCATTAAAATTTAATTATAAAATTTCACTATGAAAAAGGTACTCTTGCTTATTTCATTTGCTGTAATGGCTATTTGCAGCGCAAATCTTTCTGCTCAGGACGACAAGTACGGACCTAACAGTGCTGAATGTCTCAAGTACATTTCTTACTATGAGGAGTATTACAAGCAAAAGAATTATGATTCTGCTCTTCCTAACTGGAGAAAGGCTTATGAGCTTTGTCCTGTAACATCGAGATACAAGATTCTTCAGGATGGTACTACTCTCATGAAGTATCTCATCAAGAAGAATGAGCTCAATCCTGCATACAAGGCTAAACTTGTCGATTCTCTTATGGTTATCTATCAGAAGCGTATCGAGTATTGGCCAAAGTATAAGACAAATTCTTTGAACTATTATGCTACAGATATGTACAACTATCTCCAGGATAAGCCTGAGGAGTTGTATAACGGTCTTACAAGTGTGATCGATCAGCTCGGTGCAAAGACTGATATGAAGACATTCCCTCTTTACATGAAGGTTGCATGCGACCTTTACAAGGAAGGAAACCTCGATCCTGAGACTGTTATCGCTGTATATGAGAAGTCAATCAAGTATCTTGGTGAAGTTGTTACCGAGGGTAATGAAATCAAGCAGAGACTTGTCGAGAAGACTGTAGGTGATGTTGAGAGTCTCTTCATCGGAAGCCAGGTGGCAAGCTGCGATAACCTCATCGCTCTCTTCAATCCAAGATTCGAGGCTGAGCCTGAGAATGTAGAGCTTGCAAAGACAATTGCCGGTATGATGGCTAAGACTGAGGGATGTACTGACAACGATCTCTTCATCAATGCAATGACTGTATGGTACAACAACGAGCCATCAGCAAACGCAGCATATATGCTTTACAAACTCAACTCATCAAGAGGTGATATCGAGAAGGCATACAAGTTCATGGAGGAGGCTATCAACTCTGAGGATTCAGATCCTGATACAGACGCTAACTACTACTTCGAGCTTGCGGCATTCGCATTCAAGAGTTCAAATAACTCAAAGGCAATCGAGGCAGCTACAAAGGCAATAGAGATTTCAGATGTAGTAGACGGAAAGGCTTATATGCTCATGGGTACAATCTGGGGTAGCGTTGTATGTCCTGGTGACGAAATCCAGCAGCGTGCCAAGTATTGGGTAGCTACTGACTATATGCAGAAGGCTAAGAATGCAGATGAGACTCTTACTGAGGATTGTAACAACTATATCAACCAGTTCAGAGTATACTACCCACAGACAGCTGAGGCGTTCATGTATGATATTACAGACGGTCAGTCTTATACAGTTTCTTGCGGTGGTATGAGAGCTACTACTACCGTTAGAACTCAAAAGTAATAAGCATTGAGAAATTCTCTAAATATGATAAGGATGATTGCAACCGCTGCGGCGGTTGCTTTCGTCGTTTTGTCGTGTAAGGGAAAATTGGGCGAGGCGGATGCAATCAATATAGAGGAGGCTCCGGTGCAGACTGTGGACGATATGTTCATCGTGCAGACCAAGAACGGAGTTATCCAGATGAGAGCCGAGGCTCCTGTCATGGAAAGATATGAGAGAGATACGATGTCTTTTGAACTGTTTCCTGCCGGTTTTTTCGTCTATGGTTATACAGATGATGAAAAGCTGGAGACAGAGATAGTTGCAGACAAGGCAAGACATCTGAAATTCAAGGATGGCAGGGAGTCATGGGAGGCTTTTGGAAATGTTGTGGTAAAGAATCTCATCAAGCAGGAGGTTATGGAGACTGATACCCTTTATTGGGATCAGAAGAACGAGAAAATCTATACCCATTGTTATGTAAGATTGTATTCTCCTGACGGCTTTATGCAGGGATATGGAATGGAATCCGACCAGCGTGCCAGAAATTCGATTATATACAATCCCTTCAACAGTTACGGTATTTTGGAGCAGGATGAGGAAGTTTTGATTGACTCAGTCAATTTTATAGGTCCTATTCAAAAAAAATAACGCGTGATTGGTAGAAAATTGCTATATTCGCGCCCTAATGTCGAAAAGTAAATAATAATTTAAAACACTAAATAAAATGGCAGTTCTTGAAACAATCCGTGTCAAGTTCGGAATTGTGATCACAGTGCTTATCGCTGTGGCACTTTTGTCGTTCATTATTGATCCGACAACACTTCAGTCAGTATCTTCTTCTATGTCATCAAAATATGATGTAGGTAACATCGACGGTAAGGCTATTTCTTACAATGATTTCCAGGCTGAAGTAGATAAATTCACTACAATCAACGAGATCACTACAGGTTCTTCAGCTAAGAACGAGGAGCAGCAGATCGCTATCAGAAACGCTGCATGGCAGTCTCTTATCGATCAGTATCTTTTCATTAAGAATGCAAAGAAGGCAGGTCTTAATGTAGGTACAGAGGAGATGGTTGCAATGATGTCTGGTGAGATGGATTCTCCAGTGTTCACTCAGAACGCTACTTTCTTTGATGAGGGCGGTAACTTCTCAAAGCAGAGACTTCTCGAGTTCGTTGATTATGTTTCATCAGATGAGACTGGTCGTCTTAAGATTTTCTGGGATTATCTCCAGAATACAGCTGTCAGCCAGGAGTACTATGAGAAGTACATGTCACTCTTCACACAGAGCAACGTTGTAAATCCTCTTATGCTTGCTGAGCAGATCGCTGACAACAACAACACATTCAACGTTGAATTTGTAATGGTTCCTTTCGGATTCGCTACTGATTCTACTATCGTTGTTTCAGACAAGGAGATCAAGGCTTACTATGACTCTCACAAGAAGTTCTTCAAGCAGCCTGCAAGCAGAGATATCGAGTACGTAGTATTCGAGGTTGTTCCATCAGCAGCTGACTTCACAGCAGCAAACCAGGCTCTTGTAGAGGTTTATGAGGAGTTCGCTACTACTGATAACATGAAGTCATTCCTCCTTTCAAACTCTGACAGACAGTACGATGCACACTGGTACAAGGAAGGTGAGCTCAACACTGTAGCAAAGGCTGTAAACGATTTCGCTTTCGGCAGCGAGAAGGGTGCTTCACAGGTTATCGCTGAGGGTGAGTCTTTCTATGCAGTACGCGTTCTTGAGTCAGCTAATGTACCTGAGCAGATCCAGGTAAAGTATGCTCCGGCAGACAGTCTTCTTGCTGATGCTGAGGCACAGTGGATCCCACAGACTCCAGGTTTCGAGGACCTCATGACTCTTAAGAAGGGTGAGAAGGCAACAATCAACGGTCTTGTATTCCAGGTGGTTGACACTAAGGATGCCGCTCCAAGAAAGAGAGTTGCAATCCTTGAGAAGAAGGCTGTTGCAGGTAAGGAGACAGTAAACGAGTACTACTCAAAGGCAAATACTCTTGCAACAATGTCTGCAGGCAAGTATGAGTCATTCAAGAAGGCAGTTGATTCACTCGGAGTATATGCTCATCCAGTGAACAAGATGCTTCAGAGCGCTGACAGACTTGGTTCTGTAGAGGATACAAAGGAAGTTACAAGATGGGCTTTCGATGCTAAGGTAGGTCAGGTTTCAAACATCATCACTGTAAACAACAACTACTTCATCGTAGCTGCACTCAAGGGTATCAGCAAGGAGGGTTACACTCCGGTTAAAGAGGTTGCTTCAAGCATCAAGTCTGTTCTTTATTCTGAGAAGGCAGGTGAGAAGAAGGCAGCTGAGGTTGCAGAGAAGATCGCAGGTCTCGAAAGCATGGAGGCTATCGCTGAGGCTCTCGGAACTAC
This sequence comes from Candidatus Cryptobacteroides sp., assembly GCA_045120635.1. Classification (GTDB taxonomy): domain Bacteria; phylum Bacteroidota; class Bacteroidia; order Bacteroidales; family UBA932; genus Cryptobacteroides. Next base: position 21,455 of record JBGVEY010000034.1, read on the forward strand.
AGTAAGCACTAAGGATGGCGTTGCATTCTCATCAATGACTTCACAGGGTCTCGATCCTAAGTTTATCGGTGCTGCTTCTGTAGCTGAGGATGGCAAGATCTCAGGTCCTGTTGCAGGTTCTATCGGAGTATATGTATACAAGGTGACAGGTCGCGATACAGGTGCTTTCTACACTGAGGAGGACGCTAAGGCTCGTGAGGCTCAGGTAGCTCAGTATACAACTCAGATGGTAGTTCCAGTGATGTCTGAAGACGCTGACGTAAAGGATAATCGCGCAAGATTCTTCTAATCGTCGCTTGACATAAACGAAAAAAAGGGGATGACTAATAAGGTCATCTCCTTTTTTCGTTATATATGACGACAGTGGCGGTAGGGTAAGTTTGGCTTGGTTCCGTCGGAACAAGTTCCGACTCCATCCCTCCCAACGCTACGCGTCGGGCCCCTCCCGCTTACGTGGTCGCGGGTGACCACGCCATCCAAACTTACCCTACTACCGCTTCTGA
>JBGVEY010000035.1:0-105426 GCA_045120635.1 Candidatus Cryptobacteroides sp.
TTGGTGGTTATTATGAAACAGAGGGAGAAAATATAAGTATTAATTCAGCACAGATGAATCCTAAAATTTGGAAGACAGAAGATTTTTACTTAAATAAAAATCTAAATGCTACCGTTGCATGGGGAAAGCTGTATCGAAAAGAATGTTTTTTTAATATCCGTTATCCAGAGGGAAAACTTCATGAAGATGAATTTGTTACATATAAAGTATTATTTGAATATCCCAAGATTGTGGCAGTGGAAGCGCCATTATACGCATATTTTCAAAATGTGGATGGTATTATGAAATCAGAATGGAATCCACGGAGGTTGGATGCATTAGAAGCTATTGATATGCAAATAAGTTTTTTTAAAAAACGAAGTTTACACGATTTATGTAAAAATAGAGTAAGAGCATATGTTGCTGTAGCCATAAGGCAATATAAGCAAAGTAATGCATCAGATCTAATTACAAAGAATGGAATTTGGTTTAAATGGAAAATAGTACAAAAATATTTGATTTATCGTAAAAAAAATGTATGGAATAGGAATGAGATAATATATATTAAAGAATTTCTTTTCCCACACCTAATGAATTATTACTGGATTATGAATGCAGTGATAAATAAAATTAGATGTTTTTAGGCGTACTGCTGTAGGCCTAAGATATTAGTATATTATGGCAATTGTTGCTCAACCATTTGTTAAGTGGGCTGGCGGGAAAAGACATCTTCTCAGCCAGTTGGAGACGTTGCTTCCAGATAATTTTGATGAACTAGAAGATGTAACATATGTGGAACCATTTGTTGGAGGTGGTGCGGTGCTGTTCCATATGCTTAATAATCATCCAAATATCCGGAGGGCAATAATTAACGATATAAATCCCAACCTTATAGAATGCTACAGGCTTGTTAAGGAGCATCCAAATGAATTAATTTCAGAGTTACAGAAGATCCAGGATCTGTATAATTCAGCAGATATTGAGGGTAAGGAGAGAATATATTACGACTATAGGTCAAAGTACAATAACGATGAATTGACTACAGTCAAAAAGGCTGCAATCTTTATCTTTCTTAATCATACATGTTTCAATGGCTTATACCGCGTTAATGCAAACGGTGCATTTAATGTGCCTTTTGGCAAGTACATGAAGCCAATGATATGTAATGCAGAACTGATTCTAGAAGATAGCAGGTTACTGAACTCGGTTGACTTAGTTATTATGAATGGCGATTATCGCGGTGTTGGTCGAAGATTGGCACGTAGGAATACCAATTTTGTATATTTTGACCCTCCTTATAGACCTATAAGCGTAACGTCAAGTTTTCATACATACTCGAACATCCCATTTGGTGATGAACAACAAGTGGAGTTAAGAGATTTTTGTAATCATTTGGATAGAAGAGATTGTTTTTTAATGTTAAGCAACTCAGATAGTCGTAATGATGATGGAACTTCATATTTTGAAGAATTGTATGTTGGATACAATTTTCAAAGAATCTACGCACATAGATTTATAAATGCGACCTCTGATAAGAGAGTCAAACTAACAGAGGTTTTAGTGCGTAATTATTGATAATGAGAAACTAATAGTGTAATCATATGGCATATTTAACAGATTTCCAGGTAGATGCGATTAGGTCACATATGACAGGTGAAAAAGAATTGCTTTTGAAAAAGTTTAGAGCAAAAAATTCACCGTTTGATAAGATTAGTGTGCCTATTGGTGAAATGTCTGCGTATGAAACCTTAGGGTTTAAGGTGGATGATACTACGAAGAAAAAAGCTAAAATGAGCAGACGTAAAGATGCATCAAAGGAATTCGAAGATGATATCTGGTGCATGTTTTATAAGCTAGGCTTTAGAATACTTAATACAGATGAACATCTGGAGGTTCAGTGGGGACCGAATCCTCAAGATACGCACCAGTTAGATGTGGTGGCCGTAGGTGATGATGCTATTTTTGTTGTTGAGTGTAAAGCAGCAGAGGAATGGAAGACTCGTAGCTTCAAAGATGATATTGACGTGATGTCAAAATATCAAGAGGGAGTAACCAGAGCTTTGCGACAAATCTATGGTGCTGAAAAAAGAGTTAAATTTATATTTGCCACAAGAAGATGTAGGGTTCAGCAGACAGGTAATGATATTGAAAGGTTGAAGGCGCGAGATATTTATTATCTAAATGATAATACATATGACTATATTTCCAACTTGATAGTTTCTTATAAAGATTCTGTGATTTATCAGTTCCATGGACTGATGTTCAAAGATGAATTGATAAATAAAGAAAGAATATGCATTCCTGCTCTTCAGGGTTTAATGGGAAATCAGAAGTATTATCTCTTTTCAATCGAACCAAGCACATTATTAAAAATTGGTTTCGTCCTTCATCGAACACGAGTGAATGATTCGATGGCACCTACATATCAAAGACTCCTAGTGCCAAGTAGGTTGAAAGGTATCTCAAAGTTTATTGATGGAGGAGGTTATTTCCCAAACTCTATTATTATAAATTTTAGCGCAAGTCAGGAAAATTTAAAAACAGATTTCAAGCCATTAGGTAATACCTTAGATTCAAAGGCTAAATTTGGAATGCTCTCCATCCCCAATGCCTATGGTATTGCGTATATAATTGACGGCCAACATAGAGTATATGGTTATGCTTCATCTAAGCAAAAGGACAATAATACTATTCCGGTCGTTGCATTTGAAAATATGCCATCGGAAGAGCAGCTCAAAATTTTCATGGAAATTAATGAAAATCAAAAAGCTGTCAAACCAAGTTTACGCTTAGACCTAGAGGAAGATCTTTATTGGAGTTCGGGAAGATTAGATTCTCGAATGAAGGCATTGAGATCTTCAATTATTAAAGCTCTGGCAGCTGATTCAAATAATGTATTGTACAATAAGATCTCTGTTGGAGAGGATTCTGCTCAGTTACAATTTAAGCCTTTCAATACTGCATTCAGCAAGTCTGGTTTGATTCCTAGTGCGTCACAGTCTCATTGGACTGGCGATACTGATTCATGTATATATGATATTGAGGAAACAGATGCTGATAAGGCAATGAAAGACTCAAGGAGACGTATAACTCAGTTTGTAAACAATGTTTATGAGATTCTTGAGGAACGATTAGAAAAAGAAAAGCATGTAGACTACTTGTTCTCAAACAGGGCCACTTTTGCGATTATTACCATAATAGGATCGCTACATAGTTTCTTGATCGGTATCGGTGCTATCAATAAGAGATCTTCAATATCAGAAAGAACAGCTGCTATTAAGCCATATATTGAGGAATTGGCAAATGCATTAAATGCCTTATCTGATGAGGAAAGTGCATCGCTCAAGGGCGCACTGGGACAGGGTGCTGATACTTATTGGTTACGAATTTTCCAAACCCTAGTAAATAAGGCCTTTCCAGATTATAATCCAGAGGAATTAGTGCTGTTCAAGGAGACTCAGGATGAGTCTATCCAAAAAGAAGGACAAGAACTTAAAGATGGTATCAGAAATACAGTAAAAGAATTGATTTTTACGTTCTTGGCAAATATTCATGGCGAGAAATGGGAAAATAGTATATTGTCAATAAGACATGAGTGTGAGGGACGCATAATCAAATCTATCGATGAGCATGAGTCAATCGAAGATTATGATTGGAAGGATTGGCTTGAGGTATCAGACCTAAAGGCTATCATTGAGAAGAATTTCTCAGATGAGAGCTTTGCAAGTGCTTTCTCGATTAATGTCGGAGATGCATTTAAAACAAAGAAAGAAAAGTTAGCTTGGCTTTCGAAGATTGATCAGCCGAAAGGAAAGAAGCCAGCTGCTTTGACAAGGAACGATATAAATAAACTGTGGCTGATAAATGACCATTTGAGCAATTTTGTTGAATCCTAGTCTGTAGTATAATAATGGAGGAAAAATATTGTAATATTTCGCGAGTAGATAAAACACTTCGACCATACCAACAGACGGCGAAAGAGTCTATTTTTTCTGCTTGGGACAATAATGACAATGTCCTGTTTCAGATGCCTACTGGAACAGGGAAGACTCGACTATTTACATCGATAATCAGTGATATAAAGGCTTGGAGTGTGCTGAATTCGATTAATTGTAAAATATTGATCATTGCACATCGAGTGGAGCTGATTGATCAGATTAGTGAAAGTCTTGGTAAGTATAAAATTCCACATGGAATAATAGCTGGAGGCAGGACTCGTGACCTACGTCAGTATGTACAAGTTGCTTCCATTCAAACGATAACTCATCCGGCAAATGTCGACGCTATTGCAGAGCTTAATGTTGGATTTATTATTATCGATGAAGCTCACCATTCAGTAGCTAGATCCTATAAGAAGCTTTGGGAGTTGTTCCCGGATTCTAAAAAATTAGGAGTTACAGCAACTCCGTGGAGAATGAATAACTCTGGATTTAAAGAAGTTTATCAGCAGCTTATTACATCTCAGTCTATAAAAGCCTTTATAGAGCAGGGTTGGTTAGCTCCATATAGCTACTACTCTGTAAGGGAAAATAGTGTTGAAAGAGAGAGGATAACTTCCATTAATGAATTTGATATAGAAGGTGATTATAAAACTTCTGCGCTTGAAAGAGAAATGGATACAATGCAAATTCGAGCAAGGTTGTTAGATAGTTATCAGAGGTTGGCTAACGGAAAGAAGGGTATTATATATTCCATAAGTCGTAAGCATAGCGAACATATCTGTGAAGAGTATAGGAAGGCTGGTTTAAACATCGTAAAGATAGATAGCCTTACTCCTAAAAATGAGCGTCAGTTATATGTCCAGCGCTTCAAGAATGGCCAAATAGATATTATCGTTAATGTGGATATCTTTTCAGAAGGTTTTGATTGCCCTGATATAGAGTTTATCCAGTTGGCTAGGCCTACAAAGTCCTTAGTTAAATATTTGCAGCAAGTAGGAAGAGGTTTGAGACCGACACAAGGTAAAACAAATTGTTTGATCTTGGATAACGTTGGGTCGAATCTTCAATTTGGTTTGCCAGATGATGATAGAACATGGGAAGTGCATTTCGAGGGAGAGGAGTCTGTTGCTAGGTCGCCGCGAAATGTAAGTAGAACGAAAGTCGAAATCGTCCATAATGGTCCATCTTTAGAGGAAGGAGACGATGAACTAGTATTGGTGGCTAATGTTATATCTAGTAACACACCAGAACTCTTTGTTAAGGAACAAGATACATGGTCTAGTGAAGATGATGACCTTTTGAAGATCTTGTTATGTGATAGAGGATGCTCAATGGAATTGATCTCTATGGTTTTAAAAAGATCAGCAGAAGACATCGATACTAGAATAAATTATCTTCGGTTGAATGAAAATTACTCATAATATGTTTTCATGCTAGACTCAAACTCGTGAGTGCTAGGGTGTGATGTTATAGTTTGTGTGAGTTTATGAAAAGTATTCTTCAAACAGGACTTGCAATGTGTCTGGAGACACAGCAAGGAGTTTGTAAAAATATGGATTTAGAATGGTTATATATGGCACCATCCAACTTGCTGTGGGTGGATAAAGTATATATACCAAAGTCTATGCATGATTTAATCATAAATGAACATGCTTGTGATATATTCGATAATGGAAAGTCACAAGAAGTGGCTAAAGTTAATAAATTGATATTTGAAGTTTTAAGTTCACTTGGTATATTAGAAACTCTTCAACCTAATATAATAAGTCAAGAAGCGAGTGATTTGTTATATCGTCAAATTGAATCCGATCTTCTCCTTTTAAAGAATTTGGAGGAGGCGAATGATGAGGATGATGGTCACTTTGTGCGTGTTGGTGACGAACACTATTGTAGACCTATGTTGTGGTCGTTATATGCAGCATTATTGGTTTCCCAACAAAACGACGCAACGTTCTTGCTCAAAGATAGTGAATCTGACTACCTTAAAAAGTTGTGGTCAATAAAGTATAATGGGATGAATTTGTTGTCAACAGAGAGAAATGAGGCAATTAGTAATGTGCTAACAGTATTATTCCCAGATTTACATCTTGGCCACGAATTCCTTTTTGATTCAAAGGAAAAATGTGAGATATGTACACGCTATAATTTATGTAGCGATAAGTACCTAAGCGAGATCGAAAAACAACTTTTTTATATTTTGGAGCAGCGAGAAAAGGAAGAGGTTAGGCAGTTGTGTCATATATTGGATAGGATTAGTAGTAATCAGATAAATTCGATGTCCACAATGGATGTGAATGAATTACTGCGAGAGCTGAATTATGAGAAAATTAGAGCAGAAAAGAAATTGGCGAAAATTTTTCCTAAAGTTGAAAAGTGGACATCACTTATTACCGCCGTATCTGTGCCATTGGCATTCGGCTCTCTATGGGATAAAGATATGTTGACAATTTTAGGAACTGCTGGTTTTGGTTTGTCTCAGGCCATAGATAAAATCTCATCAAGATTAAAAGATAATTATCGATGGGTGGGCTTGTTAAATAAGCACTAGATTCTCAAATTTTGTAGTATGTAGGAACTATTAACGGGAGTATGTTGTATAAACGCCTTTAGTGTTTCTTTTGCGAGTTACCCTAACTTTTGCTAATTTCGCAACATAACGTATGAAAGAAAGTGGCCCGCAGAAAAATTTTTAGAAAAACATAATTTTTGCCCCAAGATAGCCCATTCGGTGGTGCAAGCGTGGTGCAAAAAGGAAAAAGAAAAATGCAAGTGTTTGAAAATCAAGCACTTGCATTTTGTTTGGTACCCGGAGCCGGGATCGAACCGGCACGGATTGCTCCACTGGTGTTTGAGACCAGCGCGTCTACCGATTCCGCCATCCGGGCTGGTGTCTTTGGGCAATCATGGACTGCCTTGGACGGTAACCGAAGTGGTAGACCTTCTGGTTGAGGGTTGCAAAGATATTGCAAAATGTCTGAATATGCAAGAACTTAAAACTTTTTCATTAAGTTTGTAGTTTCTAAAATTGGTTCTATGGATCAGATTAATATATATTCGGGCGAAGAGGTGATCAGCAAGGTTCTGATGGCTGACGGTCTGGCCGGGTTGGGGGATATCCTGAAATCATATGATAAGGTTTTTGCCGTGATGGATGATTCTGTTGCGGAGAACTGTCCGTATGCAGCCGAGATTGCGGAGATCCTTAATGAGAAGGGTGCGCCGGGCATGTTGGTGGAGGCTACTGAGGCGAACAAGAGGATCGGTGCGGTGATGGATATCTGCGAGTGGCTTCTCGAACAGGAGGCAGACAGGGATGCCCTTGTGCTTGCTATCGGTGGCGGTATCACTTCCGACATGACAGGTTTTGCGGCTTCGATCTATAAGAGGGGAGTGCGCTTTGCGTATATTCCTACGACTCTGCTTGCTCAGGTGGATGCGGCGATCGGTGGAAAGACCGGTGTCAACTTCGACCGATACAAGAATATTCTCGGTGTGATCCGTCAGCCGGAGTTTACATATATCTGCACTCAGGTGCTTGAGAGCCTTTCCAACAGGGATTTCCTTTCGGGTGTTGCGGAGATGCTCAAGACGTTCGTGATCGAGGATAATGAGAATTATTACGACGCTGTCGGTCTGCTTTCGGATATGAATGTCCAGCTTTACAGCAAGATGTCGGAGGGATATGATGAGGCGGATGCTTGGCAGGGCTGTATCGAGAAGAATTCAAGTGAACTTCTGAAGCTTATCAGCGAGGCGGTGAAGGTGAAGGCCGGTGTCGTTTCGCGTGACCAGTTCGAGGGTGGTGAGCGCAGAAAGCTCAATCTCGGACATACGTTTGCCCATGCTATAGAGACTATCGCTCAGCGTAGAGGCGACGATATCACCCATGGTGAGGCTGTGGCGATGGGAATGATTATCGCGGCGGAGCTTTCGGGCAAGTATGCCAAGGTCAACGAGGAGTGGATGGAGATCTGCGACTTCGATCTCTACAAGAGTTTCGAGGATGATTTTCTTTCGGTGGGTCTTCCGATCAACTGTCCGTACCGTGTAGAGGATATGGCTGAAATTATGAAGAAGGATAAGAAGGCGGAGTCAGGTAAGGTGCATTTCGTGTTGCCGGCTGCGGTGGGCGATGTGCGTATTGTCGATTTCACAGTCGATGAGGTTGTGACTCTGATGAAATAAGGTGTAATTATGATTTGTACTACTATTATAAATAAGGATCTGCAGGGTGTTCTTTCTGCCTTGGAGCAGTGCGAGATGGCGGAGGTGCGCCTTGACAGCTGCGATCTTTCGTTGAAGGATATTGATGAGGTGTTCTCGTCTGATGTTCCGCTTGTGGCGACCTGCCGTGTGGCTGAGGTGATGAAGAACGATCCGACTCTCCGGGACCCTGCGATGTCGGAGCAGAGCCGTGAGATAAAGGCTATGCAGATTGCTGAAAGGAAACTGATCCGCGCAATTGAGGCCGGAGCACGATATGTGGACGTTGAGATCGAGGCACAGAAGCAGATGTCGAAGAGAATCCGCAATGTCGCTCATGAAAGCGGTACGGTGTTCATCCGTTCGTATCATGATTTCGAGGGAACGCAGCCGCTGGAGGAGCTCCATAGCATGGTTGAGAAGTGCCGTTACCATGGCGCAGACCTTGTGAAGCTTGTGACAACCGCAACTTCGCAGGAGGATGTGGACAGGGTGATGTCCCTTTATGATTGGTGCAAAAACGAAGCAACCAACGGCGTCGAGGCATTGGCGGACGGCGGCCTGATCGCGATCTGTATGGGCGAGGCGGGAAAGCAGTCGCGTGTGGATTGCCTCAAGTACGGCGCTCCATATACATATGCGGCCCTCAGTGCAGAGGAGTCGGCGGCGCCCGGTCAGTGGCCGGCGGCTGAAATGGCTTCTGCCGTATACGGCGGTTACGGGTTCGTGGGCAAGTCGGAGGAGGCTCAGCCTCTGGCGATGCCTGTGTCGAAGAGTTTTGCGCAGAGAGCGATCATCGCAGCGGCCCTTGCGGACGGCACATCGAAACTAAGCGGCTACACTCCATGCGGAGACAATGAGGCTGCCCTCGGTGTTGCACGCATGCTTGGTGCGGATATTCAGGTAGATGATACTACAGTGATTGTCAAGGGTATATCCGCTTCGTTGGGCAGTCTGGCTCAGGTCTTGGACTCTGAGGGAAATCCGTCGGTAATGGAGGAAGGAAGTCCGCGTCTCCACGTGGGCGAGTCGGGACTTCTTACCCGTATGATGATTCCGGTCATGGCTCAGCTTTGTCCGGAGAAGGTGACATTCACAGGCGAAAAGACCCTCCTCGGACGCGCGCTTACAGGCGCAAAGGAAATCCTCGATGTCTTCAAGGTGGAGACATTCGACGGTGCGGAAAAGGAAGTGCTCAGCATTCCTCTTTCCATCCAGGGCCCGCTCAAGGCAGGACGTGCCGATATTTCAGGCAAACATGGCTCACAGCTCATCTCAGGCCTGCTCATGGCCCTTCCATTTGCCGACCGCAATTCCACATTGGTCGTACATGAGCCGAAGAGCATTCCATATATGTTCATAACTCTCGAGGTGCTCAAGAAGTTCGGCATCAAGACCGGTAACGAGATGCTCGGCGGCCGCGATTTCCTCGAATCGAACGGTGACTGGTCGCTTTGCACGGAGATGGTGTTCAAGGTGAAGGGTGGTCAGAAGTTCAAGGCTGCCGACATTGACCTTGAGGGTGACTGGAGTGCTGCTGCGAACTTCCTTGTGGCTGGTGCGATTTTCGGAAAGGCTGAGCTTCAGGGACTTGATACGACTTCTCTTCAGGCCGATCTCTGCATCATGGATATCCTTATGGATGCCGGTGCAAGCCTTTCGCAGCTTGATGGAGACAAGGGCAATATCACAGTGCAGCGTGCCCCTCTCAAGTCGTTCAGTGTGGACGCGTCGAACTGTCCTGATCTCTTCCCGATCATATCTGTACTTGCGGCTTTCTGTCAGGGAACCAGCAGACTCGGAGGAGTGGGTCGTCTTGCCAACAAGGAGAGCGACAGGGCGAAAGCTATCGTAGGCATGCTCACTCAGATGGGCGTCAAGGCGGAGATCGAGGGCGACGAGATGGTGATTGAGGGCAAGACCCTTGCGCAGCGTCTGCTCAACAACGACCTCCTCAAGGGCGGCAGCTACACATCATACCACGACCACCGCATGGTGATGGCCCTCAAGGTCGCATCCCTCGGTGCAGACGGTCCGGTGACAATTGACGATGAAGACTGCGTAGGAAAGTCGTTCCCGCAGTTCCATGACATATTTAAACAGTTTCTTGCGCTATGAATACATTCGGAAGAAAATTCAGAGTCTCGATCTTCGGGGAGTCTCACGGTGAACTGATCGGCGTCGTTCTTGACGGCGTTCCGGCCGGTCTTGAACTCTCGGAGCAGGATTTCGAGGCTGACATTCTCAGACGTAAAAGCGGTGCCAAGGGTACTACACCGAGAATCGAGGCGGACCAGCCTATGATTGTCAGCGGTCTTTTCGATGGACATACGACCGGCGCACCTCTTACCATTGTTTTCAAGAACAACAACACACATTCTTCGGATTACAGCCTTTTTGCGGCTATGCCTCGTCCGGGACATGCGGACCTCACAGCTGCCCTCAAGTGGGATGACTGCCAGGACCCTCGCGGCGGCGGACATTTCTCTGGCCGTCTCACGCTTCCGGTCGTGGCGGCGGGTGTTGTGGCGAAGAAGATGCTGGCGGACCTTACCATCCTCGATGAAACTCCATGCAATGAGGTCAATGCGGCTATCGTTGAGCTCGGCGGTATGTCAGACCCGGAGGCATGGCCAGGTGCAATAGATGAGGCCGTGAAGGAAGGTGACAGCCTCGGTGCAATCGTCGAGTGTACGGTTCCGAATATAGATCCGGGTTACGGCGAACCTTTCTGGGATAGCGTGGAGTCGCAGATCGCGCATGCTGTTTTCGCAATACCGGGCGTACGCGCAATCGAGTTCGGCGACGGATTCGCTGCAGCGGCAATGAAGGGCTCTGAACATAACGACCCTATCGGTGCTGACTGCCGTCCTTCGAAGAACGGTGCGGGTGGAGCCAACGGCGGTATCACAAACGGCGCTCCGATCGTTTTCCGTGTTGCGTTCAAGCCTACGGCAAGCATTCGCAAGGCGCAGCAGACGTACAACTTCGCAAAGGACGAGATCGACACGCTTGAGGTGCCGGGCCGTCACGATGTATGTTTCGCCCTCCGTGCTCCGGTGGTTGTAGAGGCTATGACGGCGATCGTCCTTGCCGACCTTGCATGTGTAAAATAATGGTGGAATTTTTATCCCAAATCGTTGTTTTCTCGGAAATTATATCTATCTTTGCGCCCGCTAAATCCGAAAGGAGAAGCATGAACTTATTTATTAACCTCTAATTTTTTCAAAAGATGGCTGAATATTTGGCACCAGAGAAAAAACAGGAGCTTTTCGAGAAGTACGGAAAGTCTAATACTGACACAGGTTCTCCTGAGAGCCAGGTGGCATTATTTTCCTACCGTATCTCACACCTTACAGAGCACCTCAAGAGCAACAAGCACGACTATGTAACTCGTCGTTCACTCTTGAAGCTTGTTGGTAAGAGACGTCGCGTCCTTGACTATCTCAAGGAGATTGACATTGAGAGATACAGAGCTATCGTTAAGGAGCTTGGTCTCCGTCGATAGTCTACATAAGGTAGGAACCGACGAAGGGGGATGGGGCCAGATATGGACTTTCCCCCTTTTTTACGCAAAGAGGTCTGATGGCGCAGACAACAACCTGCGGCGCCTGAGGAATGACAAATATATACGAAGGTCCGGTATAACGACCTGATGACGAGACAGAATATTAATCCACTCCCATAGGGGGAGGCAGGTTGAAGAACAAACAATGAATATCGTAAAAAAGAACATTGAATTATCCGACGGAAGGGTAATCGAGATCGAGACCGGCAAGCTTGCAAAGCAGGCTGACGGTTCAGTAGTAGTCAAGATGGGTGGCACTATGCTCCTCGCAACCGTATGCTGCGCAAAAGACGCAAAGGAGGATGTAGACTTCATGCCGCTTCAGGTAGACTACAAAGAGAAATATGCCTCTGCAGGCCGCTTCCCAGGCGGTTTCATGAAGAGAGAGGGCAAGGCTTCAGACTATGAGATCCTTATCTCACGTCTTATCGACCGTGCACTTCGTCCACTCTTCCCAGAGGACTTCCACGCAGAAGTATTCGTAAACGTAAACCTCATCTCAGCTGAGAAGGACATCCAGCCGGATGCACTTGCAGGTCTCGCAGCTTCAGCTGCACTTGCTGTCAGCGACATCCCGTTCGAGGGACCAATCTCTGAGGTTCGCGTTGCACGTATCGGCGGTCAGTTCAAGATCAACCCTAACTTCAGCGAGATGGCTGATGCTGATCTCGACATCATGGTGGCCGCTACATATGACAACATCATGATGGTAGAGGGTGAGATGAAGGAGGTCAGCGAGACAGACATGCTCGAGGCTATCAAGTTCGCTCACGAGGAGATCAAGAAGCACTGCAAGGCTCAGATGGAGCTTTCAGAGGCTGTAGGCAAGACTGTAAAGAGAACTTACTGCCACGAGGAGAACGACGAGGCTCTCCGTCAGGCTATCCAGGAGTTCTGCTATGACAGATGCTACGCTATCGCTAAGTCAGGTTCGGCTAAGCACGAGAGATCAGAGGCTTTCGAGGCACTCAAGGAGGAGTTCTGCGCAACACTTTCTGAGGAGGAGCGCGAGGAGAAGCACATGATGATCGAGAGATACTATCACGCAGTAGAGAAGGCTGCCATGAGAAACATGATCCTCGACGAGGGTGTACGTCTCGACGGCCGTGACACTACAACAGTACGTCCTATCTGGTGCGAGACTGACTATCTCCCATGTGCACACGGTTCTGCAATCTTCACTCGTGGTGAGACTCAGTCACTTTCGACTGTAACTCTCGGTACTAAGCTTGACATGAAGGAGCGTGATGAGGTTCTCATCCAGGAGACTGATCAGTTCGTTCTTCACTATAACTTCCCACCATTCTCAACAGGTGAGGCTCGTCCACAGCGCGGTATCGGCCGTCGTGAGATCGGACATGGAAACCTTGCATACCGTGCTCTCAAGCCAATGATTCCTATGGCACCTGAGAATCCATACGCAGTACGCGTAGTTTCGGATATCCTCGAGTCTAACGGTTCTTCATCAATGGCTACTGTATGTGCAGGCTGCCTCGCACTCATGGATGCAGGTGTGAAGATCAAGAAGCCGGTTGCAGGTGTTGCAATGGGTCTTATCACAGACAAGGACAATCCTAACGAGCGTTACGCTATCCTTACAGATATTCTCGGTGACGAGGACCACCTCGGAGATATGGACTTCAAGGTAACAGGTACAAAGGACGGTATCACTGCAACTCAGATGGACATCAAGGTTGACGGTCTTTCATACGACGTTCTCGCAAAGGCACTCGAGCAGGCACGTCAGGGTCGTCTCCACATCATGGGTGAGATGATGAAGACTATCAGCGAGCCACGTGCTGAGTACAAGGAGTTCGTTCCACGTATGGTACAGCTCATCGTTGACGGCGAGTTCATCGGCGCTATCATCGGTAAGGGTGGTGAGACTATCCAGAAGATCCAGCGTGAGACTGGTACTACAATCACTATCACTGAGGAGCAGATCGACGGTGCTCAGAAGGGTGTTGTAGATATCTTCGGTCTTGACAAGGAGTCTATGGACAAGGCTATCGCATGGATCAACGGTATCACTGCAGTTCCTGAAGTAGGTACAGTTTACCACGGTAAGGTTGTTTCAATCCTCGAGTTCGGTGCATTCGTAGAGATTCTCCCTGGTAAGGAAGGTCTTCTCCACATCTCTGAGATCGACTGGAACAAGACTGAGAAGGTAGAGGACGTTCTCAACATCGGTGACGAGGTTGACGTCAAGCTCCTCGAGATCGACCCTAAGAACGGTAAGATGAGACTTTCACGCAGAGCACTCATCGAGAAGCCTGAGGGTTATGTTGAGCCAGAGCGCAAGCCACGTGGTGACAGAGGTCCACGTAACGACCGTCCACAGGGTGGCCGTCGCGATGACAGAGGTCCACGCGGTCCACGCCGTGACGACAGAGGCCCACGCGGTCCACGTCGCGAGCAGGCAGCTCCAGCAGCTGAGCAGAACAACGAGCCAGAGATGTTCTAATCCGCATTTCGGCAATATCATAGGAAGGATGGTCAGACGGCCGTCCTTCTTTTTTTATGTATATTTGCAGTCCTATGGCAGAGTTGAAGAAAATATATGCGGACCCGCAGATCGGTGATGTCCTTTTCGTGAAGAGGAAGGGACTGAGGCGTATGAGCCTGCGCGTACATCCTGTAAAAGGTGTGAGCGTGTCGGTGCCGTATATTGTACCGTATGCAGCGGCTATGGCATTCTTCAGGATGAAGCGTGACTGGGTCATTCAGACCATAGCGCGCCAGAAGGAAAAGTATGCCGATGTGCCGAAGGCGGATCCTTCGCAGATCGAGTCCATGCGCAGACAGGCGAAGGCGGAACTTCCTGCACGACTTGCCGAACTTGCGGCCACCTACGGGTTTGCCTACAATAAGGTAACCATCAAGCATAACTCGACCAATTGGGGCAGCTGCTCGGCCAGAAACAATATCAACCTCAATCTGAACATCGTGCGTCTGCCGTCGATTCTCCGTGATTATATCCTTCTGCATGAGCTCTGTCACCTCCGTCATCATGACCATGGACAGACCTTCCATCTCCTGCTGGAACATGTGTGCACGGACAACATTCTGAAAGCCTGTGATGCGGGCGATGAAACGGCGAAAGCGATCGCTCATGCCGCCGCAAAATCGCGTGCTCGTTATCCTCTGGACCACATTTTTACCAAATCAATCAAGCGATACCCGCTGGTGTGACAAAAAAACGCAAAAAAAGTATTGCATATTGTAAAAATTTCTAAATTTGTGGTCACATAGTCCTCGTAGACTAACCAACTAGAGGAAACTGAAACAATGAACCACACTTTACATAACATTAGCAGCGCGCCATTGGCAGGAAATGCAGTCCTCGTCGGACTACAGGTCATCGTCATTGTTGTGTCTCTAATCGTCGGAATGTAAGGCTGTCGGTCCATTGGTGTTATATATAAGTCGTCTGCAACGCCATTGGTATTTATGCAGACGACGTTTTTTTATTATGAAAGAACTAAGAAGCAGCAAATGTACCACAGGCCCCAAGATGGCCGGTGCGAGAGGTCTTTGGAGAGCCAACGGAATGAAGGACAGCCAGTTCGGTAAGCCTGTCATTGCTATTGTCAACTCCTTTACCCAGTTCGTACCGGGCCATGTGCATCTCCATGAGATCGGTCAGGAGATAAAGAAGAGGATCGAGGAACTTGGATGTTTTGCTGCAGAGTTCAATACAATCGCTGTGGATGACGGCATCGCAATGGGTCACGACGGTATGCTTTATTCTCTTCCGTCACGTGAGGTGATTGCCGATAGCGTCGAGTATATGTGCAACGCTCATTGTGCCGATGCCATGATCTGCATTTCAAACTGCGACAAGGTTACTCCAGGTATGCTCATGGCTGCCATGAGACTCAACATCCCTGCTGTATTTGTAAGCGGTGGCCCGATGGAAGCGGGAAAGGTCGGTGAAAAGTATTACGACCTCGTGGACATCATGGTCAAGGGCGCGGATCCTACAGCCACTACAGACGAACTTGACGCCCTCGAAAGGGGAGCGTGCCCAGGTTGCGGATGCTGCTCCGGTATGTTTACTGCAAATTCAATGAACTGTCTGAGCGAGGCGCTCGGAATGGCCCCTGCAGGAAACGGTACCATCCTTGCCACACATAAGGAACGTCGCAATCTTTTCCTCAAAGGAGCAGAACTTATCGTTCGCAATGCATTAGCATATTATATGAATGGTGACGAGAGCGTATTGCCTCGTTCCATCGCCACAAAGGAGGCATTTATGAATGCAATGTCTCTCGATATCGCCATGGGCGGATCGACCAATACTGTACTTCATCTTCTCGCTATAGCAAGAGAGGCCGGTGTGGACTTCACAATGAAGGATATAGATGCCCTCTCAAGGAAAATCCCCGTGCTTTGCAAAGTATCTCCTAACAGCCGCTACCATATCCAGGATGTTGCCCGCGCAGGCGGTGTAATGGGCATCCTCGCCGAACTTAACAAAGGCGGCTTCCTTTGTACAGGCACTTCCAGAGTGGACTATCCGACTCTCGCAGATGCTATAAGCGCTGAAGATGTGGTGCGTTGCGGTTCCACTGAAACCACTTCGAAATACCTGGCTTCGTCAGGCGGTCATTTCAATCAGATCCTTGGTTCGAACTACTGTTATAATGATTCTTTCGAGACTGACCGCGCCGAGGGTTGTATCAGAGATATAGAACATGCTTATTTTCGTGATGGAGGTCTTGCTGTCCTTTCCGGCAATATTGCCGAGGACGGCTGCATCGTCAAGACCGCCGGAGTCGATGAGTCTATCTGGAAATTCTCAGGTACAGCAGTTGTGTTCGAGTCTCAGGAAGAGGCAGTCGAGGGAATTCTCGGAGGTAAGGTACAGGCCGGAAACGTTGTCATCATCAGATATGAAGGTCCTAAGGGAGGTCCGGGAATGCAGGAAATGCTTTATCCGACCTCGTACCTCAAGAGTATGAAGCTTGACAAGCAGTGCGCTCTTCTCACAGACGGACGATTCTCCGGCGGAACATCAGGCCTTTCTATCGGCCACGTGTCTCCGGAAGCTGCGGCAGGCGGTCTCATCGGACTTGTAAAGGACGGCGACATAATTAATATTGATATAACATCGCGAAGCATCTCATTGGAGATCTCGGATGAGGAACTCCAGGCCAGAAGGGCCGAGATGGAATCTCGCGGTAAATCAGCATGGAAACCACTTAACCGCAACCGTCAGGTAAGCAGAGCCTTGAAGGCATACGCCTCAATGGTATCTTCTGCCGATAAGGGTGCAATCAGAATATTGGAGGACTAAACTATGAATATTGTCGGTGCTCAGGCAATAATTAACGCCCTCGTTGAGGAAGGAGTAGACACGATCTTCGGTTATCCCGGAGGTGGTATCATGCCTTTCTACGATCAACTCTATTTTAATGCAGATAAATTAAGGCACATCCTGGTCAGACATGAGCAGGCAGCCGTTCATGCAGCGGAAGGATATGCCCGCAGTACAGGTAAGGTAGGTGTCTGTGTCGCAACTGCAGGTCCGGGAGCGACAAACTTTGTTACAGGTATTGCAGATGCGATGATGGACTCGACACCTATCGTCTGCATCACTGCCCAGGTCCAGAAGGAAGGCCTCGGCGCAGCTTCGTTCCAGGAAGCCGATATCGTCAGCATTACACTCCCTATCACAAAATGGAATTATGAGATCACCAGTGCGGATGAGATTGCACCGGTTCTTTCAAAGGCTTTCAGAATCGCCCAGTCGGGACGTCCAGGTCCGGTAGTGGTCAGCATTACAAAGAATGCCCAGACTGAGATGACGGATTTTGAATACAAGAGTGAATTCAAATCGTATGTACCTCCGGTACCGGCTGATGAGAATATCAGGACAGCTGTAGAGTGGATCAATGCATCCAAAAGACCTCTTGTGATTGCCGGAAACGGTGTTACAATAGCTGGTGCAGAGGATGCTTTGGAACTTCTTGCAGAAAAGGCCGGACTTCCTGTAGCTACTACAATGATGGGTCTCTCATGTATGCCTTCACATCAT
Source organism: Candidatus Cryptobacteroides sp. (assembly GCA_045120635.1). Taxonomy (GTDB): domain Bacteria; phylum Bacteroidota; class Bacteroidia; order Bacteroidales; family UBA932; genus Cryptobacteroides. The sequence continues at coordinate 17,732 of JBGVEY010000035.1, forward strand.
TCGAACTATGTGGGTTGTGTCGGAATGCACGGATCTCATGCGCCAAACAGAATGACTCAGCAGGCGGATCTCATTATCGCTGTCGGCATGCGTTTCAGCGACCGTGTTACAGGTAACCGTGCAGGGTATGCTCCAAAGGCAAGAATAATACATGTCGATATAGATCCTGTCGAGATCGGAAAGGCGGTGCGTGCAGATCTTCCTATCGTCGGTGATGCAAGACAGGTGCTTGAGGCACTCTGTGCTCAGAATCTGGTCTTTTCACCGCGCGCTGACTGGTGGGCTTTCGCTCGCGAGGTCGCTTCGAAGGAGGCTAACCGTCTGACTGCCGTACAGCTTTCTGATACAAACGGACTGACAATGGCATCAGTGGTCGAGCGAATCTCGATGCACGCAGGAAATGACAAGATTGTAGTTACCGATGTGGGCCAGAACCAGATGTTTGCTGCACGTTTCTCATATTTTGCGAACAGAAGAAGCTGGATTTCTTCCGGTGGTCTCGGAACAATGGGTTACGGCCTCCCTGCGGCAATCGGAGCGAAGATCGCTAATCCTGACAAGCCGGTGATCGTATTCATGGGTGACGGCGGTTTCCAGATGAACATGCAGGAACTCGGTACCATCCTTGAGTCTCAGGTGGGCGTGAAGATGGTTCTCATGAACAACTGCTGGCTCGGTATGGTGCGTCAGTGGCAGGAACTCTTCTATGATAAGAGATATTCTTTCACACGTCTGCACAACCCTGATTTCCAGATGATCGTTTCAGCGTATGGAATACCGTCGGTAAGAGTGACTTCTCTTGACGAGTTGGATTCGGCGATTGAAAAGATGCTTTCTTCGGAAGGTGCATTCTTCCTTGAGGCATGCGTCGAGGGCAGCGAGAACGTCTTCCCAATGATTCCGGCAGGAGCGCCGATCGACAAGATATTCATTGATAAGGATTTTACTCAGATATGATACAGAAGTATACAGTGACGGCAGAAGGTGAGGGCCGTCTGGATATCCTAAGCAGAATTTCAATGCTGTTCATGCAGCGCCACATCAATGTGGAGAGCCTTACCTATAAGCCTCTTGAGGGCCAGACAAGCAAATATGAGGTTTGCGCACTGGCGACAGAGACGACAATTTCGAAGGTTGTTTCTCAGATGAAACACATCGAAGGATTGAACAATATTAACTACAAATAATACAACGAACTATGGCAACAATGAATTTTGGCGGAGTTGACGAGAATGTAGTAACCCGCGCAGAGTTTCCTCTTGAGAAAGCAAGAGAAGTATTGAAGGACGAAGTAATAGCAGTTATCGGTTATGGTGTTCAGGGCCCAGGTCAGTCACTTAACCTCAGAGATAATGGTTTCAATGTAATCGTAGGTCAGAGAAAGGATTCAAAGAGCTGGGACAAGGCTGTCGAGGACGGTTGGGTTCCAGGTGAAACTCTCTTTGATATCGAAGAGGCTTGCGAGAAGGCGACAATCATCGAGTATCTTCTTTCAGATGCAGGTCAGATTTCAGTATGGCCTACAGTGAAGAAGCACCTTACTCCAGGTAAGGCCCTTTATTTCTCACACGGATTCGGCATCACCTACAATGACCGTACAGGTATTGTTCCCCCAGCTGATGTTGACGTGATCCTCGTGGCTCCTAAGGGTTCAGGTACATCACTTCGCAGACTTTTCGTTGAAGGACGTGGTCTCAACTCATCATATGCTATCCATCAGGATGCAACAGGCAAGGCTTACGACAGAGTTATCGCTCTCGGTATCGGCGTAGGTTCAGGATACCTTTTCGAGACAACATTCAAGAAGGAGGTTTACTCAGACCTTACAGGTGAGCGCGGAACACTCATGGGTGCTATCCAGGGTATCTTCGCAGCACAGTATCAGGTTCTCCGTGAGAACGGTCACACTCCATCTGAGGCATTCAACGAGACAGTTGAGGAGCTTTCACAGAGCCTTATGCCACTCATCTCTGAGAACGGTATGGACTGGATGTATGCAAACTGCTCTACAACTGCACAGCGTGGTGCTCTTGACTGGTGGAAGAAGTTCCGTGACGCGACTCTCCCAGTATTCAATGAGCTCTATGAGAGCGTGAAGACAGGCAACGAGGCTCAGATCTCTATCGACTCTAACAGCCAGGCTGATTACCGCGAGAAGCTCAACGCAGAGCTCAAGGAGATGCGCGAAAGCGAACTCTGGCAGACCGGCGAAACTGTCCGCAAACTCCGCCCAGAGCGCAACTAATCGCCTTTCAGTGATACATAATATAAGAAGGGATGTGATTCAGACTTACTGATCACATCCCTTTAACTTTACACTAAGAAAATAAGCCTATCGGCAAGGGCGGCATTGGCTCCCGAAAAGGGAGGGGACCCACGTAGTGGGGAGGACCGCCATTTGACGATAGGCTTATTTTCTGTTAGAGTGTTCTCTTGATCTCTTCGATTGTGTACGCCTCGATAACGTCACCGACCTTGATATCATTGTAACCCTTGATATTAAGACCGCAGTCCATACCCATATGAACCTCCTTGACGTCGTCCTTGAAACGCTTGAGTGAATCGAGCTCTCCGGTGTAGACTACGATACCGTCGCGGATCACGCGCACTTTTGCAGAGCGTGTAAGCTTGCCCTCGCGTACGATACATCCTGCGATAGTACCGACCTTGGAAATCTTGAATGTCTCCTGAACCTCGGCAGTAGCAGTGACAACCTCCTTCTGCTCTGGCTCGAGCATACCTTCGATACCGCTCTTGAGCTCGTTGATACAGTCGTAGATGACAGAGTAGAGACGGATCTCGATCTCCTCCTTCTCAGCAAGCTTTCTTGCTGAAGTCATAGGACGTACCTGGAAACCGATGATGATCGCATCCGAAGCCGCTGCCAAGAGGATATCTGACTCTGAAATCGCACCCACAGCCTTGTGGATCACGTTCACGCGAACCTCCTCTGTAGAGAGCTTGATGATAGAGTCTGAAAGGGCCTCCACTGAACCGTCCACGTCTCCCTTGACGATGACGTTGAGCTCCTTGAAGTTTCCGATGGCGATACGACGTCCGATCTCCTCGAGAGTCATATGCTTCTGAGTCTTGATACCCTGGATACGGATGAGCTGCTCACGCTTGTTCGCGATGTCCTTAGCCTCCTTCTCGTCAGCCATTACCACGAATGTCTCACCGGCAGTAGGAGCGCCGTTAAGACCGAGAACAGATACAGGTGTCGAAGGACCGGCCTCTGTAACCTTCTGTCCACGCTCGTTGAACATTGCCTTTACCTTACCTGTGTAGCAACCTGAAAGCATTACGTCTCCTACGCGGAGTGTGCCGTTCTGTACAAGGATTGTCGCGAGGTATCCGCGGCCCTTGTCGAGTGAAGACTCGATGACAGCACCTGCAGCCTTCTTGTTAGGGTTTGCCTTGAGGTCGAGCATTTCAGACTCGAGGAGGACCTTTTCAAGGAGAAGGTCTACGTTGATACCCTTCTTCGCTGAAATCTCCTGGCACTGGAACTTACCGCCCCAGTCCTCAACGAGGATATTCATCTGTGAGAGCTGCTCACGGATCTTGTCAGGGTTTGCACCCGGCTTATCGATCTTGTTGATTGCAAATACCATCGGTACACCTGCAGCCTGTGCGTGGTTGATAGCCTCGACAGTCTGTGGCATGATGCAGTCGTCGGCTGCAACGATGATGATGGCAACGTCAGTCATCTTCGCACCACGGGCACGCATCGCTGTAAACGCCTCGTGACCTGGAGTATCAAGGAATGTGATCGCCTGGCCGTCAGGAAGCTCTACGTGGTATGCACCGATGTGCTGTGTGATACCGCCGGCCTCACCTGCGATTACGTTCGCGCTACGGATGTGGTCGAGGAGGGAAGTCTTACCGTGGTCAACGTGACCCATCACGGTGATCACCGGTGGACGTGGGAGGAGATCCTCCTCTGTGTCCTCCACCTCGCCCTGAGCGATTGCGTCTGTAAGGTTTGCAGTAACGAACTCAACCTCATAGCCGAACTCCTCTGCAACGAGAACGAGAGTCTCTGCGTCGAGACGCTGGTTGATGGATACCATCATACCGAGGCTCATACATGCTCCGATAACCTTGGTCACAGGAGTGTTGTTCATGAGAGTGGCAAGGTCGTTTACAGTTACGAACTCTGTAACCTTGAGAACCTTCTGCTCGAGCTGCGCCATCTCCATCTCCTCCTGCATTCTCTGTGATGCAGCCTCTCTCTTGTCCTTTCTGTGCTTAGCTCCGAAGTTGTTCTTCTTACCCTCGTTCATACGTGCGTAAGTCTCCTTGATCTGCTTCTGGATCTCCTTCTGCATCTCCTCCTGCTCTGCCTCAGTCATTGCAGGCTTGAACTTATCGCCGCCTCTGTCACGACGGTTCTTCTTGCCGTTACCGTTCTGGCCGTTGTTCTGACCGTTGTTCTTGCCGTGGTTGTTCTGCTGCTGGCCGTTGTTGCCGCCCTTGTTGTTCTTGTCCTTCTTGCCACCGTTGGTAGCCTCAACCTTGGTTACGTCAACCTTCTGGCTGCCACCCTTCTCGATGCGCTCTCTCTTCTTCTTTTTCTTCTTAGGGTCGAACTGTGAAAGGTCGATCTTGTCGATGACCTTAGGTCCTGCAAGTTTCTCCACCTCAACCTTCACTTCACGTGGCTGTGGCTTCTCCTCTGCCTTTACAGGCTCCTCTACCTTAACAGGCTCCTCTACCTTCACAGGCTCAGCCTTCACGACTTCCTTCACCGGCTCCGGTGCTGGAGTCTCTACAGGCTTCACTTCTTCTGCAGGCTTTGCAGCAGGTTTCTTATCGAACTGTGAGAGGTCGATCTTGTCGATGATCTTCGGACCTGCCTGGGCAGTAGCTGCAGGCTGAACAGGTGCAGCTGCGGGCTTAACCTCTTCAACCGGCTTTGCAGCAGGCTCTGCCTTGAGGGTGTTGCTCTTGATGACAACCTCCTTCTCAGGAATTTCTTCCTCCTCATGGCCAGACTTCTTCTTCGCGCCCATCTCGATGATCTCCTTGAGCTTGATTGTAACCTTCTCCGAGTCCTTCTTAAGTTTCTGGTCTTCACCGAACTTTGCCTCGATAGCAGGTAGATACTCGTCCGAAACCTTTGCGTTCGGATTCATCTCTACGTTTGCTCCCTTCTCGTTGAGGAATTCAACGAGACGTGCAAGTCCGATGCTGAATTGCTTTGTAAGTTTGCTTAATCTTATTTCTGCCATAAAAAATGTAATCTTGTTTAGTCTTCAAACTCGGCGCGGAGGATTTCAAGGACTTCCTCTACTGTTTCGTCCTCAAGGTCTGCTCTCTTCGCAATGTCAGCTGCAGAAAGTGCAAGAACACTCTTCGCAGTGTCGCATCCGATGCTCTGGAGCTTCTCGATGATCCATGGCTCGATGTCGTCGTCGAATGCGCTGAGCAATACATCCTCTTCCTCGTCCTCGACCTCATCCTTTGGAAGGTCTCTCCATACCTCGATCTCCTTGCCTACGAGCATACCTGCAAGACGGATGTTGCATCCACCCTTACCGATACCCTTCTTGACCTCATCAGGAAGCATGTAAACCTTGATCTTGTCGTCGTCTGCTCCGAGAATGATTGAAGAAATCTTTGCTGGGCTGAGTGCTCTCTGGATAAGGAGCTGAGTGTTGTTAGTCCACTGGAGTACGTCGATGTTCTCATTGCGGAGCTCGCGTACGATACCGATGATACGTGAACCCTTCACGCCGATACATGCTCCGATAGGGTCGATTCTCTCGTCGTATGACTCTACGGCAACCTTGGCACGCTCGCCCGGTACACGTACAACCTTCTTGATTGTGATGAGACCGTCGTAGATCTCAGGAACCTCCTGCTCGAAGAGCTTCTCGAGGAATTCAGGAGTGATACGTGAAAGAACGATGTATGGAGTGGTGTTGTTCTTCATCTCCACGCTCTTGATGATTGCTCTTACAGTGTCGTTCTTCTTGAAGTGCTCGCCAGGGATCTGCTCTGACTTAGGAAGTCTGAGCTCGTTGCCGTCCTCGTCAAGGATGAGTACTTCCTTAGCCCAAGTCTGATAAACCTCACCTGTGAAGATCTCGCCGATCTTACCTACGTACTTGTTGTAGAGGTTTGCCTTCTCGATATCCATGATACGGCCCTGAAGGTTCTGACGGATGTTGAGAACACCTCTGCGTCCGAAATCCTTGAGCTCGATCTTCTTTGCGAAAGTCTCGCCGATCTCATAGTCGTCATCGAGAGCAGGGTCGTCGATTGCGATCTCTGTATTAGGATCCTCAACTACTTCTACAACCTCTCTGTTCCAATAGATCTCGCAGTCTCCCTTGTCAATGTTGATGATGATGTCAAAGTTGTCTGCTGATCCGTAAGTCTTTGTGATCTGAGTTCTGAACACATCCTCGAGCACACCCATCATTGTAGGTCTGTCGATGTTCTTCTGGTTCTTGAACTCGGTGAAAGCGTCTTTCAGTTCAATCTTTTCCATTTTATTGTTGTTTTTTTAGTTAAATTCAATGTGTGGGCGTACAGCATTTACCTGATCCATTGTGAATCTGTCGTTATGCTCTACAAGTTCCTTCTTCTTCTTGCCTTCCACCGCTTCTTTTGCAGTGTAGTTAAGTGTGATGCTCTCCTGGTCCGCTGCAGTGAGTGTCGCGATCATCTTGCGTCCACCCTTGAGCTGAACCTCTACTTTTGAGCCGATTGCTTTGATGTACTGCTTGAGTACCTTGAAAGGCTGGTCGAGTCCCGCAGATGTAACGGTAAGAGAGTAATCCTCCTGCTCTCTGTCGAACTTTGATTCGAAATGGCGGCTGATGGCCACGCAGTCGTCAAGTTCAACCCTTCCTTCTTCCGATTCGATTGTGATTTCAATGTCGTTTTCTTTGCTGATAGTAACATCAACAATGTAGCAGTTTCGTGCAACGATTTCGTCGCAGATTGCATCTTTGATTTCTGATACGTTCATTGGCTTTATGATAATGGTATATCCGTGAAACGATTTCAGGGGGCATCCTTGCCCCCTGAAATCATTCTCACGACGCAAATATACGAATAAAATCAGAATAAACAAAATATTGAAACCAAACCTGTAACATTATGGAATTCAAAGCAAAGGAGATCGCTGAAATCCTGAACGGAGTCGTGGATGGAAACCCTGAAGCGACTGTGTCTACATTTGCCCGCATCGAGAGCGGAAAGCCCGGTGCAATCTGCTTTTTTGCTAATCCGAAATATGAGCATTACGTCTACGAATGTAAGGCGGACATCATAATTGTGAACAAGACTTTCGAGCCGAAGCAGCCTGTGAGCGCCACTATGGTAAGAGTGGATGATTCGTACGCGGCAGTTGCGGCTCTTCTTGATTATGTGGTGGCCAGAAAACGTTCATACAAGAGATACCGCGGCCTCCGCAGCAAGATCCGCTGGAGCGCAAAGATCGGAAGAAAGGTCTATGTCGGCGATTTTGCTTATGTCGGTAAGAAATCCGTAATCGGCGATTATACAAAGATTTACGAGAACGCATTCATCGGCGATGATGTGACAATCGGTAAATACTGTACAATCTATCCGGGTGCGTGCATCTATCCTGGAACTGTAATCGGAGACAATGTGACCATCCATGCCAATGCGGTAATCGGATGCGACGGTTTCGGATACGCTCCGCTTGAGGACGGCACATGGAAGAAGATCGAGCATACAGGAAATGTGATCATCGAGGACAATGTGGAAATAGGAGGCTGTGCGGGAATCGACAGATCCCAGATGGGTTCCACAATCATCAGAAAGGGATGCAAGATCGACAACCATTGCCAGATCGCCCATAACGTGGAGATCGGACAGAATACCGTAATGGCGGCAATGACAGGAATCGCAGGTTCTACAAAGATCGGAGAACACTGCATCTTCGGTGGCCAGGTGGGTATTGCGGGCCATCTGACAGTTGCTGACAACACCTCATTCGGTGCACAGTCCGGTCTTATGGGCAGCGTAAAGAAACCGGGACAGGCATATTTCGGCAGCCCTGCCATCCCATACATGGATTATATGCGCAGTTATGCCATCTTTAAAAGGGCTGGAAAGCAGTAATTAAAAATAAATGATTACCTTTGCGGGTCAATTTTTTTAATAAAAGGTATAATGCAGTTTCAGCATACACTTAAGAAGAAATATACATTCGAAGGCAAGGGTCTTCACACAGGAAGAGTGTCGACGATGGTCGTAGGACCGGCTCCTGCAGACACAGGAATCGTGTTCGTGAGAACAGATATCGGCGCCGATGCAGTTGTAGAGGCATTGGCTGAGAATGTTTCAAATACAGCAAGAAGCACAACGATTTCGAAGGGAGAGGCGTCGGTTTCGACAATCGAGCATATCATGTCGGCCCTTACAGGTCTCGGCATCGACAATGCACTGATCGAGATCGACAATGTGGAGGTTCCGATCCTTGACGGAAGCGCGAAGCCTTATATCGATGCGATGTGGAAGGACGGAGCAGAGGCTCAGGATGCACCACGCAGATATATCGAGTTGAAGGAGACCATCGAGGTTACAAATGAAAACGGTGCGCTCGTGCGTATCGAGCCTGCCGAGGAGTTCAGCTACAACATCAAGACAGACTTCAAGTCACGAGTTCTCGGTGTTCAGTATGCGGACTGGAATCCTTCAGTGGAATATTGTGAAGAGGTGGGCGTGTGCAGAACATTCGTATTCTTCCACGAACTCCAGTTCCTTTTCGCCAACAACCTCGTGAAAGGTGGTGATGTGGACAATGCGATTGTGATTGTCGAGCATCCGGTGACAGACGAGCAGGTGGCTCAGATCTCGGCTCTCTTCAATGTGCCGGCTCTCAAGGTCCGCGAAGACGGATACCTCAGCAACCTCGTGCTCAGATTCCCTAACGAGTGTTCAAGACACAAACTCCTTGACCTTATCGGAGACCTCAGACTTTCAGGCGGTTTCCTCAAGGCGAAGGTTACAGCAGAAATGGCCGGACACGGCATCAATACACAAGCAGCAAAGAAAATAAGAGAAAATATATAATACTATGGCAACTATTCATCCTTTGGCAACTGTACATCCGAACGCAAAGCTCGGTGAGAATGTTGAGGTCGGACCATACGCTTACATTGAGGAGCACGTGGAGATCGGCGACGGCAGCAAGATCCTTCCTCACGCAACAATCTTCAACTACGTGAAGATGGGTAAGAACTGTTGTGTGTTCCCTGGAGCTGTTGTAGGCGCAATACCTCAGGACCTCAAGTTCGACGGAGAGGTTACTTGGGTTGAGATCGGTGACAACGTAAATATCCGCGAGTGCGCTACCATCAACCGTGGTACAAAGGCAAGCGGCAGAAGCGTTACAAAGATCGGAAACAATGTGCTCATCATGTCATATGCACATGTGGCTCACGACTGTATCGTAGGAAACAACTGTATCCTCGTAAGTTATGTGGGTATCGCAGGTGAGACTGACGTTGACGATTGGGCAACAATCGGCGGAAGCACAGTGGCTCATCAGTTCTCGAAGATCGGAAAGCACGCTTTCGTAGGCGGTGGCTCGAAGATCAACAAGGATGTACCTCCATACGTTCTCTGCGGCCGTGAACCTCTTTCATATGCCGGTGTGAACATCGTGGGTCTCCGCAGAAGAGGCTTTACATCAGAGCAGATCTACGCTATCAAGGATATGTACGACATCATCTACAACAGCGGTATGAATGTGTCTGACGCCCTTGCAAAGATCGAGTCAGGTTATCCTCAGTCAGAGGAGAGAGACACTATCCTCAACTTCATCAGAGCTTCCAAGAGAGGTATCATCAGAGGTGCGGATTCTACAGTTAAAGGCAGCGTAGAGTAAGGTGGCAAAACTGTTATCTACAGCATATTTCCCTCCGATATCGTATTTTGCGGCCATGGCCGAGGAGATGTCGGGGTTGATCGACAGAAAAGACGGTGGCGGTTCATGTGAACTGTCTCCGTCTGTCGTATATATCGAGGCCTGCGAAAACTATCAGAAGCAGTCCTATCGCAACCGCTGCCGTTTCTATGCGGCCGATGGTGTCCAGGCCCTTTCGTTCCCCGTGATCCATGAAGGCGGAACATACAAACATCCTGTCAAGGATATAAAGATTGATTATTCCACTCCTTGGCTTCAGCAGCACAAGAGAGCGATTGTGTCTGCATACAGGACCTCTGCCTATTTCGAGTACTACCAGGACGAACTCTTTGAGATTCTGGACAGCATGCCGGAAAAGTTGATTGACCTCAACATGGCATTGCTGAGGTTCTTCATTGAGAAGACCGGCCTCAAGGTGGATATCCGTCTGACTGAGGAGTATTCGCAGGACGGTCTTGTCAGCGGTGGTGAAGGCGGTAATGTCCAGTGCGACGACCTCCGTGATGCCATTCATCCGAAACGTCCGAACTCCATTCTTTCGGACCTGAAACTGGAAAAGCCGTATTTCCAGGTCTTTGCCCCGAAACACGGCTTTAAATCCGATCTGTCGATCATGGATCTTCTTTTCAATGAAGGTCCGGACAGTATTCTATATCTTAAAAATCTCCGTTAGAATCTCCATCCGAGAGTCAACAGCACCTTCAGGTTCGAATGTTTGTTGAGAATCTCCGGAGGAAGCGCTCCTCCCGTTGAAGCAAGGTAGTCGGAATATGGGATGATATACTCTTTCTGCGGAAGTGTATATCTGGCTGCGAGATCTGCAAAGAATGCTTTTCTCGAACTGTATCCGATACCGAATGAAACATTATGTCTCATTGTTCTGTCGCATGGGACATAGGTGTCGTCGAATGAGTCGTATTCCTTTACCTGGGCTGTAGTCGAGAGGTTGTAACCTGCTCTGATCGCCAATGCGGCTGCGGGCTTGATCTCTGTACCTACCCTGAGGTGATGTGCCGCGCCGTATGTGTTCCTGATCTCACTGTTGAGGGCTTCGAAATATTCAACGTCTGAGCTTGACATGTCGTGTCTGTTGAATTTATACTTCATCGATCCGAACGCCGCCATCTCGTAGTCTGCGCTGATTACAGCCACTTTGCCGAATGTGTATGCCAGACCGAAGTTGGTTCTCCAAGGTGCGCGGAAGCTGTAAGAGTATCTTCCGATCTCGCTGTTTGCCCAGCCGTCGAACGATGAGTCTGTAAACTGAGTCTCGGCCCTTTCCTGCCATTCTTCCTCGATGGTTGTGGAGGTAGGTGTCTGGATGGCCGCACCTATGCGGAGTCCGTTGCCCGGTGTCACGATCAATCCAAGTTTGGCGAAGACTCCGGTGCCTTCCGCACTGTAGTTGTATTTGTATGTAGCGCCGTTGAAGTATGTGATATGCTCGACGCCGTTCTTGTCGGAGAAGATGTTCTCGAAATCGGTTACCTCATTGTATGGCTTTTCCTTGAAGTAATGGGAGTATCCGTAGTCGAGGGTGTTCATTCCGAGATTGAGACCCACGTATACGAAGTCTGAAATGTTCGCTCCGAAGTTGAGGATGTATTCGAATTTGCTTCCTGTCACGCTCCTGCCGTATGCCTGTGAAAGGACTCCTCCGAGTGCGTGGTTGCCGCCGTCGTATACCAGTTCAGTCGCTCCTGCCAGCTTTGTGCCTTCTGCGTTGATGGCTGAGAACATTCCGCTTCGGTAGCCTACAATGTCTTTCCAGTTCATGTAGTCGAACGCGTTTTCTGCAAGATAGTCCTGGGTTGTGAAGTCCGCTTCTCCCGGTGCCTTGTTCATGTTCATCCATTCAAGTTCGGCCTGTGCGTCAGCAGCTGCTGCCGCGAGGAAGCTTGTTTCGCTGTTTGTGCCTTTCGCATATACATCTTCGCACCAGCTGTTTGTCTGGTTTGCCACGAACGATATGATGAAGTTCTTCACTCCGGTTTTCCTTCCTGTCTCGAAATTGAATGAGAATCCTACGTTAGGAAGTCCGCCTCGGGTCATTCTGCTCTTCATCTTGCTCTGGAAATACGGGTCTTTGCTGCCCTCGTATGGTACTCCCACCGCTGTGTTTGTCGAGAATGTCACCGACGGTGTTATCGCCATCTGCGAATATCCTGCAACTGCGCTTCCTGCAGGGTTGATGCTGACAGCTCCAAGATCTCCTCCAAGTGCGGTGAATGCATTGCCCATCGCCACCGATCGTGCTGTCCCCTCGTAATTGTTCTCGCTGAACATCCATGCGTCGTATGCTGTCTGTGCGTGGGCACATACAGCTGCAACTGCTGTCATGAGAATTGTCAATGCTGTCTTTTTCATGTGTTTATGATGTTTGGTAATTATCTTCTATATCCTCCTGATGATCCTCCTCTGCTGTAGCCTGAGCCTCCGCCTGATGAGTGCGAACTTCTGCTGTATCCTCCGGATGAAGAACCGCCGAAGTCTGATGAACTGCTTCTTCCGTATGATGAAGAACTGCTTCTGTTGTATGAAGACGAACTTCTTTCATATGACGAGCTGCCTCTGCTGTATGAAGGAGTACCGCTTCTGTCGTATTCAGACGAGCTTCTGGTCTGCGAAGACTGTGACGACGATGCAGGTCTTCTGTAGGTTGGCTGGCTTGAGCCTGATGCCGATCTGGATACCGACGCCGGTCTGGTTGCTGTTGCAGGTCTTGAGACTGAACTGCTTGTTCTGCGTGCAGTGTTTGTCGAGCGGCTTCTGGTGTTGCCTATGCTCATTCCTCCTCTCATGGTGCCTCCCGATGTCCTCATCTCCGGTCTTGATGTGTGTCCGGTAGATATGCCGGCCATAGGACGGGTCCTCTCGGTATTGGCGCGGAGACCGTAGTTGCGTGTCTCGAAATGCGAGCCGCCTACGTGTGAAGGGCCGTGTATGTGGTGAGGGTGATACCAACCGTAGTGGTAATAGTGCCAAGGATCATGCCAGCCGTACCAGCCTCCGTAATATCCTCCCCAGTATCCTGTGTAGTAGTTTCCGTAGTATCCGCCGTAGTACCATGGGTCGTATCCCCAAGGGCCGTAGAATCCGTAGTAGTCATAGTAACTGTACGTTCCGCCGTAGTACCATGGGTCTCTGTAGTACCAAGGGTCATAGTACCATGAACTCCAGTATGGACTGCGGTATGGACCGTAGAACGGGCTGTAATGTCTGCTCCACCACCATGATGATCCGACGCTGTATGGACCGTAATAGTATCCGTACCTGTTTTCAAGATCCCATCTCCAGTCGTAAGGGTTTTCACCGACGGTCACTACAGTGCCTCCTACCTTCTGGTCGTACTGGATTCTTGCGGAGAAGTTCTCCGGAATCATTATGGTGTCTTTCTGTTCTCCCAACAGGTAGATGGCAGATTCCTTGGTCTTTTCAATCAGGGCGTCTGTCTCGGTCTTTGATTTGTCTTTCTCTTCTTTGGATCTGAATGACGGAGAGTTGCTGTATATGCCGTCCTGGAATCTCTGATTGTTCTCAGAAGATCCCCACTGGGCTGCAGTTCCGCATGAAGAAAGCATCAGGGCTGCCAGAAACAGTAGCAATGAAGTCTTTTTCATATATATTCTCCTTATTTATTTATAATAATTTCGTATCTTCGCGACTTGTTATGGACTGAAGTGAGTCTGCTTGAGTCCTTCGCACAATCCGGCAATGATTAGACGTTTCAAACGTGAAAAGGTTTACCGGAAATACAAAGATAGGCAATAAATAAATTAAACGTATAGATAAGATGGCAAAAGAAGTAACTAAAAGGTCAGACAACTACTCACAGTGGTATGACAATCTTGTAGTGAAAGCAGACCTTGCAGAGCGTTCTGCAGTCAGAGGTTGTATGGTTATCAAGCCATACGGTTATGCAATCTGGGAGAAGATGCAGTCTGTTCTTGACAAGATGTTCAAGGATACAGGCCACCAGAATGCTTATTTCCCATTGTTCATCCCTAAGTCGTTCCTCAGCCGTGAGGCAGAGCACGTAGAGGGTTTTGCAAAGGAGTGCGCTGTGGTCACTCACCACAGACTTATGGCTGACCCGAATGGAAACGGTGTGGTTGTGGACCCGTCAGCAAAGCTTGAGGAGGAACTTATCGTTCGTCCTACATCAGAGACTATCATCTGGAATACATACAAGAACTGGGTGACTTCATGGAGAGATCTCCCTATTCTCTGCAACCAGTGGGCGAATGTAGTGCGTTGGGAGATGCGTACACGTCTTTTCCTCCGTACAGCAGAGTTCCTCTGGCAGGAGGGTCATACAGCTCACGCTACACGTCAGGAGGCTGAGGAAGAGACAATGAAGATGGTGAACGTGTATGCGGACTTCGCACGTAACTACATGGGTGTGCCTGTAGTTGTGGGTCACAAGAGTCCTAACGAGCGTTTCGCAGGTGCACTTGATACACTTACAATCGAGGCTCTCATGCAGGATGGAAAGGCTCTCCAGGCCGGTACATCACACTTCCTCGGTCAGAACTTCGCAAAGGCATTCGATGTTCAGTTCACAAACAAGGAAGGCAAGCAGGAGTATGTATGGGCAACTTCATGGGGTGTTTCCACACGTCTTATGGGTGCTCTCATCATGGCTCACGGAGACGACAACGGTCTCGTACTTCCTCCTAAGCTCGCTCCTATCCAGGTTGTGATGGTTCCTATCACAGGAAAGGATGAGGCTGTGAACAACGCTATCCTCGACAAGATGGAAGGCTTCAAGAAGGAGCTCGAGGCCAAGGGCATTACAGTGAAGATCGACAACCGTGACACACTCCGTCCAGGCTTCAAGTTCGCAGAGTGGGAGCTCAAGGGTGTTCCTGTACGTCTTGCCATGGGTGGCCGCGACCTCGAGAACGGTACTGTAGAGCTTGCACGCCGTGACACTTGCGAGAAGTCTTCACACTCACAGGAGGGTGTTGCAGATGTTATCGCAGCTCTTCTCGACGATATCCAGGCAAACATCTATGCCAAGGCTCTCAAGTTCCGCGACGAGAGCATCCGCAAGGTTGACACTTGGGAGGAGTTCAAGGAAGAGATCACAAAGGGCGGATTCCTTCTCTGCCACTGGGATGGTACTCCAGAGACTGAGGAGAAGATCAAGGAGGAAACAAAGGCAACTATCCGTTGTATTCCTGTAGACAGCGCAGTTTGCGAGGAAGAGGGTAAGTGTATCTACACAGGCAACCCTTCAAGCCGTCGCGTATTGTTCGCTATTTCATACTAAACTTACTGAAAAATGAGAAAGACAATTCTTACAATCATCGCGTTGGCTGCATCATTGAGCTCATTCGCTCAGATGTCAGACGCACAGAAGGCCGCTGCAGAGGCTGCAAAGGCTGTGAGCGCTGCTCCGGAAGCAGTGCAGAAGGTAGAGAAACCTAAATACTGGCAGGAGTCTCTCAAGACAAATGTTACACTTGGTCAGACAAACCTTACAAACTGGGCTGCCGGTGGTGACAATACAGTGTCACTTGCTGCATATATTGACGGAAACGCAAACTGGAAGAAGGGAGATATGTTCTGGAACAACCGTCTTCAGTTAGACTACGGTTTCCTTTGGGCTTCATCAAAGCCGATCCTCCAGAAGAACACTGACCGTATCTATCTGGAGAGCAAGTGGGGTTATAAGGCACCTTCGACAAAGTATCTTTATTTCTCTGCAAACTACGACTTCAAGTCGCAGTTCACTACCGGATATGACTATAAGACTCCAACCGTAGAAGGTCTTGAGGGTATGGACCGCAATGAGCAGGTGAATCATTGGAAGGATGCACGAGTTCTCAAGTCCGGTTTCCTTGCTCCTGCATATACAAACCTCGCGCTCGGTATCGACTTCGTGCCTGCAAAGTGGTTCTCGCTTAATTTCGCACCTCTCACAGGTGACTTGGTTATCGTGAACAACGAGGCACTCAGAGGCAGTTACAGCATGCCTTTGAAGAAGCAGTACGAGGGTCTTACCGAGGGTGTTCCGACTGATGGTTCGCAGTTCAACAACGTACGCTTCGGATTCGGTGCCCAGCTCAAGATGGACGCAAAGGTCAATATCAACGACAATTTCTCATACAGCACACAGGTGGTACTTTTCGCAAACTATCTTGATATCAACCACTGTCCTCGTATCAACTGGGATAACCGTATTGACTGGAAACTTGCAAAGTACTTCTCTTTCACAATCATGACAAACCTCATCTACGACGATACAATCATGATTGCTGACAAGAACGGTGAGAATCCAAAGGCTCGCGTACAGTTCAAGGAGTCTATGGCATTCGGATTCACTTATACTATCGCAAACAAGAAATAATGCAAAAGCAGTTTGCACAGAAACTGGAAGATTTGAGGAGGCTGATCGAAGAACAACGGTCGGCCTCTTCTTTCATGCCTGTCCGTTTCCTCCTGGCAGTGAGCGGCGGTATGGATTCCATGTGCCTTCTGGACCTGTTCGGCAAAGTTCTCCCTGCGTCTGATTATGCTGTGGCGCATTGCAATTTCTCGCTTCGAGGCGAGGAAAGCGACGGCGATCAGGCACTTGTAGAGGCTCGGGCGGCAGAACTTGGAGTTGAGGTTTTTGTGCAGCGTTTTGATACTGTCACATATGCGCAGGAGAGGGGAGTAAGCATTGAGATGGCTGCCCGTGACCTGCGTTACGGATGGTTTGCAGATCTTTGTAAGGAGCATGGATTCGCTGCTGTTGTGGTTGCCCACAATGCGAATGACAATGCGGAGACCCTTATGCTGAATCTGCTCAGGGGTACAGGCCTGAACGGTCTGCATGGCATGTCTGAGGTGTCGTGTGATAACGGGGTTATGGTTTTCAGACCGCTTTTGGAGTTTACGAGAAAGCAGATCGAGGGCTATGTGCTCTGCAACAGGGTGCCGTACCGTCATGACAGCAGCAACTTCGAGTCGGACTATAAGCGTAACAGAGTCCGTAACGAGGTCTTCCCTGTATTCGAGAAGATCAATCCTTCTTTTGTCCGTACCCTTAACCGTGAAATCGGTTATTTCACAGAGGCAGGCGATATCGTGGAAGAGTGGTGCAAGGCTCAGATGCCTTCGGTGGTGTCGGACGAGTCGGGACATCTCCGGATCAATATCAGCACCCTCCTTGCCACCTCACACTGGCGCTATCTCCTGTACTACATCCTTTCGCCATACGGCTTCAATCAGCAGACCCTCGCCTCAATCGAGTCGCTGCTGATATCGTCGCGTACTGTTCCTGGCAAGCGTTTCGAGTCCGCTGACTACGTACTTCACACCGGTCGCGACATCCTCACCCTCGTTCCCCGTGATGCTCATGCCGAAGATATTGCCGGAGCCGGCGGAACCCATGTCCGTCTTTCAGACGATATAATGACAGTACGAGGAGATGGAATCTACAATTTCAACGGTGTGCGTTTCCGTGTCGAGACTCTCGCAAGGACGCCTGACCTGCCATTGAAACAGCCTGTGGGCACTCTTATATTTGATGCTGCCAGACTTGCATTCCCTTTTGTCTGCCGCAGATGGCGTCAGGGTGACTGGCTGATCCCGTTTGGAATGCGCGGAAAAAAGAAAGTCAGTGATCTGTTCACTGACTTGAAATATGATACTCTCGCCAAAGAGGCGGCAGTAATGATCGTTGATGTCCAGACCGACGACATGGCTGATCAGCAGCATATCGCCGGCCTTCTCGGTGTCCGTGCAGATGATTCCTATAAGGTCACATCTGCAACCCGATCAATCCTCAGAATAGAAATCCTGGTTACTGAATAACCATCTCGTACGGCATGCGGGCGTAAACCTTGCCGGTCTGGTCTTCTGTCCAGCTTACGAATGCCTCACCTATAGCCTTGAACGGTGTGCTGGCGAGAATGTTCTTGTCCTTCTGTCCTTCGAGTGTTTCAAGGAGCATCTCGATCTTTGTCATAGGCTTAGGGTAATCCACGATGTTCACGTCTTCCACGGAGTTGACTCCCTCGATTGCAAGTGCTGCCCAATTAACGGCGTCCTCGATTGTTCCGATCTGGTCAACAAGGTTGATATCAAGAGCCTCGGCTCCAGACCATACACGGCCCTGGGCAATCTCATCGACTCTTTCGACAGTCATGTCTCTGCCCTCGGCAACGAGTGATGTGAACTTTGTGTAGATCTTTTCCACCGATGCCTGCATGTATGCAACCTCCACGTCTGTAAGCGGGCGCATAAGGCTGAACATGTCGGCATGGCTGTTCGAGTTTACCGGTGTTATATTCACGTGGAGTTTGTCATTTACAGTCTTGCTGAAATCAGGAATCATGCTGAATACTCCGATCGAGCCGGTAAGGGTTGTCGCGTTGGTGTAGATCTTGTCGCAGCCGGCTGAAATCCAATATCCGCCGGAAGCGGCGTAGTTTCCATATGAAGCAACTACAGGGATTCTTTCCTGAAGGAGCTCAAGTTCGGCCTTGATCTTCTCGGATGCAATCACGCTTCCTCCCGGTGAGTTCACTCGGAGTACCGCCGCCTTGATTGTTGTGTCCTTTCTGACCTCTGAAATGATCTTTGCGAATCTGTCTCCGGCCACCTGCTGTGCGTCCTTTCCGTCCACAATGTTACCGTTTGCATAGATCACAGCAACCTTTCCTTTTGACTTGAGGTTGTACGGGTTCTTGAGTGTCGCGTAGTCGCTGAGTGAAATGGTCTTGATCTTGTCCGGATCGTCACATACATAGAGGTCGGCAAGTTTCCGGCGCATCTGTTCTCCGTTTGCAAGCTCGTCCACAAGTCCGTTTGCAACGAAATCTTCAGGGAAGTTCAGCTTAAGATCATTGAGCATGGCGTTCAAGTCTTCTGTGCTGATGCCGCGTGATGTTGCGATTTCTGCAGCCCAGTTTTCCCAGATGGAGTCGATCATGGCGCGGTTCTGCTCCATGTTCTCCTTGCTTGGGTTGCTGCGGATGTACATTTCACCTGCGGATTTGTATTTGCCGTGACGGATGAGCTGTACGTTTACGCCGATCTTTTCAAGGAGGTCCTTGATGAAGATCATCTGTGATGATACACCGGTGAACATGTTGGCGCCTCCGTCATATGGTGTCATGTAGATTTTGTCTGACACTGATGCGAGGTAGTATCCCGCATTTGTAGGGGTCTCGATGTATGATACGATCGCCTTTCCGCTTTCTCTGAAATTCTTCAGTGCGCTGCGGAGCTCCTCGATACGTGCTGTGCCGCCTGTTGCCGCGTCTGGTTTGAGGTAGATGAATTTCACGGCAGGGTCGACAGCTGCGGAGTTGATTGCTCTGATCGCACTGTAGATTCCCAATGTCTGAATGTTCATGTTGCCGCCCTGTAGAGCGTCCATAGGGTCCATCTCTTTTGTCTGCTCTTCAAGCACTATGGTGGACATATCCATTGTCAGTATGGCAGATTCCGGCATTACAGGTGTCGATTTGCCGATTGTTGCAACTGCGCCGATTACACCGGCAAAGATAAATACAGATACGAATCCGAACAGAAGCAGGCCTGTCAGGGTCGCCAAGGTCATTTTTATGAAATTCTTCATGGTAATTGTGGTTTTCTGATTAAAGAACCGAGGTTCGTCTATGCAAAAATACTGCTAAATATTGAAATTATAATAATTGAAAGGAATTTTGTATCTTTGCAA
Source organism: Candidatus Cryptobacteroides sp. (assembly GCA_045120635.1). Classification (GTDB taxonomy): domain Bacteria; phylum Bacteroidota; class Bacteroidia; order Bacteroidales; family UBA932; genus Cryptobacteroides. Next base: position 37,324 of record JBGVEY010000035.1, read on the forward strand.
GTTATATGAAGAATGTAATCACATATTGTATCGCGGCGTTCATGCTTGTATGGTACTCGTTGAGTGTCATAGGGTTTGATGTGCATACATGCAGCGACAGCGGCGAGACTTTCATCGCTACTGTCATCAGCGGTACGGCGTGTGAGGACATACATCCGGAGCATGAAGAACCTACCTGCAGCTGCTGCCATGGAAAACATACCCATGAGGAACAGAAGGATGAGGACGCTTTGCGTACAAGGCCTTGCTGTACAGACGATTGGCAGATGATTTATCTTACCGGTCTGAGAAGCGGAGACGATAGGGAGGGAGTAGGATACTCCATCAATAAATTGTTCGCGTTTTCTGATTGTGTGCTCCCGGGTGTAAAGGCGGATCTTAATTTCGTGCGAAGTCCTTTCCGGGATTTCAACAAACCTCGTCCGAAACCCGTCACGGTGCGGACCTGTCAGGAAGTATATAGTATCTGGAGAATCTGATTCTTTCCAGGATTCAAAATCATATGCAAGAGCATGTGTCTGAGTACGTCGGAGTGTAAATGCTTCTGGCGTGTAAATATTTCCATTTAATACTATATACATCATGAAGAATATAATCATATCAATATTGCTTTCGGCTATAGCATTCAGCGCCGCCGCCCAGACTGATACCACCGGAATCTACGGTGAGAGGAAGGACAGTCTCGATGCTGCAGTGTTCGTTTCACGCCAGGCCGGAAACTATCTTTCAAAAGGCAAGGATCTCAGAACAGAGGTCATCTCCGCTGCAGGACTCTGCAAGATGGCATGCTGCAATCTCGCGGAGAGTTTCGAGAACTCGGCGAGTGTGACTGTCGGGTATTCCGATGCAGTTACAGGTGCACGTCAGATCCGTCTCCTCGGACTTTCCGGAGTATATACACAGATGCTCGACGAGACTCGTCCGGTAATGCGCGGACTTGCTTCTCCGTTCGGACTTTCATATGTTCCGGGTCAGTGGCTTGAGAGCATTCAGATAGCAAAGGGTGCGTCATCTGTCATCAACGGCGTGGAGTGTATGACCGGCCAGATCAATATGGAGCATCGCAAGCCTACAGATGAAAAACCGCTTTTCATCAATGCAGCGCTCATGAGCGACTCGAAGGTGGATTTCAATATCGCTTCATCTCTCCAGATGGGCTACAAGTGGAGCACTGTCCTTCTCGGTCATGTTTCGGGCAACTATGCGACCCATGACATGGACCAGGACGGCTTCCTCGATGATCCCAAGATGCTTCAGTTCAATTTCTCGAACCGTTGGCTCTATATGGCGGACAATGGCGTGCAGGTGCGTTTCGGTGTACGTGCAATTCAGGACAAGCGCCTTGGCGGTCAGGTTCTGAAGCATGATGGAAAGGATGTGTTCTACAATCACGATGATTACAGATGGGACACAAGCAGTATGGAGGGAAATGTGGTTTGGATTAATCCGTGGGGCTCTGATATCCTTAACCGTTCTATCAACGGATACCTTAAGGTGGGCGTTCCTTTGAATGAGGACAATTCGCAGAATATCGCCCTGATCGCTGACTATAACTATCAGGATATGGATTCCTATTTCGGAAAGACTTCGTATCTTGCAGATCAGCACTCAGCATATGCAAACCTCCTTTATCAGAATGTGATCAATGATTCCCACAGGTTCACCGCAGGTCTCAACGGAACATTGGACAGATATAACGAGGATTTCAGCCGTACCGTCATGTTTCAGAATGTCGCAGATAAGGGTGTTACTGACCTTGCGAATGTAGGAGTGTTCGGAGAATATACATATCACCTTGGTGAAGAAGTGTCTGTAATTGCTGGACTTCGCGGTGACTTGTTCAACCATGTGACTGAAAAGAAGTTCCGTGTGTCTCCACGACTCACAGTCAAGTATATGCCTATCGACGAGATTGTAATCAGGGCAAACGGAGGTCGCGGCCTCAGATATTCGACTCCTCTTGTAGACAATATCGGTGTGTTCTCGACAGGAAAGAAATTCGTGGGTGCATACAACGAGCATATCCTTGAGGACGCGTGGACATTCGGTGGTAACGTGACATATTATCTTCCGTTCGGAGCAGGCAGCAACACTTACCTCAGTGTCGACTTCTTCAAGACTCAGTTTGCAGAGCAGATGGTCGTCGATTACGAGAAGCAGCTGAATGAGATCCATTTCTATGCTTTGAATGGCAGACGTTCGTTTACTGACAATATCCAGGTGGACTTCTCTGTGGATCCGGTGGAGCGCTTCAACATTACGGTGACTGCGCGCTACACCAATGCCAAGATCGAACTTGACGGCAAGGGCCTCGTAGAGAAGCCGATGACAAGCCGTTTCAAGGGAGTGCTCAACCTTCAGTATGCGACAAATCTGAACAAGTGGATCTTTGACTTCACGGCTTCGCTCAACGGTTCATGCCGCGTATACGAATTCATGAAGGATTTCAAGGACAAGGACGGAAACCTCCTCTACAAGGATGGCAGAACGCCGATGTACCCGATGCTTTATGCGCAGATCACTCGCCGTTTCAAGGGATGGGATGTGTATGTAGGTGCTGAGAACCTTACAAACTTCCGTCAGGGAAATGCCATCATCGGAGCTGCGAACCCACGTCAGCCGTCATTTGACGCAAGCTGCATCTGGGGACCGCTTATGGGAATCAAGGCACATGCGGGATTCCGCTTCACACTTTGGAAGTAGTGCCGGACAATAGAAAGAAATATAAACGATAAAACATAAACTCATGAAAAAGACACTTGTAATTATCCTTTCTGCCCTCGTGGCATTCTCAGCAACAGCAGTAGCGGCGGATTCATCTGTGGCTGCGGCATCTGCACAGGTTTTCGGCTCGAAGAAGCCTAAGGCAGAAATAAAGGAGGTGACTTTCAAGGTACATCTTCACTGCCAGAGTTGTGTGAAGAAGGTTCAGGAGAATGTTTCATTCGAGAAGGGAGTCAAGGGACTTGATGTTTGTCTTGAGGATCAGATCATTTCAATCAAGTATGATTCTGCAAAGACAAATGTGGAGACACTCAAGAAGGCAATTGAAAAGCTTGGTGTTCCGGTATCGGGAATCGCTGAGGGCGGACACCAGCATAACAAATAACAGAATCGATTATGTATAGAATTCTAACCAAGGAAATGTTGACGCCGACTATATGTCGTATGAAGGTGGAGGCGCCTCGTCTTGCGTCAGCCGCTCAGCCGGGACAGTTCCTTATCATCCGTGCGGATGAGCATGGAGAGCGTATCCCGCTTACAATCAGTGATTTCGACCGTCAGGAAGGTTCTGTGACCATCGTGACTCAGCAGATAGGTGCATCCACTTCGGAGATCTGTTCGTATGAGGTGGGCGATGCATTTGCGGATGTTGTCGGTCCTCTCGGTATTCCGTCAGACTTTACAGAGATGTCTGCAGAGGAGCTTGCGTCGAAGAGGTATGTCTTCATTGCAGGTGGTGTAGGAACTGCACCTGTATATCCGCAGGTGAAATGGCTTCACGAGAAGGGCGTGTCCGTCGATGTGATCATCGGAGCCAAGAACAAGGATCTCGTTATATATAAGGAAGAGATGGCGGCAGTCTGCGACAATCTCTACATCTGTACCGATGACGGTTCCGAGGGCTTCAAGGGCCTTGTTACAGCGATGCTTGAGAAGCTCGTGAACGAGGACGGCAAGCAGTATGACCAGGCGGTGGCCATCGGACCTATGATCATGATGAAGTTCGCAACCCTTACATGCAAGAAGCTCAATCTTCCGGTGATCGTCAGCCTTAACACACTTATGGTAGACGGTACAGGAATGTGCGGTGCATGCCGTGTGACTGTAGGCGGAAAGGTACGTTTTGCATGTGTGGAGGGTCCGGAGTTCGACGGATATCTCGTGGACTTTGATGAGGCTATGCGTCGTCAGAGAATGTATAACGCAGAGGAAAAGGATGCTACAGAGCATCATGTCTGCAGAATCGGGAGGGGGAAATAATGGCAAACAAGATTCCAAGAGTTCCTGTAAGAGAGCAGGATCCGAAAGTACGAGCAACCAACTTCGAGGAGGTTTGCTACGGATATAATGAGCAGGAGGCACAGCTTGAGGCAACAAGATGTCTCAACTGCAAGAACCCACGTTGTGTGGCGGCCTGCCCTGTAAGCGTGAAGATTCCTTCATTCATTTCACTTGTGGCGGCGGGCGACTTCGCCGGAGCTGCGGCTGTGATCGCAGAAGACTCGTCTCTTCCTGCAATCTGCGGCCGTGTATGTCCGCAGGAGACCCAGTGCGAGGGCAGCTGTATCCTTGGTGTCAAGGGAGAGCCTGTAGCAATCGGCAAGCTTGAGCGCTTTGTTGCTGACTGGAGCAGAGAGAACGGTGGCGTTAAGCCTGCAGTGGCTCCTGCAAACGGTCACAAGGTGGCAGTCATAGGTAGCGGTCCTGCCGGTCTTGCATGTGCTTCCGACCTTGCCAAGCTCGGTTACGAGGTGACTATCTTCGAGGCCCTTCACCGTGCAGGTGGCGTGCTCGAGTATGGTATTCCTGAGTTCCGTCTTCCAAAGGACAAGGTAGTTGCTGCCGAGATCGCTTCAGTGAAGGCTCTCGGTGTGAAGATCGAGACAAATGTGATTGCGGGACGTACTGTGACCATCGATTCACTCCTCGATGAGGAAGGCTTCGATGCAGTGTTCGTTGGTTCGGGAGCAGGTCTTCCACGCTTCATGAACATTCCTGGCGAGCATTACAACGGTGTGTTCTCTGCAAATGAGTTCCTCACCCGTAACAACCTCATGAAGGCTTACCGAGATGATTATGACACACCGATCCATGCTGGAAAGAAGGTGGTTGTCGTAGGTGGCGGTAACGTTGCAATGGACGCAGCGCGTACGGCACTCCGTCTCGGAGCAGAGACTACGATCGTTTACCGTCGTACTGAGAAGGAGCTTCCTGCACGTGTGGAGGAGGTTCACCACGCCAAGGAGGAGGGCATCCAGTTCGCGATGCTTACCAATCCTGTGGAGGTTATCGGTGACGAGAAAGGTTGGGTGAAGGCTGTGAAATGCATCAGAATGGAGCTCGGCGAGCCAGATGAGAGCGGACGTCGCAGTCCTGTAGAGGTTCCGGGTTCTGAGTTCGAGATCGAGACAGACACAGTGATCATGTCTCTGGGAACATCTCCAAACCCTCTTATCGCAAAGACTACAGCAGGTCTTGAGACAAACCGTCGCGGATGTCTCGTGGCAGATGAGAACGGTGCTACAACCCGCCAGGGCGTGTTCGCCGGCGGAGATGCGGTTACAGGTGCTGCAACAGTCATTCTCGCAATGGGAGCAGGCCGTAAGGCGGCAGCTGCTATCCATGAATACGTTCAGAGTGGCAAGTAATCCCTTGATAGATAGCGCTTTATAAAAAGGCGATTCCCCGTTCACGGGGAATCGCCTTTTTGTAATCTTCTGATTGATAAGGGGTTATGCGCCACGCTTGTCTCTATAGATGCGTACCGGCATGAGGGCGATAATGTAGCCGATAACGGAGATGCCCACGGCTGTAATAAGAATATCGACAGGGGAGAGGATGACAGGGTAGGACTGCACTATGTAGCTGCCCGGCATCTTTATGAATCCGAAGTGCTGCTGGAGGAGGGAAAATCCTGTTCCGACTACAAGTCCCGCAGCAAGTCCTACAAGCGATATCATCCATCCTTCAAGGACGAAGATACGTTTGATGAGGCTGTCCTTTGCTCCAAGACTGCGGAGAGTCTGCATGTCCTCTTTCTTTTCAATGATGAGCATTGACAGACTGCCGAAGATGTTGAATGCGATGATCACGATGATGAAAAGTAGGATCATATAGATTGCAGCCTTTTCATATTTCATCATCTTGTAGAGTGATTCGTTCTGCTGGAATCTGTCCTTGACCTTGTACTTTGGTCCGAGTTGTTCGGACAGTTCTTTCTGGAGGGTTGCGATTTCCTTTGCAGAGGTGCCTTCCACAACTCTGATTTCGATGGCCGACACTTCCTGTCTGTCGTACTCCAGAAGTTCCCACATCTTTTCGATAGGGACAATCATAAGCCTGCTGTCCACCTCGCTGTTTACAGAGAAGGTGCACGAAGGCCAAACCTTTATCTTTTCCAGTGAGGCGGCCGGATTTGCCATAGATATCCTGCGTGTCCTGGATGGGAAATAGATTTCGATCGGAGTGAGGAAACGCGGGCTTATGCCCATCTCATAGGCAAGGCCGACTCCTACTGCTGCGAGAGGGATGTCTCCTTTGTGCAGGGTGAAACATCCCTCACGCAGGTGGTCTCTGATAGGGGATTCGCCTTCATATATCCAGTCGACTCCCTTTACCTGTGCAAGACCCTGCTGACCGTCATAGCTGATGAATACCTGTTCCTGAAGGGTGCTGCACATGTTCTTGACGATAGCCTGTTCATAGAGCCAGTCGTATGTGCTTCCTTCCGGAACGAATGTCTTTCCGCTTGCCGGTGTTATAAGCAAATCAGGTTCGACATTGCTCATCATCGATCTGATGAGCATGTCGAACCCGTTATAGATTGAAAGGATGATGATGAGTGCTGCAGTACCGATAGCCATACCGATAGCGCTTATCGCCGAAATGATGTTGATCACGTTATGCGACTTCTTGGCGAAAAGGTATCTACGAGCTATGAATCCTGCAAGACGCACTATTTCTTCAGCAATTCCTCAATATGTTCTACGTAGTCAAGAGAGCTGTCAAGATAGAAGGCGATCTCAGGGACGATGCGGAGCTGCTTGCCGACCTTTGCGCCAAGCTCACCACGCAATGCCTTGCTGTTCTCTTGAAGCGCGCCCATCACCGGCTCAGCCTTGTCTGACGGGAATACGCTTACATAGATCTTGGCAACAGAAAGATCCGGACTGATCTTGACACCGCTTACAGATACAAGTGCGCCACCGAATGCGGCCATGCCCTTGCTGCGGATGATCTCAGCCATCTCCTTCTGAATCTCTTTGGCAACTTTTAACTGCCTTGTGCTTTCTGTGTTCTTTTCCATTAAGCGATCTTGATAATGAAGTAGTTCTTCTTACCCTTCTGCGCAAGAATATACTTACCGTTAATAAACGACTCGCTGCCGATCTGTGCATTGATGTCAGCAACCTTCTCCTTGTTGATGCTTACACCGTTTGCCTGGATCATCTTTCTGCACTCACCCTTTGAAGGGAATACAGCAGACTCGCCTGCAAGAAGATCGATGATGCCCATAGGGAACTTGTCTGCAGCTACCTCGAATGTAGGAACTCCGTCGAATACGGCAAGGAATGTCTTCTCGTCAAGGTTCATGAGAGCGTCCTTGGTTGCGTTTCCGAAGAGCATCTGCGATGCTGCGACTGCGTTCTCGTATTCTGCCGCTCCATGTACCATTGTTGTAACTTCCTTGGCAAGGAGTTTCTGGAGTTCGCGACGCTCAGGAGCCTCGGAGTGCTGTGCGATTGCAGCGTCGATCTCCTCCTTTGTAAGCATTGTGAAGATCTTGATGTATTTCTCTGCGTCTGAGTCTGAAACGTTGAGCCAGAACTGGTAGAACTGGTATGGCGATGTGCGCTCAGGGTCGAGCCAGATGTTACCCTTCTCGGTCTTACCGAACTTTCCTCCGTCAGCCTTTGTGATGAGAGGGCAGGTAAGTGCGAAAGCCTCTTTGCCGAGGATACGGCGGATGAGCTCAGAACCTGTGGTGATGTTGCCCCACTGGTCTGCACCACCCATCTGGAGTGTACATCCCATATTCTCATAGAGGTAGAGGAAGTCATAACCCTGGAGGAGCTGGTATGTGAACTCTGTGAATGACATACCGTCGCGTGCTTCTCCTGAAAGTCTCTTCTTCACTGAGTCCTTCGCCATCATGTAGTTTACAGTGATGTGCTTTCCGATCTCACGTGCGAAATCGAGGAAGGTGAAGTTCTTCATCCAGTCGTAGTTGTTTACGAGCTCTGCCTTGTTTGCTGCGTCTGACTCGAAGTCAAGGAACTTGCTGAGCTGAGCCTTGATGCATGCTACGTTGTGGTTGAGAGTAGCCTCGTCAAGAAGGTTACGTTCCTGTGACTTCATTGAAGGGTCACCGATCATACCTGTTGCACCGCCAACGAGAGCGATCGGCTTGTGACCGCAGTTCTGGAAATGCTTGAGGATCATGATGCTCACCATGTGACCGATGTGGAGTGAATCGGCAGTAGGGTCGATTCCCACGTATGCTGCAGTGGAGCCTTCAAGGAGTTTCTCCTCAGTGCCTGGCATGATGTCCTGGATCATGCCTCTCCACATTAATTCCTGTACAAAATTCTTCATATATGTTTTCTTTTATTTTCTAAGATGTCTCCGTTCGCTTAGCAACCAAGTGTGGCCTTGATGAAGTCGATACGCTTTGCAAATTCCTCTTTGCCTACGAGAGTTACGATATCTGCAATGCCGAGGCCGTTAGATCCGCCTACCATTGCAAGACGGAGGCAGTTCATTACCTTGCCCATCGGCCACTCGTTTCCGCGGATGTATTCCTCAAGCGGTCCCTCGAGTGCCTCCTTGGTGAACTCACCCTCGAAGTTAAGGATGAAGTCAGCCACCTGGAGTGCCAATGTGTAGTTCTCCTCCTTCCAGAACTTCGCTGCATCCTTCTCTACGAATGTTGAAGGTGCCACGAAGAGGTATGGAGCAATCTCCCAGAAATCAGCCACGAATGTAGCTCTCTCCTGGATGAGTGCAACGATCTTCTCTACGTAGCCGCGTGAGAATGTCTTGCTTGCGAAGTCTGACTCTACTGCTTCGGACTCGCTTACTGTGATTCCCTTCTCTTCAAGAACAGGGATGTATGCGCCGGCGAGATCCGCTACATTCTTCATACGAAGGTATTCCTTGTTGAACCATTTTGCCTTGTCAGCGTTGAAACGTGCGCCTGACTTGATCACTCTCTCGAGAGAGAAGATGTTCACAAGTTCCTCAAGTGAGAAAAGCTCCTGGTCGTTGCCAGGGTTCCATCCGAGCATTGCAAGGAGGTTCACGAATGCCTCAGGGAAGTATCCGTCCTCACGGTATCCGCGTGAAACCTCGCCCTCTGCGTTTGTCCACTGGAGCGGGAATACAGGGAAACCGAGGCGGTCTCCGTCACGCTTGCTCAACTTGCCCTTTCCGTCCGGTTTGAGAAGGAGTGAAAGGTGTGCGAAACGTGGCTGTGTGTCTGTCCATCCGAATGCCTCATAAAGGAGGTAGTGAAGCGGAAGTGAAGGAAGCCACTCCTCGCCACGGATAACCTCTGTGATCTCCATAAGGTGGTCGTCGACGATGTTTGCAAGGTGGTATGTAGGAAGCTCGTCCGCTCTCTTCCAGAGAACCTTGTCGTCAAGAGTCGAGGTGTTTACCTCTACATGACCGCGGATAAGGTCTTCCATGGCCACAACTCTGTTCTCAGGCATCTTGAAGCGGATAGTCCAGTCTGTGCGGGTCTCGAGAAGTTCCTTTACCTCTGCCTCGGACATTGAAAGTGAGTTGCGGAGACCCATACGTGTTGTCTGTCCATAGATGAACGTCTGGCCGTTGGCCTCCATCTCGGCGCGCTTTGCACCAAGCTCCTCGGCAGTGTCGAATGCGTAGTATGCGAATCCGTCCGCTACGAGCTGCTCAGCATACTGACGGTAGATAGGCTTTCTCTGGCTCTGTCTGTACGGAGCATGCGGATGACGCTCTGAAGCTGTCTCCACTACATTGCCCTGTGCATCGACTCCTTCGTCGGGAACGATGCCGCACCAGTTGAGAGCCTCGATGATATATTTCTCTGCTCCGGGAACGAATCTCTGCGAGTCAGTGTCCTCTATTCTAATAATAAAGTCACCTCCACGCTGTTTAGCGAAGAGGTAATTATATAGAGCTGTCCTTACTCCTCCCATGTGGAGAGGACCTGTAGGTGACGGTGCAAACCTTACTCTTGTCTTTCTAGTCATATCGTTTTCATTAAATAACCCGCAAAGATAGTAAAAATCTGCGTTAGTTTCTCTTGCTGCCTACAGGAGATTTTCTTCTGATGGCCGCAACATGTTCGAGTTCGCTTATGTCTTGACCGTCAACGGTAAGCAATGCCGGTTTGACGCCGTCTGCGAAGAGGTCCTTCTTACGGCTTGCCGCGCTGTTGTAACCGATTTTCTCGTTGCGGATTTCTCTGAGTTCGATGCCTTCGCGGCCGGATGTTCCGCTGTATACGAAATCCTCCTCGACTGTGATTATGTTCTCAGGGTCATGTGACGGAAGAATGGACATTCGGATACCTGTAACGATGACTGTGATCGAGATCTTGTCTCCGAATTCAGGGTCGTCGTCAAATACAAGTCCGCTCTTGAAGTTGTTGGCCTTTCCTGTATGTTTCTTGATGAGCTCGTTTACAGTTCTGTACTGCGAAGCTGTCATACCCTGGTCATTGTTGCCGGAGGTGATGTTTACGAGGAAATCCTTCGCTGTAGTAAGGTCGTAGTTGTTGAGGAGAGGGGAATTCACGGCATTCTTCACCGCATCTTCGATTCGGTTTTCTCCTGTACCGATGCCGCAACCCATAAGAGCATATCCGCTGTCCTTCATCATGTTCTTGACATCGCGGAAGTCGACGTTGATATAACCTTTCTTCTTGATGATTTCAGTGATGCCTCGAACCGCTGTCGCGAGCACCTCGTCAGCCTTAGGGAATGCCTTCTGAAGAAGGAGGTCTCCATATTCGTCAAGAAGTTTCTCGTTGTCGATGATGAGAAGGCTGTCCACGTTCTTTTCGAGTTCGTTGATACCCTCGATGGCCTTCTGCATGGTCTCTGCACCCTGTGTGCGGAAAGGAATGGTCACGACTCCGACTGTGAGGATACCCTTTTCACGTGCAAGAGCGGCGATTACAGGTGCAGCACCTGTACCGGTACCACCACCCATGCCGGCGGTGATGAAGAGCATTTCGGTCTTTCCGCTGAGCACCTTCTCTTCAATCTCGGCCTGTGAACCGAGGGCGGCGTTGCGTCCTTCGCGAGGATTCGTACCTGCTCCGAGGCCTTCGCCGAGCTGGATCTTCACAGGGACGTCGCATTTGCTGAGCGCCTGTGAGTCGGTGTTACATACGATGAACGTACAACCTTCGATCTTCTGATTGTACATATAGTTTACGGCGTTGCATCCGCCTCCTCCCACTCCGAGGACCTTTATTATCGAGTCTTCCTCCGGTACCCAATCGTTCGGGGTAACCTCCATATTGTCTATATAGTCCATATCTTATGCTTTTTCTTCAGTATCTTCCTCGTCTTCATCATTGGTTGCAGGAGCAGCCGGAACCTTATCCTCATCCAAGACATCGAATATGTTGTCGAATGTCGCGGTTACGCCATCGAAGATATTGTTCTTGAATATTTTGAGAATGCCTTTCTTCTTCTTTTTCGGCTGCTGCGGCTTCGGGGTCGGTTTCACTGTCCCTTCCTCGTCCTTTTTGAACAGTGATCCCTGCGGCTCATCCTCATTGCCTATAACGCTCACTTCCTCCACAACCGTTTCTGCTGCAGGCTCGTTCGTGTTGACAGTCGCGCAGTTGATCGAAGGGTCGTTGAGCGATGCCATGATAAGTCCGATTGCCGTTGCCGCACTTGTCTCTGCAAGTCCGTCGCATCCTTCGTATGAGAATGTTTTCTGAGGATAACCGATCCTTACCTTGAATCCTGAGATGTCGTAGATGAGATTCGCGAGGTTGGCCGTCTGGGCACATCCTCCTGTTACCACAATACCGCTTCTGAGTGAGTCGGCGAATCCGCTCTGCTCGATTTCATAAAGCACTGCCATCATGATTTCCTCGACGCGGGCTGTTATGATTTCCGAAAGATATTTCACCGAAAGCTGCTTTGTGGATTCGTTGCTGCAGCCCCTGATGTCAAGAATCTTGTCGCTGAGGCTCAAGAGCTTGTCTGGCATACATGCTCCGAATTCAAGTTTGATGTTTTCAGCAAGTCTCTCTGAAATCTGACACTCCGACTTGATGTCGTTGGTGATGTTCTTGCCTCCGAAAGGTATGGATGCGAAGTGACGCATGATCTTGCCCTGGTAGATCGATACAGAGGTACATCCACCTCCGAAGTCTATAAGGGCGACTCCGCTTTCCATCTCCGAATCCCTCAATACGGCACGCGCTGTGGACTCGGCTGTGAAGTATTTTCTCATAGGTACGACACCTGTCTTGTTCATCAGGGTGTCGATCTTGTTCAGGTTGCCCTTCTTTCCGATGAAGATCTTGAAGTTTCCTTCGAGGGTGTCACTGCCCATTCCGATGATATCCTCTTCGATGATCTGGAAATTCTCTCCGTCGGAGAAAGACTGTGCAACAGAACCGTAGATGGCCTCTTTGCTGCCGTCTTCGATAGGGTAGAGTGACTGGGCGAATCTCTTGAGGTCTACGATGTCCTCTTCAGTGATCTCAGTGTCTTCTCCTCTGTCCTGGATTGTGGCATTTCCGCTTTCCTGTCTGATAGGGAATTTAGGCATGCCGACCACTGCCTGTGTGATCTTGATGTCAAGTTCCATCTCCGCATCGTGTACAGCCTTCTCCAAAGCCCTTCTTGCCTGAAGGTCATTGTAGATGCTGCTGTATCTGATGCCGGCTGCAGGTGTCTCCTTGTAGTAGATCACCTGTACATCCTCCCCGTTGACTTTGGCTACAGTGACAGAAATCTTTGATGAGCCCAAGTCTATGGCAACAATATGTCTGTCGTTATTTTCCATATATGGTTTTCTTTATCTGCAAATTATTTGTCCTTTGAAACGGAGGTCAACCTCTTTGTACTTGTCCGAACCCTTCTCAGGGATGACCGCCGTATAATATTTCTTCATTCTTTCGAACTTCTCCGCAATGTCTTCCGGCTGTCCGAATACGAATCTCTCTCTTCCTTCACGAGGAATGAGTATCAGATCAGTGTTTTCTGTCACGTGAATCTGTACAATCATGTTCCTCCACTCGTCGCTCGCCTCGATGTAGTTCACCAGACCCATTATCTTTTCGATCCATGCCTTTTCCACCGGGTCGGTGAGTTCTCCCTTGTATCCGCTGTTGGCCGCAAGCGGGATGTGTCCGTCAATGATCTGCACATGCGACGCAAACGAGCTCTGGAGAGGGAATATGTATCCGTCTTTGTCGGCATAGAATCCTCCGTCCTTCTTCTGGAATCTCGCGGCAGGTCTTCTCTGTGTGATGTCGATGTGCAATGTTCCGTCCATTGTCATGTAGACCTCGCTCTTGAGCACTGCGCTTCTTCTGTCCACGATATCCTCGATCTTCACCAGGTCCAGACTGTCGACGTGGACTCCTATATATTGACCATAGGTCTTGTCCAGGACTTTCCTGATGTCGCCGGCTGTTACAAACTGGTTGTGGAGACTGTCCAGTACCTTTACCTCAAGTTTTTCACAGATGCACTCGTGTCTGAGTCTGTCTCCTGCGATATACGAACAAACGATGCAGAAGGCGATGACGCCTCCGCATATGCTCAATAGTATATATTTGAGTGGTTTGTTCATATTACCTGTTTTCCAGCATTTTTGCTATTTCACCTACAAATCTGTCTATATCTCCCGCTCCGATGGTCACTACAAGTTCAAGTTCCTCGTTCTGGAGGTAGTCCATCAGTTCGTTTCTCTGGAGGAGAACCTTCTCCGGACAGGTTACATCCTTGAAGATTATCTCCGATGTCACGCCTGGAATCGGAAGCTCTCTCGCAGGATAGATATCAAGAAGGATAAGCTTGTCGGCCTTGCTCAGCGCCTCTGCGAACTCGGGCGCGAAGTCCCTTGTGCGTGTGTAGAGGTGCGGCTGGAAGATAGCTGTCATCTTCATGTCCGGATATGAGTTTCTGATGGAACTCAATGCCGCTGAAATCTCCTCAGGGTGGTGTGCATAATCGTCGATGTATACGCATCCCGGTTTCTTTACCTGAAGGTCGAATCTTCTCTTCACACCCGAGAATGATGCGAGGGCCTTCCTGATCTTCTGCGGGTCGAGACCGTATGTAAGTCCGATCGCGGCGGCTCCGGTCGCATTCTCGATGTTTACCCATCCCGGGATTCCCACCACGCAGTCCTCGATCACTCCGCCGGGGTAGTGCAGGTTGAAATGCCCGTCCTCAAGTGCCTCAGCATAGAAGTCAGCCTCCGGATTGCCGAACGAATATGTCCTGATTTCAGCTTTTGTGTCGGCAGGAGTGATGTCAAGTCCGTGCTTGACGATGACGGTGCCGCTCACCTGTGACGCATAAGCCTTGAATGCCTCTCTGATATGCGCTTCGTCTCCATAGATGTCAAGGTGGTCTGCATCCATCGATGTGATCACCGAAATCTCAGGATAGAGCTGGAGGAAGGAACGGTCGAATTCGTCCGCTTCAACCACTACCACGTCATTCTGATCGATGAGAAGGTTGGTGTCGTAGTTCTTCGAAATGCCGCCGAGAAATGCCGAACAACCTTCGCCTGTGTCTGTGAAGATATGGCTTACAAGCGTACTGGTTGTGGTTTTTCCATGTGTTCCTGCCACTGCCATACAGCGCTGACCACGGGTGATTTCTCCGAGAGTGCGCGAGCGTTTGATCACTCTGTAACCCTTCTCCTGTACATACACAAGCTCTCCCATGTCCTTAGGGATTGCAGGGGTGTACACGACAAGGGTGCTCTCCACATCTTTAGGGATGAAGTCAGTGTTGTCCTCGTAATGCACCTCGATACCTTCCTCTTCAAGGGCAGCTGTCAGCGGGGACGGTGTCTTGTCGTAACCGCTTACCTTGAAACCCTTTCTGTGGTAGTATCTCGCGATGGCGCTCATTCCGATACCGCCGATTCCTATGAAATATATATTGCTATACATATCTGTATACTTCCTTTACAATATCCATTGCCGCATCTGTCTTTGCGAGTGCAGCGATGTTCTTTTCCAACAATGCGATTCTTTCAGGCTCGTGGAGCAGGTTGCATGCTGTCTTCAAGAGCTTCTCCTCGGCTTCCGCGTCAGTCACGATCATAGCTGCATATTTGTTGACAAGTGCCATGGCATTATGTGTCTGATGGTCTTCTGCCACGTTTGGTGACGGTACGAAGATGACGGCCTTATGAGCTGCGCAGAGCTCAGAGACCGAACTTGCGCCCGAACGCGAGATCACTACATCCGCCGCCGCATAGGCCAGGTCCATTCTCTGGATGAAATCAGAGTACTGTACGCCTGGAGCTGAGACTCCCGCCATGAATTCGTCAGTTGCAGGCTTGTAAAATTTACCGCACTGCCAGATGACCTCCACGTCCTCTCCTCCCGGACATCCGTCGGTTATCCATTTCATCATCGCCTTGTTGAGAGTTCCGCTGCCGAGACTGCCTCCCACAATGAAAATATGCTTCTTCTCCGGGTTCAGGCCGTAGAATTCATATGCTTCCTTCTTCATTTCCTCTGTAGGAGGGACGATTTCCTTTCTGATAGGATTGCCGGTAAGCACGATCCTGTCTGCAGGGAAGAATCTTTCCATGTTGTCGTATGCGACGCAGATGCTCTTTGCCTTCTTGCCGACGATCTTGTTGGTAAGGCCGGCAAAACCGTTCTGCTCCTGGATCAGAGTCGGGATGCCAAGTCTGCCCGCAGCCCAGAGAAGGGGAGCGCTGGCATAACCGCCCACGCCGATTGCGATATCAGGTTTGAATTCCTTCAGAATCTTCTTGGCCATAGACACGCTCTTGGCCACCTTGAACGGCAGGGCGAAATTCGAGAGTGTAAGCTTTCTCTGGAGACCAGCCACAGGGAGACCGATGATCTTGTAACCCGCTGCAGGAACTTTTTCCATCTCCATTCTACCCTCTGCACCTACAAAGAGGATTTCAGTCTCTGGGTTTACCTCTTTAAGCTTGTTGGCGATAGACAATGCAGGGAAGATGTGACCTCCGGTACCTCCTCCGCTGATAATGACTCTGAGTTTTCTGTATTCCATATTATTCGATATTTTCTACTACATTCAATGCTGACTGTACGTCATCCAGTTCCTTTTCTTTTTCATATTGCGCCGCAAACGCCTCTTCCTGCTCCCTGATCTGCTTCTTTGCCATCTTGCTGATGCAGAGGATGATGCCGAATGCGATGCAGAACATAAGGAATGCGAAGCTACCGTCGCTGATCATCGGCAGGGTCTGTCCCGTCATAGGGAAGAGCCCGGTGTTTACGCATATGTGCATGAACGCCTGTCCTGATATCAGCAGCGAAAGGCCTCCGACCGCATATTTTGCAAAATCATTTTGACAGAGTTTCGCTATGAACGACCCTCTTGCCAGGAGACTCACGAACAGCATCAGGACCAGGATTCCTCCTAACAGACCATATTCCTCGATGAGGAAACTGTACATGTAGTCTGAGTATATATGCGCGGTCACATATTTCTGTGTGCTGTTTCCGCTGAGTTTTCCTATGAGTCCGCCTTCGTGGATTGCGATCCTTGCGCTGTACGGCTGTTTGATCTCGTCTCTCACCTCATACCACTCTGCGCATTTAGGGCCCAGTTTGGGGTCATTCTCGATTTCGATGAGTCTTTCTATGCTGTAGTCTGCGGTGAGTCGGCTTATCAGCTCATCGAATCGCATCTTCTTGAATACCGTCTTGCCGGAAGCGAAGTAGATACCCACGCAGGCGCCTACAACGAGCACTCCGATACAGCATATGATGCCGATCTCCTTGAAAGGCATCCTTCCGATCAGCACCATCAGCAGGCATATTGTTCCGATGAGAAGGGCGCTGGAGTTACTTCCAGGCAATACCAGTCCGGTTACGACTATCCATGGTATATAGATGTAGAATATTCGTTTCCACTGCGGCATTGCAAGGAAAGACAATGACGGGTTGCGGCTTAGTCTGTTCAGTATGGAGAACGTCGGGCTTTTCTTGCCTTTTGCTATCGCCTCGCTGTCCTGTCTGTAGCTGTGCAGTGCCCAGGCAAGGTACATCACCATTGCAACCTTCGCAACCTCGAAAACGTGCAGGTGCAGTCCGAGTACGTTCAACGTACGGCCTGCGTCGTTGACTCTTTCCGGTCTGATTATACCCAGGTTGATATTGAAGTCAAGAATTGCAAGCAGCGCAAATGATACACCGAAACCTATCTGTGAGAGTATTCGTATGAACTTGATACTCTTGATTTTATATATTACATATATCAATATGTATCCGATTCCGATGAACTTGGCATGTTCGCGCAGAAGGTCGAGTCTGTCTCTGCTTGCTCCTGTAAGGGTCGATGTCGACGAGAATATTGCAAGGATCGAGATGAGCGTCAGGAGGAATAGAATGATCAATACAACCTTATCGCCCTCGATGCGGTCGATAAAGTTCCATAGATTACGTTCCTGTTCTTTTGTTCCTCTTGCCATATCCTTAAAGATTTCTTACTGCTTCCTTGAATTGTCTTCCTCTGTCCTCGTAGTTCTTGAAGAGGTCAAAGCTTGCACAGCATGGTGAGAGAAGTACCACATCACCTGACTGTGCTATGCTGTGAGCTGTCTTCACTGCGTCCTGAGCCGATGTCACATCGAACATCTGAGGTACGATGCTTCCGAACGCGTCATGGATCTTCCGGTTGTCAAGACCCATGCAGATGATAGCCTTCACCTTTTCCTGTGCGAGTGGAACGAGTGTGCTGTAGTCATTGCCCTTGTCGGTTCCGCCTACGATCCATACGACAGGTCTTGTCTGGCACTCGAGGGCATACCATGCGGCATCTACGTTTGTCGCCTTTGAGTCATTGATATAAAGGACGTCCTTGATGCTCAATACCTTCTCGAGTCTGTGCTCGACTGCCTGGAATGTTGCGAGACCTTCCCTGATTGCCTCATTGTCGATCTCCATCGCCTTTGCTGCAAGAGCGGCTGCCATTGAGTTGTATACATTGTGCTTTCCTCCGAGAGCGAGCTCCTGGATGAACATGTCGCACTCCTGCTCCTTGTAGCGGACGATGATGCTGTCGTTTCTCACGAAAGCTCCCTGCTCGACCTCTGCCTTCTGTGTGAAAGGAAGCTGCTTAGCCTTCACCACGATCTTGTTGAGGTGGTTGATGGTGATCTCATCGTCAGAGCAGAAGATGAAGCAGTCATCCTTATCCATGTTGCGTGTGATACGGAACTTGGCCTTCACATAGTTCTCCATATCGTAGTTGTATCTGTCGAGATGGTCGGGAGTGATGTTGGTGATCACTGCGATGTCCGCCTTGAAGTCGTATACGTTGTCAAGCTGGAAGCTGCTGAGTTCAAGTACATAGATGTCGAACTGTTCAGTAGCCACCTGGTATGCGTAACTCTTGCCGATGTTTCCGCCAAGACCTACGTTGAGACCTGCCTGCTTGAGCAGGTGGTAGATCAGCGAAGTTGTGGTTGTCTTGCCGTTGCTGCCGGTGATGCACACCTTCTTCGCAGAGTCGTAACGGCCTGCAAATTCGATTTCGGAGATGATGCCGATTCCCTTGTCCTCGATCTTCTTCACCATTGCTGCGGTCGACGGAATTCCGGGGCTCTTGATGACCTCGTCTGCATTGAGGATGAGTTCCTCTGTGTGACCGCCCTGCTCGAACGGAATATTCCATTCGTTGAGCATCTTCACATACTTGTCTGCTATCTTTCCCATATCTGAGAGAAAGACATCGAAACCCTTTACTTTTGCGAGGACAGCAGAACCGATTCCGCTTTCGCCACCACCTAAAACTACTACTCTTGACATATTATCTAACCTTCAATAATGCTACTGTAACTAACGCCAGGATAATTCCTACAATCCAGAATCTGGCAACGATCTTTGCTTCCGGAAGGGCCTTTGCAGGCTTCTGCAACAATGCAGGTATACCGTCTTTCTGATAGTGATGGTGCAGAGGAGCCATTCTGAAGATTCTTCTGCCCTCACCGTATTTCTTCTTTGTGTATTTGAAATAGAATCTCTGCATGAGTACCGACACGCTTTCAGCAAAGAATACTCCACAAAGGATAGGGATGAGAAGTTCCTTTCTGATAAGCACCGCTGTCACGCCGATGATGCCTCCGAGCATCAGGCTTCCGGTGTCTCCCATGAATACCTGTGCCGGATAAGTGTTGTACCAGAGGAATCCGATCAATGCACCTACGAGAGCTGCCATGAATACCGCCACTTCTCCGCTGCCGGGGATGTACATGATGTTGAGGTATTCAGCGTTGACCACGTTTCCTCCCAGCCATGCGAAGATTCCCAATACGACTCCTACGATTGCCGATGTTCCCGCGGCAAGACCGTCCATTCCGTCTGTGAGGTTCACTCCGTTCGAGCAGGCTGTGATCACGACGATGATCATAAGCACGTAGATCGCCCATTTGCAGTATCTGCCCCATGTTCCTTTGAAAGGGGAGAGCCAGCTGTAGTCGAACTCGTGACTCTTGATGAACGGAACTGTTGTCTTTGTGCTCTTGACGATGTCTGTCTTTTCGATTCCTGTCTGGCTGACTGTGCCCTCGGCGTCAGCAACTGCAACGACCTCTTCTGTGACGGTGTTTTCTCTTACGACGATCTGATTGCTGAAGCATACGGCAAGTCCGATCGAGAGTGCCATGAGACCCTGGGCTGCAAGCTTGCCCTTCTCGCTCATGCCCTCCTTGTTCTTCTTGAACACCTTGATGTAGTCGTCCGCAAAACCTACAAGGAAGAACCATGTGGTGCTGACAACGAGCAGGATGGTGTAGATGTTCCTGAGGTCTCCGAGAAGAAGCGCCGGAATGATGAGGGCGATGAAGATGATGATACCGCCCATTGTCGGAGTGCCTTTCTTCTGCATCTGTCCTTCAAGTCCGAGGTCGCGGATGGTTTCTCCGATCTGCTTTTTCTGGAGCCATGCGATGACTCTGCGTCCTGCAAAGATCGAAATGAGAAGGGCGAGGGTGAATGCGGCTATCGCTCTGAATGAGAGATAACCGAAAAGTCCCATGCCCGGAATGTCTATTCCGATTCTTTCCAAATATTGTGTCAAGTCGTATAACATACTTCTAAAGTGTCTTGAAAATGTCTTCTACTATTTCCTTTTCATCAAAATGTCTCTTCTCGTCTCCGATTATCTGGTAGGTCTCGTGACCCTTTCCTGCGAGAAGAACCGTTGTTCCCTGTCCTGCGAGCATCACTGCTGTCCTGATCGCCTCCTCTCTGTCCTCTATGAAGAGTGATTTCGCTCTTCCGCTCAGGTCCATGCCGGACTTGATGTCAGCCATGATGTCAGAGGTTTTCTCTGAACGGCTGTTGTCCGATGTGACGATGATCCTGTCTGAGTATTTCTGTGCGATAGCTCCCATTTCAGGACGTTTTGTCTTGTCTCTGTCTCCTCCGCATCCGAAAAGACAGATAAGCGGTCTGTCAGGCGCGATCTCCTTCAAGGTCTTCAGTACATTCTCGAGAGCGTCCGGAGTGTGGGCGTAGTCGATGATTACAGATATGTCCTTCGGACCTCTCATGTTCTCTAACCTTCCAGGTGCAGGTCTGAGGCTGCTGATTGCCACGAGCACTTCCTCAGGTGAGGCTCCGAGTTCTACAGCTGTCGAGTAGAGAGCGAGGAGGTTATATGCGTTGTGCTTTCCGATAAGTCCGGTCCATGCCTCTCTTCCGTCGATTCTCAGCAACATTCCGTCAAAGCTCTGCTCGACCATCTTGCATGTGTGGTCAGCCATGCTTCTGCATGAATATGTCACCACTCTTGCCGATGTGTTCTGCACCATCACGAGTCCGTTCCTGTCGTCGGAGTTCACGATCGCTACCGCGTCTTTGTCAAGATTGTCGAAATACAGTTTCTTGCATCTGAGATACTCGGCGAATGTCTTGTGGTAGTCGAGGTGGTCGTGAGTGAGGTTGGAGAATATCGCTGCCTTGTATTTGAGACCGGCGATTCTTTCCTGCTCCACTCCGATGGAACTTACCTCCATGAAGCAGTATTCACATCCTGCCTTGACCATATCATTCAGAAGGCTGTTGATGGTCAGAGGATCTGATGTCGTGTTGATCGCCTCTGTACCTTTGTTGCCCACATAGTTCGCGATTGTAGACAGAAGTCCGCAACTGTATCCCATCGCTGTGAACATTCTGTGGAGGAGGGTTACAGTCGTGGTCTTGCCGTTTGTTCCTGTGATTCCTACCAATGTAAGCTTCTCCGACGGGTTGTCATAGAAGTTGGCGGCCATGATCGCGAGTGCGTGTCTTGCAGAATCGGTCTTTACGAACACGGTTCCTTCGGTCTGCTCAGGATGGAGGCCGAGCGAGTCGAAACGCTCCTGGTCTTCATAGACGATCACTCTTGCGCCCTTGCCCAAGGCCATAGGGATGTAATCGTGTCCGTCGCATGCAAAACCCTTGACTGCAATAAAGGCCGAACCTGCAGTGACCTTTCTCGAGTCGCTGCAGATAGAGCTGATGTCGATGCTGCCTGAGCCTTCCACTATGGTTGCTCCGCTGTTCCTTATGATTCTGTCAAGTCTCATTTCAGTCTTATCTGTACTGTTTTACCTTCCTGATATGTGGTTCCCGCTGCCGGGATCTGCGATGTCACGTGTCCGATACCTTCGTATGTGCACTTGTATCCGTTGTTCTCAAGAGCGTAGATCGCGTCCTTCAGTCCCATTCCTTTCACATCCGGCACCGGTCCGCTGCCTTTTCTTGTGCCTATATATGAAGGTCTCATCTCCGGCAGTTTCGCGCGTTCGCTTATTTCTGTTCCCCAGCTGCTGTCAAGCGCCCAGAGGTTGTTCACCACTTCTCCGAATACTCGGGCCGGCTGGTTTCCTCCGCCGTATCCGTCGCTCCTGGTAAGTCCTGTGTATACCGTCACGATCGCTGAGTATTTCGGGTCGTCTGCCGGGAAGAATCCTACGAATGTCGCCTGATATTTCTTGTATCCTTCTTCTGTTTCATATGGCTTGCCTCTCATCGGCTTGTCCGCCGGTTCGAGGACAACTCGTGCGGTGCCGGTCTTTCCCGCAATAGCGCACTTGGCGTTTCTCAGTCTTCTCGCAGTACCGTCCTGTGCCACTGCCTTCAATGCGGCGGTAAGAGTGTCCGCTGTGCTTCTTGAACAGATCGAGCCGTTGAGGATGGTCGGCTTGAACTCCTTCACGGTCTGGCCGTTCTTCTCGAATGAACCGATGATGTACGGCTTCATCATCTTGCCCTTGTTTGCAATAGCATTGTAGAAGGCCAGGATGTTGAGCGGTGTCTCGCTGATTGCATATCCGATCGCTGTCGAGTAGAGGTCGTGGATGCTCCAGCTGTCTCTCAGAGAGGATGTGCTTCCTCCCTTCTCGGTGAGGTCAAACTTGTAGGCATTGTGCAGGTTGTACTCGAAGAGCCTGTCTGTGAACTTCTTGATGCTCTCCTCGTTTTCTCCGTAATGTTTGATCGCAAGGTATCTGAACACGTTGTTTGACGATTTCTTCAGACCTTCCCTTACTGTGATGGTGCGCTTGCCTGTGTTTCTTTCGTATGTCTGCAGGGTCTTGTCGATCGGAGCCTTCGGGAATCCCTCAAGTTTTCCTCCGTTTGTCTTCACCTCTGTGTCGAGAGTCACCTTTCCGTCTTCGAGCAATGTCATCAGAGTTGCGGTCTTGAACACGGATCCCGGTTCTCCCGCACGTCCGATTGCCATGTTGAAGTACTCTCCGAGTTCTCCCTTGCTGTTCTTCTTCAGGTTGACCATCGCCTTTACGGCTCCGGTCTTCACGTCCATGACTACAACGCATCCTCCTTCGATTGTCTCGTCATCAGTGATATGCCTTCTGAGTGCTCTGTCAGCGATATCCTGAATGCTGATGTCGACAGTGGTGACGATGTCTGCGCCATGCTCTACTGCTATCGATGTGCTGTCAGGGTTCAGGATTGCTCCTTCGTCAGCGACCTTCATCCACTGGATGCCCTCCTTGCCGTGGAGTATGTGGTTGTAGTCACCCTCGATGCCGAGGAAGCGGTTTCTGTCGGGCTCGTTAGGGTCGATGCGGACATCTCCGATCACTCTTCGTCCAAGTTCGCCATAAGGATATTTTCTGGAATCCACCGACTTCACCTTCATTCCGCTGAGTCTGCTTGGGAGTCTGAAAAGCGGGAGCTCCTTCACCTTGAGCAATGTGCTGTGGTCGATGTTCACAAGGAACTTGGCGTCTCTTCTTCCCGGACGCGTGTTCGACTCTCGGTTAAGAATGATCAGGTTGTAGTAGTCGTCTGCTGTCCTGCCGTCGCCGATGATCTCCGGAAGCTTTTCGCAGCTCTGTCTTGCGAGGTCTCTCCAGATTGCCTCGGTGAGGGAGTCCTTGCCCATCCTGATCGTGCGTTTCTCCAACTCTTCCTTCTGGATCTGACAGTCGAGTCTGACTGTATAGATAGGGGTGGAGCTGGCGAGCAGTTTCCCGTTGCAGTCCATGATGTCTCCTCTTTCCGGCTTCACCTCCACGGCCTCGTTCTTTGGTGTGAAGTTTTCGATACTCTGTGTCGGAGGCTCCCAGAAATACTGGGTGATGATGATCGATACGATCACTGCGCAGGAAACCAGAAGCAGAACCCAATAGAAGATCAACAGGATCTTGCTGATTCTGTTCTTGTCTTCCGGCATATTTGAGTTCTGTCTTTCCATGGTCTGTTACTTTATTGTGTATGCCGGAATTTCCGGTATTCTGAGCTTTGAGCCTGATTCCTCAAGCATCTTTTCGACTGTGCTTATTCTCGACAGTCCGATGATTTCGCAGTTCTTGTTTGCGTTGGCGTATTTGAGACTTTCTATCTTGGCCTTGTTCACCTCCACCTTGTGCAGTGTCTTCTCGGCGCTGTAGCTCAGGAAAATGCTGAGGATGCCGATGAAAACAGTATATAATATGTAGGGGAACCATCTTTCGACTCTCATTATTGAGAGGAAGTCACCTCTGCCGATGGACTTCAGTATCTCGATGGATATCTTCTTGACCCTTTTCCAGTCTATGTCCTTGAATCTCTTGAAAAAATCCTTTCCCATT
This sequence comes from Candidatus Cryptobacteroides sp., assembly GCA_045120635.1. Taxonomy (GTDB): domain Bacteria; phylum Bacteroidota; class Bacteroidia; order Bacteroidales; family UBA932; genus Cryptobacteroides. The sequence goes on from JBGVEY010000035.1 coordinate 61,348, forward strand.
ATTACTCCTCCTTGACGGCGATTCTCAATTTTGCGCTTCGCGCTCTTGTGTTTGCTGCGATTTCGCTTTCCTGCGGAAGGATAGGCTTTCTGTTGACGGCCTTTAGCGGAGCTGTGGAGTTTCCGTAGAAGTCTTTCTCAACCTTTCCTTCGATGTTGCCGGTCTTGATGAAGTTCTTGACCATCCTGTCTTCAAGCGAGTGATATGTGATCACCACAAGTCTTCCGCCCGGTTTGAGGGATTTTGCCGCTCCCGACAGGAACTTTTCCAATGACTTCATTTCCTGGTTCACCTCGATTCGGAGCGCCTGATACACCTTCGCGAGGAATTTGTGTTCGGCAAACTTCGGAAGCGCCTTCTCGATGGCCTTTCCAAGATCGGCGGTCGTGTTGATAGGAGCGGTCATTCTGGCCTTTTCTATCATCTGCGCAATCTTTCTGCTGCCATCCACCTCGCCGTAGATCCTCAGAATCCTTTCGATGTCCTGAACCTCATAGGTGTTGACTATATCGGCTGCTGTGAGTTCGGCTTCCTGGTTCATGCGCATATCCAGCGGTGCGTCGTATCTGAATGAGAATCCTCTTTCAGCCGTGTCGAACTGGTGCGATGACACTCCGAGGTCTGCGAGTACGCCGTCGATGCCGTCCTTGTATCCCTGGTGAAGCACGTGGTTGTGGATCCAGCGGAAGTCGCTTCTGATGAGCGTCAGACGCGGATCGTCTATTCTGTTGCCGATTGCGTCCAGGTCACGGTCAAAGGCGAGCACGCTGCCATTTTGTGATAAGCGTGAAAGAATTTCGGCAGTATGCCCGCCTCCGCCGAATGTTGCATCAGCATAGACTCCGTCCTTGGCTTCTACCAAAGCGGATACACTTTCGTCTAATAGTACGGATGTATGATATTCTGACATTTCCGATTCCTCCTCTATCTAAGATCAGACAGTGAACCGGCAATTGAGATGAATTCTTCGTTTGAAATGACACTGGACTCAAAGTTCTCTTTGGCCCAGATCTCGATCTTGTAATCGTTGCCGGAAAAGACGACTTCCTTGGTCACGCCGATCATTTCAAGAAGCTTCTTCGGGATCGATATGCGTCCAACCTTTGCATCTGGCTCCACCATGGTGCAGTTGTGCATATATGCTCTCCAGAATTTAGCGTGATTTTCATTGAAAGCCGGGTTGAGTCTTGAACGGACCTCTTCCGACTGGCGCTCCCACTCCGACATGGTGAACATCTCGAGACAGTCAGAGAAGGTGTCCTTCCTGATGACGAATCTCATGTCACCGTCGGCAGGCATAATGCCCTTGAAGGCGGCAGGGAATACGATTCTTCCCTTGTCGTCCACTTTCGCATTATATTCGCCAAAAAACTTGATCATAGATTAGTTGTATTTTTCTTTCACGCTATCGTCTGCAAAAGTAGAAATAATTTTCCATTTTCTTCCACAATCTTCCAAATTTTTCCACAAATTTTTCCACAACATTTCAACAACACATAGCAGCGGATATCTGTCATGTCATGGCACTGCTTTTGTAAATATCAGGGTACGGTTAGTTTAGTTGTTAATAATAGGGTTATGGTTTTCGGGGGACACTGCCGCGATGGCAATGTCCCCCGATCTGTGTGATGTAATATGTTGTGTCAGAGTGTGAAGTACTTCCTGAAGAGTTCCTCTGCCACGTCCTCTGCGTCTTCGGCTTCGATTTTCGAGATTGTGTTGCTGCATGACCAGTCGTATTCGAACCTGAACCATTCCTCCGGAGTGATGGTTCTGCCCTCGTCAAGTGCCTTGAAGAACATCTCCCATCGTACAAGGTAGAAGTCTCTGAGCATACCTCCCCAGAGCCTGTGTGAGTAGTCGTGCAGACGTCCGTGGTTGGCAGATTTTTCCGGGCCCCATACGCTCACAAGTGTGCGTGCATTCCACTCGAGCCAGTCACGGTCGGCTTCGGTCGTGCCCTCCACCTCGTCGCAGATCGCTCTTGCCGAGTTTACCCATCTGTCGAGGGTGAAAAGATCGGACTGCGAAAGGAGACGGTCGATGTCCTTGATCATGCTCAGATAGTTCCTGTAGCCTGTTCTGAAACCCTCCTTGTCTCCCTTTTTGTAGCATGATGAAATGTTCTGGAGGAGTGTGTATGTGGAGTCGTTAAGTGCTTGACGTACAGCGTCTGTGACATCATAGCGGTAGTTTGGATGGCCTCCGAATCTTTCCTTCTCCGAAAGCATGAGGGCCGCAGCTTTGCGCATAGCCTGGATGTCATGGTAAAGTCTGCTGGTGCCCCAGCCTGAAACCTTTTTGACATCAAGTTCAGGACGGGCACATACAACGGCCTCGATGTCGCTCTGCTGCTGCATCGGACCGTCGAGAATTGTTTTTCTCATGATCTCCCAAGCCTGCTCCATGTTCTCGCTCTTCTGTCCGTAACGGGCCTCCGACCATGAAGCAGTCCATCCGGCACGTTCCTCTGGCTTCAGCCATGGGACTTCGAAAACGGCGTCGTATAGAATAGGGTTGGTCTCGATTCCCTCCGGTGTTGCGCCGACGCCCTTTGCGTTTGACGGGAACTTCCCGCTTGCTTCGGAGAATCCGTTGAGAGTGGCGTCAAGGCGTCCCTGAATACCAAGCTTTCCTCCGAAATTGTGAAGCATACACCAGATAAACTCGTGTCCATCATATCCTGACTGCCATCTTGGCCTTCCTTCAGAGAAAAGGTCAAGAATGATGAATCCGCCGACAGGAACCCCTTCAAGTGCCTCTTTCCTCGGATTGTGACCCCAGCTCTGGAGCACCCACTTTGAGCCAGGTGAGTTCTTCACCATCTCTGAATAGATTGTTCCGTAGGCAGCTTTGAGGTCTACACCCTTTGTGAGTCCACCCTCGTGGAACGGGTCCATGCTGTAATACTTTGCAGATCCCATTATCTTCTCTAAATGCTTGTAGTACATTGCCGCGATATCGTCAAACTTCTCGTCTGTAGGAAGAAGGAATGACGGTCTTCTGAATCCTGAGCACCAATAGCCCTGATAGATTGCGTCTACTCCCATTTTCTCGGCTGCGTTGCTTGGCAGCATGCCTCCGAAGCCAGGAAGGACCGGACTCATGCCGAGTTCCCTCATTCTGCCTTGGACGAACTTGCAAAGTTTCTCCTGTCTTAGGTACCACCAGTCAGGATTCTCGCCACCCCAACCTTCGAGGTTGCTCATGAGCCACCATGCGTGGAAACCGGGTCCGGCTACGAATCTGTTTATCTCTTCCCTGGTATAGCCCATCTCCTCAAGCATATTCTTCCATACTACATCTGTACCGATGAGCGCAAGCGGAAGGTTGATGCCGTGAAGAGCCATCCAGTCGATTTCCTGCTCCCATCTTTTCTGTGTCCAGAAGGCCATTGAGTAGGAATAGGTGCAGTAATTCATATAATATCTGTACTCGGCAGAACATTCGCGTCTCTCGCTCTTTGCAGGAACTGGAAGTTCTACCGCTGAAAGGTCAGTGGTAAGGTTGTTCCATGAAAGATTGATATGTGCGTAGTGGTTGAGATACCATCCGATACCTGCTGTGAGGGCGCTCATTGAACTACCCTGGATGAAAGGCTTGCCTTTCTTCGATCCGATGATGAACACATCCTTTCCGTCCTCTGAAATGGATTCCTTCACCTGTGTCTCGAAACGCTTTGCTGTGCCTTCGCCTCCGATACGATCGAGGAGTCCTGCGACCTGTGGGGGATTCTTAGCTGCGCATGACAGTCCGATGGCTGCTGCCAAAATTGCTGTGATGATTCTTCTCATAAAGCTTATTTATATATTTCGTAGTTATCAACTTTGAGGTTTGTGACCTTGCTCTTGAATTCGCCTGTCTTCTCGAGAGGGAACACAAGGGTGCGGAGGAAGTACATAATGCGCTTGCCGTCCAATCCGCGGAAAAGTTTCTGTTTCTCGAGAGTCTCTACGTGCTTTCCGTTCACATAGAGTCGTGTGTCGTGCATGTTACCGCAGATTGTGATATGCGCCTTCTCGTCAGGGTAGCAACGGTAGTTGAATTTGTTGAGGTAACCGTCGCGTGCGAATCCGAGCATGCCGCCTGTAGGGTCTGTGAGATAGAATTTAGCGTCTTCCGATGAGAAAAGAACTGCACCATCCTTCTCAGTCTCGTCAAACTCCACGTCGAATGAAACGCTGTATGAGTATCCGATCTCACGGATGCCTGATTTCTTTGCAAGGTCGCATGAAGGCTTCACAACCGGCATCTCGATGAGAGTTTTCTGCTCGCCATAGTAGCGTCCTGCTATGTTTACGCCCGGAGCGTCGCTCAGATTCTGACGGAGGGCGTCGAACTCTTCATATGAGAGTCCCGGATTCTTTCCTGCCCACATCTTTACTACAAGTGTCTGGATTGCAGGGAGAGCGCGGTAGTGAATGTCCTTTGCACTTACGCCGTTGCCCATGTGGTCATTCCAGAGTGCGAATCCGCCACCCTTGATCTGCGGGTGCTTTTCAGGGAAGGTGTAGTTGCCGATGTTGCTAGGGGTCCATGTGTCGTAGAGCTTCTTGCAGTCCATGAAGTCGTAGTAGTATCCTGCTGCAGGAACGATGTAGATTGTACGGTCGTGCATGCTGATAAGGTCGTAGCCGAGCTTCATCATTTCCTCAGGGTTGGCGTATCTGTTGTTCCATGCGTACATAAGCACGTTCTCGACCTTCACAGGAGTCTCTCCTCTTGAGCGTGAGAGGGCTCCCCATACGCAAGCCTGCTTTCCATACTTTTCTGCTTCTCTGATGCAGTGGTCTGTAAAATAGCGGAATTTTTCGATGACCTCCTGGCTCTTATTTGAATACTCGTCGGTACCAACGTGGAAACGTGGCCCGCGGAAGACAGGATCCTCGCCTCCAAGATACTCAAGGAAGAGCGAATCTACGAATGAATATGTCTCATCCTTGAAGATGTCGAGGTGGTTTCTGCCATATTCTTCGCTGCCGAGTGACGGACGGTACTGTGCGAATGCAAGTGAGTGTGCAGGAGTGTCGATCTCAGGGATGATTTCGATGCCTACTCTTTCTGCGTGCTTCTGGAGTTCCTTGAATTCCTCTTTTGTATAGTAGCCGTCGCGTGAAGCAAGTCCAGGGAAGAAGTCGCTTTCGAGACGGAAGCCTGTTGCACATTTGTTCCAGTCTGAATTGAAATATTTCCAGTCTGCATTGTCGTTGAGATGAATGTGGAAGGTGTTCATCTTGTAGTATGCCATCAGGTCCACATAGTCGTGGAGATACTGGATAGGAACGAACTTGCGTCCCACGTCGAGCATATAGCAGCGTACTCCATAGTCAGGGTAGTCGGTAATCTTTCCCTGCGGAAGCTTAGCACCTTTCTGTTCGGCGATCTGAAGCAGTGATCTTGTCGCCCAGATGAGGCCTCGTGTGGTTGTTGCCTTGATCTCGACCTTCTCGCTGATGTTTACGCTATAGCCCTCGTCTCCGAGTTTCTTATCCTCGCATATGCTCATCACGATGTCTCCCTCGGAAGCTTTCCCACCGGAAACCTTTACCTTGATGCCGAACATCTTCTGGATGTCCTCTGCGAAGAGTTCTGCGACCTCGGCAAGTTCCGCTGTCTTGTCTGCGCATACTACCTTTGTGGCCTTGGTGATTGCGAATTCACCCTCGCCGCCTTCCCATTCGCGGAGCTCCGGAAGCACGAATGGCTTCGCATTCTTTTCTGCCGCGACTGCTGATGTCGTGAGTATGAGGCATAACGCTGCCACAACGAACAAAAAGTGTTTTCTCATGTTGTATCTGTTGTAATGTTATAAGTCTGCAGTCTATGTTGCCCATAGTGGCTACATAAGAACTAATAAAGGTAGTGATTTTTCTTCTCTATATCAAATGGTCGTATTTTGTGTACGGAGTTCCTACCTTCCCAGTCTCAAAAAATAATTGTAGTTTTGCATCCGATAAACGTTGAAAATGAAAAAAGTATACATACTGCTCGCAATGGTGCTCTTCGCCGTTTCGTGCAAAACCTCAGAAAACAGCCAGATAACATCTGAAGAACCGCAGGCAGCGGAAGTGCATCCGCTCGGATTCAATCCTGACTCGCTAAGATGCGTTCAGGGAGAGGTGAAGAACGGCCAGTTCTTCTCCAATCTTCTTACATCTCTCGGAATGTCTGCTCAGGATGGTTACAACCTGACTATGGCCTGTGCTGATGTCTTCGATGTGAAGACCCTCCGTGTCGGCAACTCATACAAGGCATACTACACTGATGACGATGCTCTCAAGTACATAGTATACGAGGATTCCCGTACATCGGATATCGTGTTTGCATGTCAGCCGCCGTACCAGGCGCACAGATGTGAAAAACCTGTCACCGTGGAGACTCGCTACGCTGACGTGACCATCAATAACTCTCTTTGGGTGGATATGAGGAATGCCGGCGTTTCGTCATATCTTATCCTTTCTCTTTCAGATATTTACGCATGGACAGTAGACTTCTTCGGATTGCAGAAGGGAGACCGTTTCAGGGTGCTTTATGAAGAGAAGGTCTGCGATGGGGAAGTGGTGGCAGTAGATACCGTAAGATATGCGGTTTTCACCCGCGGCAAGGAAGACCTTCCTTCTGTCATGTTCGATCAGAAAGACGGCGGCAATATATATTGGAACGAAAAAGGCGAAAGCATGCGTAAGGCTTTCCTGAAAGCGCCTCTCAAATTCTCGCGCATCAGCTCCGGCTTTTCATATGCCCGCAAACACCCGGTGACAAGAAAGGTGCAGCCCCACACTGGTATCGACTATGCCGCGCCTAAGGGAACCCCGGTAATGACAATCGGCGACGGTGTCATTACGAGCATGAAATATGAAGGCGCCGGCGGAAACACGATCCGCATCCGCCACAACTCCGTATATTCGACAGCGTATCTTCACCTTTCCGGCTATGCCAAAGGTCTCAAGACCGGTCAGCGTGTGCGCCAGGGACAGGTCATCGGATATGTAGGTTCTACAGGACGATCTACCGGCCCTCACCTCGATTTCCGTGTATGGAAGAACGGCAGTCCTATCAATCCTCTCAAAATGGACTCTCCTCCTGCAGAACCGCTCAAGTCCGAGTTCAAGGATGAGTTCGAAGGCGCATATAAAAAATATCGCGCGCAGGTTGATAGTATCCTTGCACGCGATATAGCGAATGAACTGTTTGAGATTCTCTAGAACAGAACAATATAAGTAAGTGCTGCAACTGCTGCTCCGACGATCGGACCTGCAACAGGTACCCAGCTGTAACCCCATCCGCTGTCTCTCTTGTTTTTCAACGGAAGTACTGCATGTGCGATTCTCGGTGCGAGGTCACGTGCAGGGTTGATTGCATATCCTGTAGCACCACCGAGTGACATACCGATGGCCATGATGAGGAATGTTACAGGAAGTGCTCCGAGCTCTCCCATACCGATGTGAAGATGTGCACCCTCAGCGTCGATTGTAGGGATGTTTGCATCAAGTCCGAATACGAGAATCACGAATACAAGCAGCCATGAAGCCAAGGCCTCACAGAAGAAGTTTCTCACCTTGTGACCCTCGATGGCAGGCATTGTACAGAATGTGCCGAGCTTCGTGTCTGGGTCTTCTGTAGCGTCATAATGATCCTTGTAGAACAGCCATACGAGTGCTGCACCTACGAATCCGCCCAACATCTGAGCAATGATATAACCGGGAACGGCGCTCCATGCCATTGTTCCTGCAAGAGCGCATCCGAGGCTGACTGCAGGGTTGAGGTGTGCTCCTGAAATCGCACCTGAAATGAATACGGCCACCATTACTGCGAAGCCCCATCCCATTGCGATAACAATCCATCCTGCACCCTTCGCCTTGCTGTGGTTAAGGCTGGTTGCGGCGCATACGCCGTCGCCGAGGAGTACCAGCACCATTGTGCCGATGAACTCGAATATGTAATTTGTCATCATATCGGTAATAGGTTATTGTTTGGTTAATGTTCTTCTGATTGCGTCGGCCCATCCTTCCTTAAGGGCGGCAACGTCCTCTGCTGCAGCGGCAGGCTTGAACTCCTTCTCGACGCCCCACTGGCTCTTGATATGGTCGAGACTCTCCCAGTATCCCACTGCGAGACCTGCGAGATATGCCGCTCCGAGAGCAGTGGTTTCTGTTACGGTCGGTCTGATTACAGATGTCTCGAGTACATCCGCCTGGAACTGCATGAGAAGATTGTTTCGCGAAGCGCCGCCGTCCACCTTGAGTTCCTTGAGGGTGATGCCTGCGTCCTTCTGCATTGCATTGACGATGTCCATGGTCTGGAATGCGATGCCTTCAAGTGCCGCACGGGCGATATGTGCAGCTGTGGTTCCACGGCTGATACCGTATATGCTGCCCTTTGCGTACTGATCCCAATGCGGTGCGCCGAGTCCGGTGAGGGCAGGTACGTAATATACGCCTCCGTTGTCAGGAACGCTGGCCGCAAGTTCCTCAACCTCAGATGAGGACTTGATGATTCCGAGGCCGTCGCGAAGCCACTGTACTACTGATCCTGCTACGAAAATACTGCCTTCAAGCGCGTAATTCACGGTGTCGCCGATCTTCCATGCAACCGTTGTAAGCAGGTTGTTCGAAGACATGATAGGTCTCTCTCCGCTGTTCATAAGGAGGAAGCAGCCTGTGCCGTATGTGTTCTTCACCGATCCCGGTTCTGTACACATCTGACCGAAAAGGGCGGCCTGCTGGTCACCTGCAATACCTGCGATCGGAACCTCATGAGCGAAAAGCGTGGTCTTGGTATATCCGTATACCTCGCTTGATGATTTCACCTCTGGCATCATCGATTCAGGAATGTCGAACAATTCCATGAGTTCCTTGTCCCACTGAAGAGTGTGGATGTTGAAAAGCATTGTTCTGGATGCGTTGCTGACGTCGGTCACATGAACCTCTCCTCTGGTAAGCATCCAGATGAGCCATGTGTCCACTGTTCCGAAGCGAAGCTTGCCTTCCTCTGCCTTCTGACGTGCTCCCGGCACGTTTTCAAGGATCCATCTGATCTTTGTCGCGCTGAAATATGCGTCAATGATGAGACCTGTCTTGCTGCGGATGAGGTCGGTACGCCCGTCCTTCTTGAGGCTGTCGCAGTACTCTGATGTTCTGCGGTCCTGCCATACAATGGCGTTGTATACAGGCGCTCCGGTCTCTGCATCCCACACAATCGTAGTCTCACGCTGGTTTGTGATACCGATTGCGGCAATGTTCAGTCCGTTGATGTCAATGGAAGTGATGGCCTCGGCGATTACCGCGGCCTGGGACGACCAGATTTCCATAGGGTTGTGCTCGACCCAGCCCGGTTTCGGGAAGATCTGGGTGAACTCCTTCTGAGACACTGCCTTGGTCTGGCCCTGTCTGTCGAATACGATAGCCCTGGAACTGCTTGTTCCCTGGTCGAGGGCAAGTATGTATTTCTCCATATTATGTGGTGTTAGTCGATTCGTCGACAAAGGAGCGTCGCGGAAGTCACCGAAACGACCTCCACCTCGCAATAGTCACCCGGCTTTTCGCCGCGTGAAGGGAATACGCACATCTTATTGCTTCCCGCTCTTCCGCAGAGTTCCTCAGGATTTCTCTTAGAAGGACCCTCGACGAGTACCTTCATCACCTTTCCGATCTCTTTCTCGTTGCTCTTGAGGCTCATTCGGCCCTGGAGAGCGATTATTTCGTTGAGTCTTGCGGTCTTTACCTCATACGGAATATCGTCCGGATATTTCTTCGACGCGAGTGTTCCCGGTCTTTCCGAATATGCGAACATGAATGCAGAATCGAACACGACCTTCTCCATGAGCGAAAGCGTATCCTGGTGATCCTGCTCGGTCTCGCCGCTGAATCCCGCGATGACGTCGGTGGTGATTCCGCAGTCCGGCATCACGCTTCTGATCTTGTCCACTCTCTCGAGATACCATTCGCGGTCATATTTGCGTCTCATCTTCTCCAGCATGATGCTGCTGCCGGACTGTACCGGAAGATGGATGTGGCGGCATATGTTTTCGTGGCGGGCCATGGTGTAGATGACCTCGTCGCTGATGTCTTTAGGATGTGATGTGGAGAATCTTACGCGGAGCTGCGGGTTTACCTCTGCGACCATTTCGAGAAGCTTCGCAAAATCCACGTCCTCCCATCTGTATGAATCCACGTTCTGGCCGAGGAGGGTGACCTCCTTGTATCCGTTCGCCCAGAGCTCCTGAGCCTCGCGTACGATGGTATGGGCGTCACGGCTGCGCTCGCGGCCACGTGTGTAAGGGACTATGCAATAAGAACATACGTTGTTGCAGCCTCTCATGATAGAGATGAATGCAGAGATGCCGTTCCTGTCCATTCTGACAGGTGAAATTTCTGCATAAGTCTCCTCGTGCGAGAGAAGAACGTTGATCTGAGGGTTGTCGGGGCGCACGGCCTCCAGCAAATCAGGAAGAGTCCTGTATGAATCAGGTCCTGCAACAATGTCCACAGCTTTCAGAAGCTCATCCTTGAGTCTTTCTGCCATACATCCCACAATGCCGATAACGACATCCTGTCTCTTTCTCTTCTGTATCTTGAACTGGTCGATTCGGCCCCAGATTCTCTGCTCGGCGTTGTCTCGGATAGAGCAGGTGTTGGCAAGAATCACGGCTGCTTCCTCGATGTTTTCAGTCAATGCATATCCTGCATCCTGAAGGATCGAGAGGATTACTTCACTGTCGTTCACGTTCATCTGACAGCCGTATGTTTCGATGTAGACCTTTGGTCTGGAAGGGTCTATGATAGGTTTTATATTGCGCATGTCCATATTCTTTACGTCAGCACAAAGATAGGTTTTTTCGGTGAATATACTTACCTTTGCCTTGATATAAATACTTATTGAAGTGAAAAGAATCGGCGTTTTATTGTTGACTTCTGTCCTTATGCTTGTGCTTATGACATTCACAGGTTGTAAGAAGTATACGGAGGTCAAAGTCCTTTCCGTAAAGGTGGAATCGGTGAATATGAAAGGTTTGCGTGCAGGCGAAGCTGTCCTGTCCGTAAGGGTGGATAACCCGGCAGGCAAGATGACTCTTGAAGAACTTAACGGTGTGGTAAAGCATTCTGGCAAGGTTCTTGGTAATATAGCCCTCGATCCTGTGACTTTGAAGCCGAGACAGACAGATGACTACAGCATGAATGTCAGGTTTGAGCTTGATAAAGGCGTCGGAGTCATGTATATGTTGACATTTACCGACATCCGCAAACTCAAGGAATGTACAATCGATCTTTCGGCTCGCGGCAAGGCGGCGGGTGTGAAAATGAAAAGAGAATATAAAGATATACCTGTGAAAAATCTATTGGAGGAATATTACAATGAAAAGATCTGATTTTCTTATAATTTCCGTGTTCGTTCTTCTGCTTTCATCTTTCTGTGCGACCACAGCCTCGGCTCAGTCGATCGAGGTGCCGGAAGGCTATGAACTTGTGGATTCGGTAGTGTACAGACATGTGTCACGAGTCGATTCGGTGCTTGCAGGAAAAGATATTTTCCACATTATGCCACTCAAGGCAAACGGTGGCAATGCAGATGTAGAAATCTATCAGCCGCAGGAAGTGGCGGCGGCGTTAAGAAAGCAGGTCGAGAACAATCCGAAAAGGACTGTTTCCGGCTATCGAGTAAGAATTTTCTTCGACAACAAACAGTCCGCACGTACAGAGTCGGAGGAGGCTTTGAAGAAATTCGAATCAATGTTCCATGAGGTTAAGGCATATAGAACATATGCCAATCCATATTTCAAGGTCACAGTAGGTGATTTCAGGACAAAGTCAGAAGCGATGGCGCTTCTTTCGGACATCAAGGGAGCTTTCCCAAGCGCATTCGTCGTGAAGGAAAACATCTCATATCCGGTTGTAGACAAGTCCAATGCCTATGTGGTCGATACCATCAAGGTCCTCAGACCTATAGCTGTTGAACTTTAAAGGTTTAATTATGTTGAAACAAGGCTTAGAACTCAAGCAGACCCAGAAGCTTTCACCTCTGCAGATTCAGACTATAAAGCTTATCGAACTCCCTATCCAGGAGTTGGAACAGCGTATCCGTAAGGAGATAGAGGAGAATCCGGTGCTGGATGAGGAACAGCCTGCGGAGTCGGAGGTTGAGGAGGCACCACGCGAGGTGTCATTGTCGGAATATAAGGATGACGATCCGATTCCGGCCTATCGCCTTCGTTCAGACATATACAGCGGAAAGGAAGAAAGACCTCAGTACAGCACATTTTCTGTAAAGGAAAGCTTTACACAGAGTCTCCAGGAACAGCTTGGCTACAGAAGTCTTTCAGAACATCAGTATGCAGTGGGTTCGTTCATCATCGGAAGTCTCGATGATGACGGTTACCTTCGCAGAAGCATTGACAGTATAGTGGACGATCTCGTGCTGAGGGCAAACATAAGCACGACAGAGGAGGAAGTCCTTGAAATGCTTAAGATCATTCAGGAGTTTGAACCGGCCGGAGTAGGAGCGAGAGACCTTCGTGAATGCCTTCTTCTTCAGATCAGGAATCTACGCCGTTCCGAGGCTGTGGAAAATGCAGAGAAAATCCTGAAGAACCACTTCGCCGAGTTTACATCCAAGCATTATCAGAAGATCATGACCCGTATGGGAATTTCTGAGGAGGATCTCAAGGCGGCTATGTCTAAGATTCTTAAGCTCAATCCTTCGCCGGGAGGTCAGATCGACGATTCATACAGCGATCAGGCTCAGCAGATCGTTCCGGATTTTGTTCTTGAGTATAAGGATGGTGAACTTCTGCTTTCAATGCCGCGTTTTTCTGTTCCGGAGTTGAAGGTGAACAGAAAGTATGCGGATATCCTTATGGAGGCAGCGAATTCGTCGGAAAGAGAAAAGAAGGAGGCGGCGGCTTTCGTAAAGAAGAAGCTTGATTCTGCAAAATGGTTCGTAGAGGCTATCAAGCAGCGCCACAATACATTGTCATGCACGATGAAGGCTATTCTCGATTACCAGCGAGAGTATTTTATCGATGGAGATGAGTCTAATCTTAAACCGATGGTTCTCAAGGATATAGCTGAGATGACAGGCTTTGATATCTCTACGATTTCACGAGTTGTGAACAGCAAGTACATCGAGACTCATTTCGGTATATATTCGCTTAAGTACTTCTTCTCGGAGGGTATGGAAAATCAGGACGGCGAGGAAGTTTCGACACGTGAGTTGAAGAAGGCACTTCAGGAGTGCGTCGATAATGAGGACAAGCACAAGCCGCTCACAGACGATGAACTTGTTGACAAGATGTCTGAGAAGGGCTACAAGGTTGCCCGCCGAACCATCGCCAAATACCGCGATCAGCTCGGAATACCGAAGGCCAGACTCAGAAAGGAATTATAAAAAATGTTCTATTTTTTGTTTCCGTAAGCGAGGTCTCCGGCATCTCCGAGACCAGGGACAATGTATGATCTGCTGGTGAGCTCTTCGTCGATTCCCGCCACCCAGAGAGTGATTCTGTCACCGTCGATGTTCTTCTGGAGATACTCCACTGCATATGCGCTGGAGACAGGACATACGATGTGGGTGTATGCCGGCGTGCCGTACTCGAGAAGTTTCTTATAGGTCATTTCAAGTGATGCTCCTGTTGCAAGCATTGCGTCTGCGATTATGAGAACCTTGCCTTCCAGGTCAGGTGTGCTCGCATATTCGATGTTGATGGTGAATCCTTCGCTTTTGTTGAACTTTCTGTATGCCGCCACAAACGCATTCTGGGCGTCGTCGAAATAGTTGAGGATGCCCTGGTGCAAAGGAAGACCGGCACGAAGGATGGTTGCGACAACGATTTTGTCATCGTGGGTGCTCATGTTTGCAATGCCGAGCGGGGTTGTTACCGGTTTCTCCGAGTATTCCAGAGTCTTGCTTATTTCATACGCGAATATCTCGCCTGCTCTCTCAAGGTTTCTGCGGAAGCGCAAACTGTCCTTCTGGACTTCTATGTCGCGCATCTGTGCGACGAACTTGTTGAGAATGGTATTGCTTTCTCCGAGATTGATGACTTTCATGGCTGTGACTGTTGGTTTACAAGACACAAATTTATCTTTATTTTTCACTCTTTCCAAATTAATGTACAGCGGTTGCAATCTCATCTGCGAAACTGTAATATTCGCCTTTTGAAATCACTACATGGTCTACCAATGCAAGGTCGCAGGTCTTCAATGCCCGGTTCAGCGCCTGTGTCTGGCTTATGTCCGCAGTACTAGGCAATGCGCTTCCCGACGGATGGTTGTGCACAAGTATCAGTCCGGTCGCCTTCCTGTCGATAGCCTTGCGTATGATGCTGCGGTTGTCAATAATCGTGCTGTCGAGTCCTCCCCGGCTTATCATTTCCTTCCCGATGAATCTGTTTGCTTTGTTCAGAAAAATCACCCAGCACTCTTCATGGTCCAGGTCCTTCATTATAGGCTGCATGATCCTGAAAACCTTTTTTGCAGAGGAGATGTGCTCGCAGCAATTTTCGGCAGTTTCAATATTGACCCTCCTTCCCAGCTCAAAGGCTGCCGCAATCGTCACCGCCTTGCCGGGTCCGATCCCGCTGATGGCCTTCAGTCTCTCCAGACTCATTCCGGCAATTCCGTTAAGCGATCCGTCGCCGCTCTGCAGCAGTTCCCTTGCCATATCGATCACGTTCATCCCGCCTCTTCCTGTCCTCAGCAGGATTGCAAGAAGTTCGGTGTTGCTCAATGCGCTCGCACCTTTGCATATCATCTTTTCTCTCGGCATCTCGTCCGCACAAAAATCCTTCAGCTTCATAATCCTTCATGTTTTTGACTGCAGCAAAAATATTGCATCCCGGCCATCGGTTCAATATTCCGCTGCGGGCCATGTAGGATTTTTTCTTTTTCTTGTGCTTTTTTCTTTTTTTTATGTCTGAGCTGGAGGGGATATAACGAAAAAAGTCCTTGCAACAACGCTGCAAGGACTTTTGGGTGCCCTATGGGATTCGAACCCATGACATTCAGAACCACAATCTGACGCTCTAACCAACTGAACTAAGGGCACCATGTTGATTTAAGGACTGCAAAGATACGTAAAAATTTCATACCTGCAATATTTTGCCCTAAAGTTTTTCCGAATTTTATATCTTTGGAGCGTAAAACATCAGACTGAAACATTCATATCATGAACAAGACACTCAAAATCATACTTATTGTTATTCTTGTGCTGACAGTTGGAATCATTGTCGCATATCTTGTGTGTGGCTGCGGACCGGCAAAGAAGGTTGCAGAAGCTCCTGAAGAGACCTCGTCTTCAATGGTTGCCGAGGAGGCTCCGAGCATAAATTCCACATCGTGGCTTGAACTTCCGGGCCAGTGGCGCAGCGAGGCGGAACATGCCGTGACACACTATGCGACTATGCAGGGACGTCAGCAGCGAAACTATACAGTACTGTATGACGAGGATACCTATACCTCCTACTGGGTGGCTTACCCTTTGTGTGCGGCACATACCACTACCGGTCGAGAGGAAATATGGGGATATGATCCGAAGGTTTCGAAGGATGTGCAGACAAGTGTGGCGAAAGGATACGGAGCGAATGTCGCTACAGAAAACTATCCGAATAACTTCTATGCACGAGGTCATCAGATTCCCAACGCGGACAGAAATGCCGTGCCGGAAATGCAGGCTCAGACATATTATTCGACGAATATGACTCCTCAGATCCAGAACGGATTCAACGGAGGCATATGGGCGAAACTTGAGGAGGCTGTAAGAAATGCCGTTCCTGCAGACGACACCTTATATATTGTTACCGGCGCTTCTTTCAGGAAGGTCAACGAGAACCTTGCGGCGCTCAGGATAACCAACAAGAACGACGGCAAGCAGTTGCCGGTTCCAAACTACTATTGGAAGGCAATCCTTAAGGTACATAGACAGAACGGCGTAATAACAGATGCCCTTTCGGTGGGATTCTGGCTTCCTCATGATGACCTGAAGGGCCATACATACGGTGAGTATACCGTTTCTGTGGATCAGATTGAGCAGTGGACCGGTTTTGACTTCTTCGTCAATCTCAAGGACGAAAAAGAAAAACCTGCCGAGACTAATTCGTCTTGGCAGGCCTTTATCGCTTTCTGATGATCTATCGTACTCGGAATGATGCGGATGCTTTCACGCTGGTTGGCTTGTGTTCGAAATCCGCTCTCTTCCATGTTCCCTTTCTGGTCAGGATCTCTGTTTCATAGAGGTCATATCCGACGTTTGTCATTCTGTGGGAGTTCCATGTGATGGAGATTTCAGCCTCGTCTTCCTCGATGATCTGTGAAATAGGGAAGCTTACATATCCGAGTGAACTTCTGAATACCTCGCCTTCCTTAGGGACTTCACCGTAGGCGTTGTGTCTGAGATAGAATGCGTACTTCTCGTTTACGAGTGTGTCATCGTGGATGAGGTTGATGAAGTGGGCCTTGTCGCTGCCTTCCTTATGTGCGAATTCGATGAGAAGGTTGATATATCCGCCTCCGAACCACATGTCTTTGATTATGATGGCATCCTCTACCACAAGCTCCATGTCGGTGATTGTGCTGGCCTTCACTGCAGGCTTTGTGAGCACAGACTCGATTCCGTTGAGGCGGATGTTGTATCTTTTTTCTGCAGTCTGGGTCAGGACGTCGCATGCGAGGATCACTCTGCCATACTTATAATCACTGAGATCGATCTCATATGGGGTCTCGACTATGTCGAATGTGTTTCCCTGATCGCTGATGATTGTCTCACCGTCAATGTTACCCATTGTTACGTTGTTGTAGCAGATTGTGTCGTCTTTCTTGCACGATGTGGCTGCTACTGCCACGATAGCGCCGATTGTGATGATAGATGCAAATATTCTTCTCATGAATTGTATTAGTTCTTAAAGTCCCGTATAAGATGCCAAAATGCGGATATTCGTTGCATTTTATTGATTAACTTGATAAATTTGAAGCAGATAAAACGGGACCGTGTCCTACAGATAACACGTAACACTATGATAACCTTTGTATTATCCATAATACTGCTTGTTGCAGCATATTTCATTTACGGTAAGATTGTCGGCAGGTATCTGGATGTCGATCCTTCGAGAAGGACACCTGCGTATGAAATGACGGATGGTGTCGACTTTGCTCCGATGCCTACATGGAAGGTGTTTGTCATCCAGTTTCTTAACATTGCCGGCCTCGGTCCTATCTTCGGAGCCGTCACCGGTGCGGCTTTCGGACCTGCGGCATATATATGGATAGTCGTGGGCTGTATCTTCATGGGTGGCGTCCATGATTTCTTTGCCGGAATGATGTCCATCCGTAACGGGGGAGTGAACATGCCTGAGATTACAGCAAGGTATCTCGGCAAGGGAATGAAGGCCCTGATGAATGCCGTGGTGATATTCCTGTTGATTGCGGTGGGCGTTTCATTCGTTATAGGACCTGCAGGACTTCTCCAGAATCTGACCGGACTCAGCAAGGAAGTGTGGCTTTATATCATCTTCGCCTACTATGTCATAGCAACTCTTCTTCCTGTGGACAAGATCATAGGATCTATCTATCCTTTTATGGGAGGTGTTCTCCTGTTCATGGCCCTTGGAGTCGGTGTAATGATGATTGTGGGGGAGATCGATGGAACCCACAAGATGCTTGAGCTCGTGCCTTCGGATCTGAAGAACTGGCATTTCGCCCCTGAGCGCAACCTCATTTTTCCGATGATGTTCATCGTGATTTCATGCGGTGCGATTTCCGGATTCCACGCCACGCAGTCGCCGATGATGGCACGATGTCTCAAGAATGAGAAATATGCACGCCCTGTATTCTACGGCGCAATGGTGGCAGAGGGCATTGTAGCGATGATATGGGCGTCTGCAGCCATTGCATATTGCGGCGGTCCCGAGGGGTTGAATAATGCCATGACGTCCGTAGGTACGGAAATCAACGGTGTGATAGTAAGGAATGCGCAGGCTGCTGATCTCGTGGATATGATATGCAAGAGCTGGTTGGGAAAGGTAGGTGCTGTGATTGCCATTCTTGGAGTCGTGATCTGCCCGATCACATCAGGTGATACCGCCTTCAGAAGTCTCCGTCTCGCGCTTGCTGACCTCATGAAATATAATCAGCAGCCGATACTGAACCGCCTGGTGATCTGTCTTCCTGTTTTTGCGGTCGCTTTCCTTTTCTGTAAGGTAGACTTCTCTACGGCATGGAGCTATCTGGGTATCGCCAATCAGATGCTTGCTTCTCTGGTGATGTGGACCGGTGCGGCATACCTTATAAATAAAGGAAAGCCGCATTGGATGTGTTCGATCCCTGCAGCTTTCCTGACTTTCATATGTATCTGCTTTATCCTTGTCGCTCCGCTCGGATTCAGCCTGCCGCCGATAGTAGGCTATATTGCAGGAACTGTGCTGGCCGTATCCCTCTTCGCGTTCTGCGTAATCAAGGGGACTAAGCGAGATATTTCTTCTTTGTAGGCTTTGCGACGAGCTGAATGTCAATGCTTTCGATCTTATAACCCTTGACGCGTTTGCGGCTGAGGTATGATTCGAGCAATGCTACAAGTTCATCGTCCACCACGTCCTTGAACATATGGTTCTCCTGGTCGTAGAGGTGGATGTGCTTGAATGTGTTTACATCGAAGTACATCTTGTTGTTGGCGCTCAGTCTGTAGTTGTATACCTTCAGCATAGCCATGTGCGTCAGAATATTGTAGACAGAGGCCAATGTCACTTTTGCGGTGCCGTTGGCTTTGATCTTTTCTGTAACCATATCCGCAGAAGCATGACCGAGCTCGATCATGGCCTCGTGAACGGCAAGACGCTGCGGTGTCGCCTTGAGCGAATGTTTCTTGAGAATAGCCTTGTATTCTTCAATTGTGGGGCATTTGTGTGTGTTCATGCTACAAAGATATTTAGAATAATTCTAAATTCCAAATGTCTTGTATTTTTTATATCTTTGCAGCTGTTTTGAATTGCGCACAATATGGGAAAGAAATTTAAAGGATTTGGACGCTATGCCGTGGTTACAGGTGCGGCATCCGGAATGGGCAGAATCTACTCAAGAGATCTGGCTCTCAAGGGATACAATGTGGTGATGGTGGATATCAATGCTGCGGGACTTGCAGAAACCGAGAAGTTCGTGAAGGAGTCGGTAGAGGCTTCGGACAAGGTCCCGGCGGAATTCAAGTCTTCGTTGAAGATGCTGTCTGTTGTCCAGGATCTTTCGGTGATGGATGCTGCTGACAAAGTGTATGAGGCTACAGAAGCGGCTGGTTGTGAGGTTGAGGTTCTGGTGAACAATGCAGGTGTAATGTATTGCCAGGCAATCGCCGAGACTTCGGAGAGAATGCTCAAGCTCATCATGATGGTACACATGAACACGCCATTGATGCTTTGCCGCAAATATGTAGGCGCGATGAAGGAAAGAGGATGCGGATATATTCTCAACATCTCGTCGCTCGCAGCATGGATGAACTGGCCGGGCATCGGAATGTACGGAAGCACAAAGCGTTTTGTCAGGGACTATTCACGTGAGTTGAGAATCGAATGCAGAAGAACCGGCGTAAGTGTTACGAATGCGTATTTCGGAGCAGTGGATACTCCGCTTATTCCGATCAAGCCGAGCCTCAAGAAGCTTGCCCGTGTTCTGACGGTGATGATCAGCCCGGAGAGGGCCGTAAAGAGGGCGCTTGGAGCGACGTTCTGCAGACGCCGCGGCACAATGCCCGGACTTCTCAACAAGCTGTTCTTCCCGATTATCGTGATACTTCCGGACTGCCTTTTAGGCCTCTTTTACAGAATGGCGAAGGATCACCTTATGAAAGTCTGATAAAAAGCATTATATTTGCAAGTTGGTCGTCCGGATATGCCGGACGCGACGAAGATTTTGCACAGAAAGATTAAAAACAGTTTCTAATATGGAGAAAGTACAGTGTCTGATTGTCGGCGGTGGTCCGGCCGGTTATACAGCAGCGATCTATGCTTCAAGAGCGGATGTGGCGGCTGTAGTATATGAGGGCGTACAGCCAGGCGGTCAGCTGACAACGACTACAGATATCGAGAATTATCCTGGATTCGAGAACGGTATAGCAGGCCAGGAACTTATGTCGACAATGAAGGCTCAGGCTGTAAGACTTGGTGCAGACGTGCGTACAGGCGCAGTGACTGATGTGGACCTTTCAGAGAGACCGTTCAAGGTTACAATCGATGCGGAGAAGCAGATCGAGGCGGAAACTCTTATTATCGCGACAGGTGCGACTGCAAAGTATCTCGGTCTTCCGTCTGAAATCAAGTACAGAGGACTTGGCGTGTCTGCATGTGCTACATGTGACGGTTTCTTCTATAGAAAGAAGACAGTTGCTGTCGTTGGTGGCGGTGACACTGCATGTGAGGAGGCTACGTATCTCGCAGGCCTTTGCAAGAAGGTTTACATGATCGTCCGCAGAGATGTCTTCAGAGCATCTGAGGCAATGCAGGAGCGTGTAAGAAACACTGAGAATATCGAGATCCTTTGGAACTGCAACACTCAGGAGGTGCTCGGTGACGACTACGGCGTGACAGGTGCACGTATCCAGAGAAATGACGGTGAGGTGTTCGATATCGCTATCGACGGTTTCTTCCTTGCAATCGGACATCATCCTAACTCCGAGCTTGTAAGCAAGTGGGTGGCTGTAGACAAGGAGGGATATATCATCACTGACGGAAAGACATCGAAGACAAATGTCGAGGGTGTATTTGCTGCGGGTGACGTACAGGATCCGATCTACAGACAGGCGATTACAGCAGCTGCATCAGGCTGCCGCGCTGCTCTCGATGCGGAGAAATTCCTTAAGATGAAATAATTAGAACAATATACAGATGAAATTCAGATTCATATTTGCAGTTCTGGCGCTGGTGTCGATCTGCTCTTGCAAGTCTCAGTATGAGCTCCTGTTGAACAGTAACGACGTGGATGCAAAATACAAGGCTGCATTTGAATATTTCGAGCTGGGCAAGTACGGTAAGTCTGCAGCTTTGTTCGAGTCCCTTTCTATGCTTACAGAGGGAACTGCGAAGGATGATACAGTGAAATACTACTGGGGCTTGAGCAACTACAATTCAAAGGATTTTTACACTGCGGAGACAAACTTCGAGCAGTTCGTATCAAGCTACCCAAGAAGTCCGTTCGCTTCAGAGGCGAGATATCTGAGATTGGATTGCCTCTATCTCCAGACATTGAGATATGAGTTGGATCAGACTCCGACTTATAAGGCGATGAATGCGATTTCTGAGTATATCATCGACTATCCGGAGTCGGAAAGAATCTCTTCATGCCGCGAGATGCTCTCAGAACTTGGAGAGCGCCTTGACAGAAAGGCATACGAGAGCGCAAAGCTTTACTACAAGATGGAGGATTATCTTGCATCGAGAGTTGCTTTCAGAAATGTTCTTAAGGATGACGCAGAAAACATGTATAGAGAGGATATTCTCTATTATATTGCAATGTCGTCATACAAGTATGCCTACATGAGTGTTCCTCAGAAGCAGAAGGAGAGATATCTTACTTTCATAGACGATTATTTCAACTTTGTAGGTGAACTTCCGGACTCGCATTATCGCAAGGAATTGGATCTTATCTATGCGAAGGCACAGAAGGCTTTGGGAAGAAATGTTGCAACTCCTGAAGTTTCTGAAAAATAATTGAAACCCGATTTGAATCCGGCGGTATAATTAAATAGAGAGAAATATAAAATATACATAAAATGGCAAAGAAAATCCCTACAAACACACAGACAAGAAACCTTTGCGACCTTGCTGAGCCAACAGGAAACATCTATGAGACTGTGGTTATCCTTGCAAAGAGAGCGAACCAGATAGCGATCGCAGAGAAGAAGGAGCTTACACGTAAGCTCGAGGACTTCAAGAACGACCGCGACACTATGGAGGAAGTTTTTGAGAACCGTGAGCAGATCGAGATCTCAAAGTATTACGAAAGACAGCCGAAGCCAAGCCTCGTTTCTATCGAGGAGTTCCAGAACGGTGAGGTGTTCTACAGAATGGCTAAGCAGGACGAAGAGTAATCAGCCATGCTATCTCGGCTTCAGGTAAGAAATTACGTATTGATAGACTCTCTGGAGATTGATTTTCCGGAGGGTCTGATCATTATTACGGGTCAGACCGGAGCCGGTAAATCAATCCTTCTTGGCGCGCTGTCCCTTCTCATGGGAGCGAAGGCGGATGCGTCAATGGTTTCCGAGGGCGCGGACAACTGTGTCGTGGAAGCCGAATTCGAGGCGGAAGATAACGGAAGCATCAGAGAACTTCTGGATGAGAACGAGGTTGAATGGGACGAAGGTCATCTCATCATCAGACGAGTTGTGAACCGTTCAGGCCGTTCAAGGGCGTTCATAAATGATTCTCCGGTGCCTGTTGCAGTATTGCAGGATATATCTTCATGCCTTATCGATATACACTCCCAGCATCAGACTCTTCTCCTTTCAGAGAAGAATTTCCAGCTTGAAACCCTTGACTGTTTTGCGGGCAATTCCGCTCTTCTTTCGGAATGTGCCGGCCTGTGGCGTACCCTTGTACAGCAGAAAGGCAGTCTGAAGGAACTCGAGCAGAAGATTTCAAGGATATCAGCGGACAAGGATTATAATGAGGCTCAGTACCGTCAGCTGGAGTCGGCCAATCTCCGTGAAGGGGAGTTGGAGGAGCTGGAGGAAGAGCAGAAGCAGCTTGCAAATGCAGAAGAGATCAAGACAGGTCTCAGCAATGTCGAGGAACTGTTCGCTCCGTCAACGGATGCCTTGTCTATAGATCTTTCCCTCAAGGAGATGGATCGTATCCTTTCACGTGTAAGCAGATATGTTCCGGCAGTTTCAGAGCTTGCGGAACGTATAGATTCATGCAGAAAGGAACTTGATGACGTCTATTCGGAGGTGTCTGCATTGAACTCACGTGTGGATATGTCTCCTGAGCGTCTTGAGGCAGTAGAGGACAGGATGTCTCTGCTGTATGCTCTCATGCAGAAGCATTCATGTCATGATATTGCCGAACTCATTTCTGTCCGTGACCGTCTGTCGGAGCTGCTCTTTGATTCGACAGCCTTGGAGGATAGACGTGAGGCTCTTGTTGCCGAGATTTCAAAGACAGAGAAGGCTTTGTCTGAGGTGGCTTCAAGCCTGCATGAGTCAAGAACCAAGGCTGCAGTTACATTCGCTGCCGACGTTACAGAGTCTATCCGTGGCCTTGAGTTGCCGTATGCGGTATTTGAGGTGGAGGTCACCGAATCACAGATCGGACCGACCGGTAAGGATACAATTTCATTCAGATTCTCAGCGACAGGACACAATTCGGTGGATGTCGCGAAATGTGCTTCCGGTGGTGAACTTTCACGTATCATGCTCGCTCTGAAAGCAATGAGGGCGCGCTATGCGGATATGCCGACTATGATTTTCGATGAAATCGATACCGGCGTATCAGGAAGCGTTGCCGACAAGATGGGCTCGATGATCTGTGATATGGGCTCATATATGCAGGTGTTCGCCATTACACACCTTCCACAGGTTGCTGCGAAGGGAAATGCCCATTATATGGTATCAAAGGAAATCAACCCTGCGGAATCCAGGGCTGTGTCTAAAATAGAAAGACTCTCCGACAAGCAGAGAGTCCTTGAAGTTGCGCGTATGCTTAGCGGCTCGACTCTCACTGATGCGGCGATTGCCAATGCTGAGTCGCTTCTTGCCGGCCGTTAGCGGATCGTTCTGACGCCGTAACCGTTTTCATATACAATACGTCTCACTCCGTTGTTCAGGTATCCTCCGATAACCTGCTTACGTATCTTGTACGAACTCTGGAGCGTGTTCATGTCATAGTTTTCGATATTCTCTTTCCAGCTGTCTCCATACTTAGAGCAGAGCTCAATGAAGTATCTGGCAATGTCATATCCCTGGAATGCAAACTGGTTTGGCTCGGTGTTGTAGAGCGCCCTGTATTTCAACAGGAAGTCCTTTACATCCTGATTCTCGTAATCTATATAATATGCGAGACTGACGTGCATAGTGGTCTTATGGAGATTCTCCACTTCGATAGTCTCGAATCCTCTGATCTTTGAAGGTGCATAGATTGTGATATCTATGTTGTTGTAGATGAGAAGATTGAGGTTTCTGATCACATCGTTCACAAAGGCTTCGCTTTCTGATGCGATAAGAATTCTGTTGGTGCCCTCAAGGCTCATGAGGCCTGTGAGCGGGTCCAATACGTCTCTTCCTTCAAGAATGCTGTATGAGAAAGTGTTGTATGAAAGTGATGATGAGTCCATTGCCTCCTTCATCACGCTTGTGACGGCACTCTGTCTTGCGCCTTTTTCGGTAATCATCACAACCTTGTCTCCCGCCGTGAAATCTTCACCGATCCAATTCACCAGATCCTTGTACTGAGTGGCCTGCGGAGTAGGGATGTGTATCATCGAGCTGTGGCTGATGGTCAGTTTCTCCGCTCTCGGGTCAAGAGGAGAGATCACCGGTGTGCTGTCTCCGATTGCGTTGAACAGACGTGTCAGATCCGCTGTGGATACAGGGCCGATGATGAAATCGCTTGATGCAAGTGATTCTACGCTGAACTGGTTCTCGCTGTTGATGTCGTATACGCTCAATTTGCAGTCTATGCCTTTGTTTGCCATGTCATACACAGCAAGGAGAGCTCCGCAATAGAAGTCCATGTTGTTTCTGTTGGCCTCGCCCCCGGTTGTTGTCAGCGGCATCAGGATGCTTGCGGCGATTTCCTTTTTAGGCTGTGCGATAACTGCAGAACTGTCTTCAGCTACAATCTCCTGCTCCGGTTCTGTTTCTGTGGCTGCAAGAGTTTCTTCCGCGCTTACCACCGGCTCTTCGATTTCCTCTCCAGGATATGGGATGATGAGTTTCTGGCGCTTGTTCAGTTTTCTGCCACTCAGGTTGTTGGCCTTCATGATGTCTTCAACCGTAACTCCGTACTGCTCAGAAATCACATCCAGATCCTCATACCATTTCGCAACGTGAATGCGCTGTGATTTCTCCTTTTTCTTTTCAGTCTTCACGACTTCCTTTGCCTCAGGTTCCTTCACTGCAGGGGCCTCCGCCTTTACAGTCTCCTTTACGAGAGGCTGCTCAGCCTTGATTGCATCCTTGGATGGAATGATGATGATGGAATTCTTTTTCAGGCCGGCTTCCTTTACTGTAGGATTGTATCTGTAGATGTCGTCAATGCTGACTTCATATGCCTTGCTGATGGAATAGAGAGTCTGTTTCTCGAGGACAATATGAGAATAGCAGATCTTGCCGTCGATCTTCACCTTCTCCTTGGAAATCTCTACGGGTGTGCTCACATAGTCCTGCGCATTAACTGCGGCAGCAGACAATGTGACTGTCAGCATTACTCCGAAAATATGTCTGAAAATACTTTTCATAGCCCTATGTTAAAGTTGTCCTATAAACTCTGTCAGTTTCTCGGCGAATCCCTTCCAAGACAGTCTCTCCTTCTCCAGACGGATGTTCTCTATGCATTCCACTGCTGTCTGCGGGTTGCCGAAATAATTTTCTATGGCCTCTGCTATTGCTTCCGGTGTGCCTTCCGACACGACTATACCGGTTCCTCTGTCACCGATGGTCTCTTTCAGACCTCCTACATCCGTAACAATCATAGGCACTTCAAAATGATATGATACAGAGCTGATGCCGCTCTGTGTGGCAGTCCTGTACGGGAGGACCGCAAGGTCGGCGGCTGAGAAATAGTCAGTCACCTCGGAATCCTTGATGTACTTCAGTTCTGTAATGATCCTGTCCTTGCCTGGAAGCCTGTCGATAATCTGCTGATAAGGCTCGAAAGAACCGTATGGCTCACCTGCCACTATCAGCTGGTAGTCTTCCGGAAGCTTGCCGAAAGCTTCAAGGAGAATGTCCAGACCCTTATACTTCCTGATGAGTCCGAAGAAGAGGATGTTCTTCATTCCAGGCTTCAGCCCCAGTTTCTTCTCCACCTCGGCTCTATCCTTCTTCTGTCCGAAATGTGAATAGAGCGGATGCTGGATCACTGTATATTCCGCGTCAGGCTTCAGTCTGAGCAGATCATGGGACACTGCCTCGCAAAGAGTGACGCAACCGGTACTTCCCTTAAGGAAATACTTTGTCAGAGGTGTGTCAAAAAAGCGTGGCTCGTGCGGAACTACATTGTCCAGGATGGAAATCACCTTGCAGTGTTTTTTCATCCTGCGTGTGATGTAACCCAGGGACGGGCCGAAATACGACATCCAGTATCTTACAATAAGGACATCCGGATTCCATTCGCGTATTGCGCGGTATGTCCTCATATATGAGAACGGATTGGCCGTATCCAGCAGAGATACGCTCTCGACTGGTACGGCCTCATCGTCTTCTGTTACGAACTGCGTTTTACCCGGGAAGAGGAATTCAGGATATTGGCGGCTGAAATTGAACGCCTTGACATCGTGATGTTTGCTCAGTTCACCATATAGGCATGCGTTAAACTGAGATATTCCCCCTCGATAGGGATAAAAACAGGACAGTATCGCTATTTTCAATTCTTACTCTTTGCTTTTGTTGTTCTTAGACTTGATGTACTCGTCGTTAAGACCGGCGAGAACGTCGTCTGTGATGTTGAGGGCAGGGTTTGCTGTAACCACTGGTGAACCACCGTTGTTTGTGATGATCATAGCGTACTGCTTCTCCTCATTGTACTTGTCGATGAAAGTCTTGATTGCATCGCCGAGCTGGTTCATCATAACTACCTGCTCCTCCTGGATCTCCTGGTTCTTCTGAGCTGCGTAGTTGTTGAAATCCTGCTCCTGCTTGAGGAGTTTCTGCTGCTGAACCTCAGCAACTGAACGGGTCATAAGGCCCTTGTTCACCTTCTCCTGGAACTCCTTTACGTCGTTCTCAAGCTTCTTTCCTCTTCTTGTTACCTCTGCCTCGATATTCTGAACCTTGGTCTCAACAACCGATCTGAGGTCATTAGCCATGTCATATTCCATGAGGATTCTGTCAAGGTCGATGTAGACGATGTCGCCTTTGCTTGCTACAGCATCAGCAGCAGCCTCTTCAACTGCAGTCTCCACATTCTTACCACCCTTTGAGAGGCTCAATGCGCCAAAAACTGTTGCAACTGCAAGTGCAACAATACTGATAATCAGTGATACGTTTTTCATTTTTGTGTCTTTTATTGTTGTTAGTTATTTCCGTTATGGTCGAAACATTCTACAAAGGTAATTAAAAAATGTGAACTTTGGCAAGGTATTCCCTGATAGTTCTCTCAAGACCCATGTAAAGGGCGTCGCATATGATTGCGTGACCGATGGATACTTCGTCTGTCCACGGAATGTTTCGGATGTAATATTCAAGGTTTTCAAGATTCAGGTCATGGCCTGCGTTAAGTCCGAGTCCGCAGTCCCTTGCTGCTTCTGCAGTCTTGATGAACGGTGCGATTGCCTCAGCAGGATTGTTTCTGAACCTGCTTGCATATGTCTCGGTGTAAAGCTCTACGCGGTCGCATCCGCATGATGCAGCGCCTTCCGCCATCTTCGGATCCGGATCCACAAAGATCGATGTCCTGATTCCGTTCTTCTTGAATTCTGCACAGATGTCGGTGAGGAAACTTCTGTAAGTGATTGTGTCCCAACCGGCATTGGATGTCAACGCATCGTGTGCGTCGGGAACGAGAGTCACCTGGGCAGGCTTGTTTGCCAGTACAAGGTCTACGAATGAAGGAATCGGGTTTCCTTCGATGTTGAACTCTGTTGTGACGATCGGCTTCAGCTGTCTTACGTCCTCATATCTGATGTGTCTTTCATCTGGCCTTGGATGCACAGTGATGCCTTCCGCTCCGAATTTCTCGCAGTCTGCAGCAGCCTTGAGAAGGTCGGGCATGTTGCCGCCTCTTGCATTTCTTATGGTGGCTATTTTATTGATGTTGACGCTTAGTTTTGTCATGTCAGTTTTGATTAAGGTGACAAAAATATATAATAAAGTTCAAATTTAAGAATATTATAGTATTTTTGAGGGTTGATTTGTAATTATGAGAATAGCAATATACATAGGTGCAGAGCATCTTCGTGCTGATGAGCGTCTCCTCAAACTCGTGTCGGATCTTGAGGCAGGAGGGGCTTGCGTTGACTTTGTGGACTCTGCAGAGGAACTTCACGATGGCACGGATATGTTGCTGAGTGTAGGTGGCGACGGTACATTCCTGTCTGCCGGTCAGATCGCACTCACGGCGTCGATACCGGTTGCCGGTGTCAACATGGGACGTATGGGATTCCTTTCGGAAGGACGTCCGGAGGAGATCGCCGACGCGATATTGTCCGGAGATTATACGATTGAGACGCATTCCGTGCTTGGCGCGGAAGTAAAGGCGGAAGGATGGGAATCGGAAGAGTCATTGGCTCTCAATGAAATGACTGTCAGACGAAACGGCGCTGCCATGCTTGTCATAGATGTGTGTGTGGACGGTGTGAAGCTTCCTACATATTGGGCGGACGGTCTTGTGATATCGACAAGTTCCGGATCTACAGCCTATTCACTCAGCGTTGGAGGACCTATTGTCCTTCCGGAATCAAAGGTGCTGATTGTTGCTCCGATCGCTCCGCACAACCTCAATGTCCGTCCTCTGGTCGTTCCTGACACGTCGGAAATCGTAATTACAACTCATTCTCGAGACGGACAGTTCGAGTTCTCGTCTGATAACAGGACCTTCAATGTTCCTGAATCGACAACGATTGTCGTGAAAACGGCACAGTTTTCGCTAAAGCGTGTCCGACTCAACAAATCCAATTTCATTCAGGCCCTGACAGACAAACTGTATTGGGGTGAGGATGTCAGAAACATCAGATAATATCAAAAGTCCAGACCTATGAATAATATTCCTGTGCACGTCTCTTTGATAATGGACGGCAACGGCCGTTGGGCAAAAGAGAGAGGTAAGGATAGAGTACACGGACACATCGAGGGAGTCGAGAGTGTCCGCGCCTGCGTAGAGGCGGCTATGGAAACGGGAGTGAAATATCTCTCGGTCTATGCGTTTTCCGAGGAGAACTGGAACCGTCCGCAGGAAGAGGTTGACGCATTGATGGGCCTTATGGTCAAGGCCATGTCCGCAGAGATGGAAAAACTCAATAAAAACGGTGTAAGGTTCGTGGTTATCGGCAACCGCGAAAGGCTTGCCCCGGAGTTGAATGCAGAAATAGATTCGTGCATGGCGATGACTGCTGCAAATGAAGCGCTTACTTTTATTGTCTTCCTGAGCTACAGCGGCAAATGGGATATTCTGCAGGCCGCAAAGAAGATGGTGGAGGAAGCGGCTGTTTCGCAGGAAAAACAGGAGGAAATACTGAATATGTCGGTCGGTGGATTCGACAGATATCTCGCTACTGCAGGTATTCCGGATCCGGATCTTATTGTCAGAACTTCCGGTGAAAACCGTCTGAGCAACTATCTGTTGTGGCAGGGAGCCTATTCTGAGTTCCTTTTTACAGATACTTTATGGCCGGATTTCAGGAAGGATGAGTTCCGTGCAGCTGTTGAAGAATATGCGAAACGTGACAGACGTTATGGAAAAGTCAAATAATTGCGTATATTTGCAGTTTTGAAACATAGAGATAAAAAATGAAAGTATTCAGATTCATCCATATGATGCTTCTCCTGCTGCCGTTCACAGCCTTTGCTCAGAACGCGGGGAACAGTGTCGTGGTAGACTATAATAATCCAAAGAAATACATTGTCGGCGGCGTTGAGGTAGAGGGAAACCATTATTTTTCACCTGAACAGATCATCCAGATCACCGGACTTCAGAAGGGTATGGAAGTTACCGCTCCGAGCGAGGAGTTGTCTGCAATCATCAACAGACTTTGGCTTCAGAGATATTTTGAGGACGTGTCGTTGGTGATTGACTCAGTTTCCCCAGCGCGTGATACTGCGTATTTCAAGATCAAGATCATTGAGAGACCGCGTGTGTCAAGATGGACTTACAGTGGAGTCAAGAGTGGAGAGCAGAAGGAACTTCAGGAGCGTCTCAACCTTCGTCGAGGAGGTGAATTCTCTGAATACGTTGCAAAGACCTCATCCGATATCATCAAGAGATATTATAAGGAAAAAGGTTTCCAGAATGTAGAGGTCAATGTGAATACAAAGCAGGATACTCTTATCCGCAGTGCCATCCGAGTACAGTTCGATGTAAACAGAGGCAATAAGGTCAAGATCAAGACCATCACATTCAACGGAGCCGACCATGTCAAGGAAGGCAAACTCGTGAAGGCCATGAAGAAGACACGTGACGCCCGTCCTCGTAACTTCTTCAGTTCAAAGAAATTCCAGGAGAAGGAATACGACAACGACAAACGTGCGATGCTCAGCGTCTTCAATGAGGCAGGTTACCGTGACGCGCGTATTGTAAAGGATACAATGTATTATGTCGAGCCTGACCGTCTTCAGATCGATTTCGATATCGAAGAAGGTAAGCAGTACTACTTCAGAGATATCACATGGACAGGTAACTCTGTATATTCCGGAGAAATGCTCAATGAGATCCTCAAGATCAACAAGGGTGACGTTTATGACGTCGTTACAATGGAAAAGCGTCTCTTCGGTGGCGGAAAGCAGTCTGAGTATGATGTTTCAAAGCTTTATCGCGACAACGGTTACCTCTTCTTCAACATCCAGCCTGTAGAACTCAATGTCGAGGGTGACTCAGTGGATGTCGAGATGAGAATCGTGGAAGGCAAGCCTGCAACGCTCAACAACATCGTCATCAACGGTAATGACCTTACCAATGAGCGCGTAGTAAGAAGACAGGTGTTCACACGCCCTGGATATCTTTTCAGTCAGAGTGACTTCGAGCGTTCGATCCGAGAGATCGCATCAATGGGACAGTTCGACCCGGAGGCGATTGCAGACCCTGCGAAGGGATATTCGATCATCCCTAACCAGCTCAACAATACTGTAGACGTTATATATAATGTAACAGAGAAACCATCCAGCCAGCTTGAACTTTCCGGAGGATGGGGAGGTAACACCTTCGTGGCAACAGTCGGTGTAAGCTTCAACAACTTCTCGACACGCAGATTCTTTGACAAGACGGCTTGGCGTCCTGTACCGCTTGGAGATGCGCAGAATCTCTCTGTACGTTTCCAGACAAACGGTACATATTACACCAGCCTTTCGGCAAGCTTCTCGGAGCCATGGCTCTTCGGAAAGAAGCCTACGTCGCTCAGCCTGTCGCTTTACTACACCCGTCAGACAAACTCATACCTTGCGTTCAACGTGTTGAACAATGACGAGTTCATGGAGGTTTACGGATTTGCCGCAGGTCTCGGTAAGCGTCTGAAATGGCCGGATAACTACTTCGTACTCTACAACCAGCTCAGCTGGCAGACATACAAGCTCCAGGATTGGGCGTACCAGTTCATGTTCGACACAGGTATCTCCCATAACCTCAGCTATACATTGAGCCTGTCACGTAACTCGACAGACCAGCAGATCTACCCACGTCAGGGTTCGGATTTCAGCTTCTCTCTCCAGCTTACACCTCCTTACTCTCTGATGAGAAAGAACGGTATCAGCGGATACGACAGCAAGAAACTTGATGCGGACGGCAATCCGACACCGATCTACACAACCGACTGGAGAGAAATCAACTACGACCTCCAGACTTCAGAGGAGAGATACAAGTGGATCGAGTACCACAAGTGGTCATTCAAGGGAGCGGTTTACCAGAAACTCGTAGGTGATCTCGTCCTCATGGCACGTGCTCAGTTCGGATACCTTGGATACTACAACAGAAAGTGGGGTTACTCTCCGTTCGAAGGATTCCGCGTCGGTGGTGACGGTATGTCAGGTTACGATACATACGGATCGGAAATCATCTCGCTCAGAGGTTATGAGAACTACTCATTGACTCCTACCGTGACAGGTACATCGTCATCAGGAAACTACTACGCCGGTAACGTGTATGACAAGTTCACAGTCGAGCTCAGATATCCTGTTATCCTCCAGCCGCAGTCGACAATCTACGCATTGCTCTTCCTCGAGGGAGGTAACTGTTGGTCGGATATCAGAGATTTCAATCCGTTCCAGATCAAGAGATCGGCGGGTCTCGGTGTGAGAGTGTTCCTCCCGATGATCGGTCTTCTTGGAGTTGACTGGGGATGGGGCTTCGATGACGCGGCAAACGGCAGAAGTCAGTTCCACTTCGTAATCGGACAGCAGTTCTAGAATATTAAACTAAACACATAAGACATGAAGAAAATCGCACTTATCGCAGCGGCTGCACTTCTTTCACTCGCAGCGTCTGCACAGGACTTTAAACTTGGATACGTAGACTTTACTGAGCTCATGCAGCTCATGCCGGAGATGGATTCAGCACGTGTACAGATCGATGCTGCAAGCCTCGAGGCACAGGAGACATATCAGGCAATGGTAGAGGAATACCAGTCAAAGGCTCAGCAGTACGAGCAGAAGCAGAGTTCTTGGACTCCTGCAATCGCTCAGAGCAAGGCTAATGAGCTCCAGCAGATCATGACAAGAATCCAGGAATTCGAGCAGGCAATCCAGCAGGATCTCGCACAGCTTCAGAACTCGCTTCAGGCTCCTATCTATGAGAAGGCACAGAAGGCAATTGAGGAAATCGCCAAGGCTAAGGGTGTTGCAGCAGTGATGGAGAAGAATTCGCTTCTCTACATTGACCCGGCTCAGATGATTGACCTCACTCCGGAAGCACGTCTCGCAGTAGGTATCCCTGAGGGCAGAACACTTGAGACTCTTCAGGCTGAACTTCAGGCTAAGGCACAGGCATCACAGATGCAGTAATCTTTCGTTAAACACATATAAAAGCAGGTCGGATAGAACATCCGACCTGCTTTTGTTATATTCTTTAAATATTTGATACCACATGACGAAATATTACTTACATTTGTCTGATTTTGATACAAAACTATAATCAATATAACTTAATAACACAACTATGGTAATAGATGCTAAAGATGTTGTAATCAGGTTCGCCGGCGACTCTGGTGATGGCATGCAGCTCACCGGATCTCTTTTTGCAGACATGTCTGCAATTTTCGGAAACGGACTTTCAACATTCCCTGACTATCCTGCAGAAATTAGAGCACCTCATGGAACGGTTTCAGGAGTATCTGGTTTTCAGGTACATATCGGCAATGAGCCGGTTACCACACCGGGAGACTTCTGTGATCTGCTTGTGGCGATGAATCCGGCTGCTCTCAAGGCAAATGCCAAGTGGCTCAAGAGAACAGGTATGGTTCTGTTGGACTCAGATACATTTGATGAGGACGGTCTTAAGAGAGCAATGCTCAGTGATGATCCGATTGCAGAACTTCATATTGAAGATAGAGTAATTATCGCTGCCCCTATCACAACATTGACAGCGGAAAGCCTCAAGGACAGCGGCCTTGACAGAAAGACTATCGCTAAATGTAAGAATATGTTCACCCTCGGAATGGCCTGCTACATTTACAACCGTCCGATGGAGTACATCTTCCAGTATCTTGAGCGTAAATTCGGCAAGAAGAAACCTGAACTTGTAGAGCCTAACAAGAAGGTGCTTACAGATGGTTTCAACTATGCTGCGAATATTCAGGCAATTCCTAATACATATACAATCGAGCCTGCAAATCAGGAGAAAGGTCTCTATAGAAACATGACCGGTAATCAGGCGGCAGCCTGGGGTCTTCTCGCAGCATCCGAGAAGTCAGGTCTTCCGCTTTTCTGCGGTTCTTATCCTATCACTCCTGCTACAGGTATTCTCGAAGAACTTGCAATCCATAAGAATCTTGGAGCAAAGACTTTCCAGGCTGAGGACGAGATTGCAGGTATCTGTACATCAATCGGTGCCGCGTTTGCTGGAAGCCTTGCTGTTACTACAACGTCAGGTCCGGGACTTTCACTCAAGTCAGAGGCTCTCGGTCTTGCGGTAATGACAGAACTTCCGCTTGTAGTCGTTGATGTTCAGAGAGCCGGTCCGTCAACCGGTATCCCTACCAAGACAGAACAGACAGACCTCAATCAGGCTCTCTACGGCCGAAACGGAGAGTGCCCTATGGTTGTGATGGCTGCACATTCTCCAGCAGACTGCTTCGACGCTGCATTCAATGCTGCAAAGATCGCTGTTGAGCATATGACTCCGGTACTTCTCCTCACAGAAGGATTCCTCGGCAACGGTTCGGAGCCTTGGAAGATTCCTTCAATGAAGGACTATCCGAAGATCACACCTCCTTTCGCACGCCCTAACGTGGAATACAAACCTTTCGACAGAGATCCTGAAACTCTCGCAAGAAAATGGGCCGTTCCGGGAATGGCAGGCTGTGAGCATCGTGTAGGAGGTCTCGAGAAGAACCATGCAGGTGTACTTTCTTCAGATCCTCTCAATCATGAGATGATGGTGGCGGAAAGAGCTGCAAAGGTGCAGAAGGTGGCTGACTATATTCCTGAACTCAAGGTGGAAGGACCGGCATCAGGAAAACTCCTTCTTGTAGGTTGGGGTGGTACTTACGGTCACCTTACATCTGCTTTCCAGGAGGCCAAGGCGGAAGGTCTCGATGTGGCATTCGCTCACTTCGACTACATCATGCCTCTTCCAAAGAATACAGCGGATGTGTTCGGAAAGTATGATAAGATACTTGTATGCGAGTTGAACAGCGGACAGTTCGTTAACTATCTCCGCGGTGTTCTTCCTCAGTACAGCTATGCCCAGTGCAACAAGGTACAGGGCCAGCCGTTCCTCGTACAGGAAATCGTTACAGCAATCAAAGAAAACCTTTAAGAAGTACAGTCATGCCAAGATATACATTCAAAGAATTCAAGTCTGATCAGGAAGTACGTTGGTGTCCCGGTTGTGGTGACCACGGAGTGCTTACAGCATTGCAGCGTGCCCTTCCTGACGTAACAGAAGCAATGGGCTACAGCAAGGAAAGATACGTGGTGGTATCCGGTATCGGTTGCTCGTCCCGTCTTCCTTATTATATGAATACATACGGTTTCCACAGCATCCACGGCCGTGCGACAGCTATCTCGTCCGGTATCAAGGTAGCTAACCCTGATCTTGCCGTATGGCAGGCCTGTGGTGACGGTGACGCACTCGCCATCGGTGGTAACCACTTCATCCATGCGATCCGCAGAAACATCGATATCAATATTATCCTCTTCAACAACCAGATCTACGGTTTGACAAAGGGACAGTATTCGCCGACCTCAAAGTTCGGTGCAGTCACCAAGACATCTCCATACGGAACAGTAGAGCATCCGTTCAACCCTGGAAGCCTTGTGCTTGGAGCAAAGGGTACATTCTTCGCCCGCAGCCTTGATTCAGAACTCAAGCTTACATCTGAAATCATGGTCGAGGCAGCAAAGCATGAGGGATGTTCTGTAATCGAGATGCTTACCAACTGCGTTATTTTCAACGACGGAGCACATAAGCTTATCGCAGACAGAGAGTATCGTGCAGACAGAACAATTGTTCTTCGTCACGGTGAGAAGATGATCTTCGGCAAGGAGCGTAACAAGGGTATCGCTCTCGACGGTATGGGCCTCAAGGTCGTTACAATCGGTGAAAACGGCGTGACAGAGGATGATATCCTCACTCATGACGCACATTCGGAGAACGTAGGTATCCATATGATGCTTGCAGATATGAAATATCCGGATTTCCCTGTAGCATTGGGAGTTATCCGTGATGTTGCCGATGTTACATATGACGAGGGCGTACGCAAGCAGGTGGAGGAAGTCAAGGCTAAATCAAAGATCCAGTGCGTTGACGACCTTCTTCGCAGCGGTTCTACCTGGGAAGTGAAATAATAGTTTTAACTTACATAAATAATGAACACAAAACAGTTGATGGCCAATCTTCAGGCCAAATATCCTTACGAGAAGGAATATCTCCAGGCTGTACACGAAGTCCTTGAGTCTATTGAAGAGGTTTACAACCAGCATCCTGAATTCGAGGATGCGAAAATCGTCGAGAGAATCGTAGAACCTGAGCGTATCCTTACATTCAAGGTTACATGGGTAGACGACAACGGTGAGATCCAGACCAACACAGGATACCGAGTGCAGTTCAACTCTGCTATCGGACCATACAAGGGCGGTCTTCGTTTCCATCCTTCAGTGAACCTCTCTATCCTCAAGTTCCTCGGATTCGAGCAGACATTCAAGAACGCCCTCACAACTCTTCCAATGGGTGGTGGTAAAGGTGGTTCAGACTTCAACCCACGCGGAAAGTCGGACGCTGAAATCATGCGTTTCTGCCAGGCATTCATGCTTGAACTTTGGAAGGTGATCGGTCCGGATCAGGATGTACCTGCAGGTGACATCGGAGTAGGCGGCCGTGAGATCGGTTTCATGTACGGTATGTACAAGAAGCTTGCTCAGCAGTACAACACAGGAGTGCTCACAGGTAAGGGTATGACTTGGGGCGGTTCGATCCTCCGTCCTGAGGCTACAGGTTTCGGTGCTGTATACTTCGTTCAGCATATGCTTCAGATGGCCGGTAAGGACATCAAGGACAAGACTATCGCTCTCTCAGGTTTCGGTAACGTGGCTTGGGGCGCCGCTACAAAGGCTACTGAACTCGGTGCAAAGGTGGTTGCGATTTCAGGACCTGACGGAGCAATCTACGATCCTGAAGGAATGAATGCAGAGAAGATCGCGTACATGCTTGAACTCCGTGCTTCAAACAATGACGTTGTGGCTCCATTCGCTGACAAGTTCCCTTCTGCTACATTCTATCCTGGCAAGAAGGCTTGGAGCATCAAGTGCGATATCGCTATGCCTTGCGCGTTCCAGAACGAGCTTACAGGTGCTGACGCAGAGGAACTCATCGCTAACGGAACATGGCTCGCTGCCGAGGTTTCAAACATGGGATGTACTCCAGAGGCAATCGCGGCGTTCCAGAATGCAGGTATCATCTTCGCCCCTGGTAAGGCTGTGAACGCAGGTGGAGTTGCGACATCAGGTCTTGAAATGACCCAGAACGCAATGCACATCAGCTGGAGTCCTGCTGAGGTTGACGAGAAGCTCCACAGCATCATGGCAAACATCCACGAAGCCTGTGTGAAATACGGTACTCAGCCAGACGGTTACATCAATTACGTCAAAGGTGCCAATATCGCCGGCTTCATGAAAGTTGCCCGTGCAATGCTTGAGCAGGGAATCGTGTAAACGCTTTGATATATCACAAATAAAGACTAAATTTGCGCCCGTTTTTCAAACGAGCGCATTTTTTTATTAACCAAATAACTGACTTATGTTTAAGATTTTCCCAGGTTATGACCTCGTAGAGGCTTACCACAACTGGAAAAAGGCTCACAAGACTCAGGATGACAAGACAATCTCAAGAATGATTCGTCTCGTTATCGCTGTTGTAGCGGCCGTAGTAGTATGGTGTCTCCCTGTAGAGACATGGATCGACGGCATGACCATCATCCAGAAAAGAACCCTCGCTATCTTCCTCTTCGCCATCCTTATGTGGCTCTTCGAGGCAGTACCGGCGTGGACAACATCAGTAATGGTAGTGGTTCTGCTTCTGTTCACCACATCTAACAGTTCCCTCGTATTCTTTGAGAACGCAGCTCCTGAGGTACTCGGTGCACAGACAAGCTACAAGTCTTTGCTTCACTGCTTCGCAGACCCTATCATCATGCTCTTCATCGGAGGATTCGTTCTCGCGATTGCAGCTTCGAAGACAGGTCTCGACCTCTTCCTCGCACGCGTTATGCTCAAGCCTTTCGGCAAGAAGCCACAGATGGTGCTCCTTGGTTTCCTCATGGTGACAGGTATCTTCTCAATGTTCCTCAGCAACACTGCGACAGCAGCGATGATGCTTACATTCCTCGGACCTGTCCTCAAGGCGCTCCCAGCAGACGGTAAGGGTAAGACAGCTCTTGCACTCGCAATTCCTATCGCAGCTAACGTCGGTGGTATGGGTACACCAATCGGTACACCTCCTAACGCCATCGCCCTCAAGTATATGTCTGAGATCGGTATCGAGATCGGTTTCGGTGAGTGGATGGCATTCATGATTCCTTTTACAATCTTCCTCCTCTTCATCGCTTGGGTAATGCTCATTAAGCTCTTCCCATTCAAGGCTAAGGAGATCAACCTTAACATCGAGGGTGAGCTTAAGAAGGACTGGAGATCAGTAGTAGTGTACATCACATTCATCTGCACAGTTCTCCTTTGGGTTCTCGATAAGAAGACAGGTGTAAACGCAAACGTAGTTGCAATGCTCCCTGTAGGTGTATGTGCTATCATCGGAGTGCTCACCAAGCGTGACCTCGAGGAGATCAGCTGGTCTGTTCTCTGGATGGTTGCCGGTGGTTTCGCACTTGGAGTAGGCCTCCAGGAGACTGGTCTTGCAAAGACTCTCATCGACGCTATCCCATTCGGCAGCTGGCCTGCAGTAGTGATGGTGGTTGGTTCAGGTCTCATCTGCTACGCAATGGCTAACTTCATCTCACACACTGCAACAGCTTCACTCCTCGTTCCGATTCTCGCAGCGGTTGGTGCAAGTGCAGCAGTATCTGCAAACCTCGCACCTCTCGGTGGCGTATCTACACTCCTCATCGGTGTGGCTATCGGATCGTCACTCGGTATGGTTCTTCCGATCTCTACTCCGCCAAATGCTATCGCAGCGGCTACAGGTATGATCGAGCAGAAGGAGATGGTGAAGACAGGTCTTATCATGGGTATTATAGGACTCGTTGTCGGATACGTTATGCTTATCGTACTCGGTTCAACAGGTCTTATCTAATCCGAAACAATATAAATATGGCTGGAGACAGGAAAACCTTGTCTCCAGTCTTTGTTTTATGGCAGGACAGGTGTTGTTTTATAAATAAAAATGCTAAATTCGCTCCCTTAATAACCAAATAAACTGATAAGCCATGTCTTATGTATCATTTCTGGGTCATCCCATGAACGTCAAACGCTGCCTTTCTTTTCTGGTGGTGTGTATCTTTACTTTTTTCTTAGCCTTGGTTCCTACTTCATTCTTCGGAGTGAATCCTGATACATTGGAGCCTATTTTCACATTGACACAGCAGAGAGTCATTGCAATCTTTGTGTTCACAGCGATGATGTGGATTCTTGAGGTCATCCCTACATGGACTACTTCTGTTGTGGCAATCGTGTCAATCCTCCTGACAACATCGAACAAAGGTCTCGGTTTCCTTATCGCAAAGGAAAACGTAGGCGCCCTCACAAACTATAAGGATGTCATGGCTGCTTTTGCAGATCCTGTGATCATGCTCTTCCTCGGTGGATTTGTTCTTGCTTTTGCAGCTACCAAGGTAGGAC
Source organism: Candidatus Cryptobacteroides sp. (assembly GCA_045120635.1). GTDB lineage: Bacteria > Bacteroidota > Bacteroidia > Bacteroidales > UBA932 > Cryptobacteroides. The sequence continues at coordinate 100,684 of JBGVEY010000035.1, forward strand.
TTGATGTGCAGCTTGCCAAGGTCATGCTCAAGCCTTTCGGAACAAACCCTAAGACTGTCCTCCTTGGTATTCTCCTGGTAATCGGTATTTTCTCGATGTTCATGAGCAACACGGCGACAGCTGCGATGATGCTTACTTTCCTTACACCTGTGCTTGCTACTCTTCCTAAGGACGGCGGCGGAAGAATCTCACTTGCCCTTGCTATTCCTATCGCAGCAAACATCGGTGGTATGGGTACTCCGATCGGAACTCCTCCAAACGCAATCGCCCTCGGAGCTCTCCAGGAGGCCGGATATGCTGTGACATTCGCAGGCTGGATGCTCAGAATGGTACCTTACGTTATCCTTATGCTTGTGATCGCGTGGGTGCTTCTTATGAAACTTTATCCTTTCAAGGCTAAATCGATCGAACTCAAGATCGAGGGTCAGGAAGTTAAGGCAACTCCATTCCAGAAATATGTGGTTTGGGTCACTTTCGCTCTCACTATCATCCTTTGGGTAGGTGAGCAGTGGTTCAAGATCAACTCCAATATCGTAGCGATGATTCCATTCGCAGTATTCTCTGCAACAGGTATCATGAAGGCAAAGCACCTTGAGCATATCAACTGGGCAGTGCTTTGGATGGTTGCCGGCGGTTTCGCCCTCGGAACAGCCCTCAATCAGACAGGTCTCGCATCGACACTTATCAAGACTATTCCTTTCGCAAGCTGGAATTCTCTCGTGGTAATGCTTGTCGGCGGTCTTATCTGCTACTTCCTCTCTAACTTCATCTCGAACTCTGCATCTGCAAACCTTGTCGTTCCTATCCTCATCGTAGTAGGTAAGGCAATGGCCGGCAATCCGGCTTTCGAGGCTCTCGGCGGAGTACCTGCAATGATCATCGGAGTGGCAATCTGTGCATCACTTGCAATGTGTCTTCCGGTTTCTACACCTCCGAATGCCCTTGCGCACTCAACAGGTATGATTACAACAAAACAGATGGCGACAGTAGGTATCATTATGGGCGCAATCGGTCTCGTCCTCGGTTACCTCATGCTCATCTTCATCGGTTTCTAATAGTCCTCCCTATTTGACCATACGTCATCCCCGGCTTGACCGGGGATCTAAACAATAATAATAAATGAAAAAAACAGCAATAGTACTTCTTTCAATGCTCCTCGGCCTTTCAGCAATGGCCCAGGATGCCCCAAAGAACAATTTCAAACTCTACGGATTTATCCGTAACTACTTTGCCTTTGACTCTCGTGAGAGCGTCAGCGGTACAGCGGACCTCTTCTATTACCTCCCTAAGGATGTAAATATGAACGAGGCCGGCACAGAAGACCTTAACGCAACAGCATCGTTCCGCTTCCTGGCACTTACTTCACGTCTCGGACTGGACGTGAGCGGATATCATATCAACAACGTTCATTTCGGAGCCAAGGTTGAGGGTGACTTCTATTCGGGACTCTCGAATTCTTCGAATGCCAATGCCGGAATCTATTTCAGCGGAAATACCAAGATCTCTGGAACTGCCGCAGCGCGTCTCCGTCAGGCATACGCTACAGTAACGTGGAAGGACCTTCCTATGGGCGAGGACCAGAAGGCGTCTGTAGCTCTCAAACTTGGTCAGGCTTGGCATCCGATGGCTGCTGATATGCCGCACGTGTTCGACCTTGAGGCTGGTGCGCCGTTCGGACCGTTCTCAAGAACACCTCAGGTGACTATGGATGCGTCTCTCGGCAGCAACTGGATCCTTTCGGCTTCGGCTATCTGGCAGATGCAGTACCAGTCAAACGGTCCAGTCGGTTCTTCAGCACTTTATATGAAATACGGTAAGATTCCGGAATTTTATGCAGGAGTCACTTATAAGAATGAAGGTTTCCTTGCAAGAGTAGGAGTGGACGTGCTTAGCATCATGCCGAGAATGTTCTCGTCAAAGACAATACCTGCTCCAACTGATGAGGATCCTGATGCAACAAAGGTTGTAGCAGATAAAAGGGTGAACGAGCGTAAGACTTCCGTACTTGGATTTGCTTATCTCCAGTACGCCTACAAGAACTTCTCTGTTAAGGCCAAGACAACATATGGTGAGAGCGGCGAGCATATGAATCTCATGAGCGGTTATGCAAAGGTTGGTGAGAATGAGGATGGAAGCTGGAACTATGCTTCGCTTCGTAGCTCTTCAACATGGCTTTCAATGAGCGTCGGAAAAAAATGGCAGGGAGTTCTCTTCCTCGGTTATGTTAAGAACTTCGGATTGGCAGAGGAAGCTGCGGCGCCACTTGCAAAGTCTGACGTATACTTCTGTACAAACGGATTCTCGAACATGAACCAGATGTACCGTATCAATCCACAGGTTATATATAATATAGGTAAGATGAATATCGGCCTCGAGTATCAGTGGACAGCCGTACAATACGGCAAGTACTCTGCTGGAAAACTCAACAATCGTGGACTTGCAACTGAAGACCTTCACTGGGTTGGCAACAACCGCATCAACATGATGGTGAAGTTCAACTTCTAAACTAACCAAATATGCAAAAAGGGCTGCTCTTGGAGCAGCCCTTTTCTTTATACCTTCAGGAAGATCTTCTTCTTATAAAGGAAGTATAGGAACAACCAGCATACCGCAACATATCCTGCCTTCATTACAACGGCTTCCCACTGCTCCGGCAATTTGCTTGCAATACCTTCGAACAGGAATCTGTTGGCGTTACCGAAATTGATAATTCTCTGTGCCATATAGATCGTAATGGAATTCATTCCGATCACTGTGAAGAAGGTTGTCCATTTCTGCCACTTTCTTACATCTATAATATAGTAGAACAATGCGAACATACCAACGCTGTATGCTCCGACAACGAGAACGAACGAACTTGTCCAGAGATTCTTGTTGATAGGGAAGTTAAGACTCCAAAGCAGACCGATTGCAAGCAGTCCCAAGGCTGCACCTGCCATATACAAGGTTTTTTTCTTGCCTGAAATCTTTTCCTCAGGTAATCTTACAAATTCTCCGGTGAAAATGCCAAGCATGGCAGTAACAATTGCAGGTACAGTACTCAGCAGACCTTCGGGGTCGAAGATGTTTTTTACATAGAGAATGCCTGGAGTTACCATTCTGTCCACATAGCCGACAAGGTTACCCTCCAACGAAAGCGGATCTGCGCCTGGGAAATCAGGAGCTGTGACATATCTCACCAGCAACCAGTATCCGATGAGGATTGCAGAAGCGATGATTGCGCGAATCTTGGCGTTGAAGTTTATATAGAGAATGGCAGCGAACATCCATGCGATACCGATTCTTCCAAGTACGCTGCAAACGCGTAGCTTTTCCAGATCGAACTTCAGGAGATTGTTATAAACAAGTCCGAGGCAGAAAAGGATAAGAGCTCTTTTTATTACTTTCATGTAGATCTTGCTCCTCGGCGTGCCCAATGATACCTGCTTTGCATAAGAGAACGGGAACGACATACCAGCAAGGAACAGGAACAGTGGGAAGATTGTGTCATGATGAGCAAGACCGTTCCATTGTACATGCGACATTGTTCTTGCCAGCCAACAATCTGCACCTTCCGGGAATAGCGAGCATATCGCTACCACAAGTCCGGAGAATCCCATAATGAACAACATGTCGAATCCGCGCAATGCATCAATCGACATCAATCTCTGATTATTCTTTTCCATACCTATATTATATATGTTTATTTCGTCTGTAAAGGTAATATATTCCTTCCAAATTCACTTCATGCAGTTTAACAAAATTGTAACAACTGTATAATTTGTACATTTTCAGCTACTTATATCGGAGAAATTGAAATCTGTCCTTTTTAAGGACGTGTACCGCAGGATAAAAGTTTGGAAGTGTGGAAAAAAGTCGTACCTTTGCAATCCCATTTGAAAAACGGGTTACGAAGAGTTCTTAGACAGACGGCATGAAATAATAAAAATTGAAAAATTTTTGAAAAAAGATTTGGAGATTAGAAAATAATGCTTACCTTTGCAACCCCGATTCAAAAACGGGTCTCGCAAGAGAAACAACAAGTTCATTGAAAAGACTGGAAACTGTACAAGCAAGTACCGAGAAAAATACAATTTATCGAGAAGCGTTAATTCTTTTGAAAGGAATTATGAAGTGTCAGAGACAAGCTTAGAAATATATAAGAAATTATACAATGAAGAGTTTGATCCTGGCTCAGGATGAACGCTAGCGGCAGGCTTAACACATGCAAGTCGAGGGGCAGCATGACACGGAGATTCGTCGAAGTGTTGATGGCGACCGGCGCAAGGGTGCGTAACGCGTGAGCAACTTGCCCGTTTCAGGGGGATAACCGGTGGAAACGCCGACTAATACCCCATAGTATCACCTTAAGGCATCTTTGGGTGATTAAAGAATTTCGGAAACGGATAGGCTCGCGTGACATTAGCTAGATGGCGGGGTAACGGCCCACCATGGCGACGATGTCTAGGGGTTCTGAGAGGAAGGTCCCCCACACTGGAACTGAGACACGGTCCAGACTCCTACGGGAGGCAGCAGTGAGGAATATTGGTCAATGGTCGGAAGACTGAACCAGCCAAGTAGCGTGAAGGATGAAGGTTCTATGGATTGTAAACTTCTTTTATACGGGAATAAAACCTCCCACGTGTGGGAGCTTGTATGTACCGTATGAATAAGCATCGGCTAACTCCGTGCCAGCAGCCGCGGTAATACGGAGGATGCGAGCGTTATCCGGATTTATTGGGTTTAAAGGGAGCGTAGACGGGA
>JBGVEY010000036.1:0-21691 GCA_045120635.1 Candidatus Cryptobacteroides sp.
CCAGACTTTTGCCGCCGGCTTCCTTCAGATTCCACCTCGCGATGGACACCCTTGCCTTTGGCTATATGCTTCCCGTCATTAGGGTGCGTTAGGGACTTTCACCCGTTAGAACATGCCCATGCTGGGCGTACAACAAAAAACCGCAACAGAAGCACTTCTATTGCGGTTTTTTGTGTGGTGCCACCGGGAATCGAACCAGGGACACAAGGATTTTCAGTCCTTTGCTCTACCAACTGAGCTATGGCACCAGACTTTTTATTAATACCCTTTCTTTCGATTGGGATTGCAAAGGTAGGCATTTTTTCTTAACCTGCAAATTTTTCTTCAAGTTTTTTCACTTTTTTCGTAAAAACAGACGAAAAAACGCTTTTTCGGAGGTTCTGCTTCGATTAATTGCGTAACTTCGCAAGTCTAAGACAACTCATGAAGGACAGATTTTACATATCCGTGATATTGCCGCTCAAACTTGAGTGGATTCCCTGCTATCGGACCGGTGAAAACGTGGAGGTCGGAAGCAGGGTCAGGGTTGCATTTGCCGGTAAGGAATACGTCGGAGTGGTCGAAAGGACAGACGTTGTTCCAGATATTGCGGCAGAGAAGGTAAAGGAGGTCATCTCGATAGAGAAGGATATGGAGCGTGTCCTTGCCGAGGAGATCGAATTGTGGAAAAGAGTAGCGGATTATTATCTCTGCACTATCGGAGAGGTGTATAAGGCCGCGTATCCTGTAAGCAAGATCAATCTCGAGCACGCCCGCGCGGAAGCCAGAAAAAGGGTCTGCCAGAGAAGGGAACTCACTTTGGCCGCAATTGCCTCGAAGCTTGAGAAACTGAACGAGAGACTTGAGAAGAAGACAGCGCAGGCGGAAAAGGCTAAGGAAGGCACTAAGACCAGGACTACCCTATTGTCCGACATTGAGAAGATAAAGGGAGAAATACTGTCCGGCAAAGCTGCATTGGAAATGGCTGAACGCAATCTCAAGGCTGCGCAAAACGGTCTTGAGGTAGCAGAAACATCAGAAGTCACAGACAATGTATCGCTTTCCGACGCACAGCATACCGCATTCGAAAAGATCCTTGCAGGGTTCAGGGAGAACAAACCTGTACTGCTTCATGGCGTGACAGGATCAGGCAAGACAGAAATATATATAAAACTCGCCCACAAAGCCATCAGGGAGGGCAGGAATGTGCTCTATCTCGTTCCTGAAATCGCTCTGAGCAGACAGTTGGAAGAAAGGCTATATGAGCACTTCGGAGAAAGGCTTCTGACCTTTCATTCCGGCGAAAGTCTTGCTTCACGACGCAACTCGGCAGAAATCATAAGGAACAGCAGAAACGAGAACGGAGGCTATATTGCGCTCTGCACCAGATCCGGACTGTTCCTTCCGCACAACAACCTAGGACTCATCATCGTCGACGAGGAACACGACGGTTCATATAAGCAGGACTCGCCTGCACCAAGATACAACGGACGAGATACCGCATTGATACTCAACAGCCTGCACAAAGGCTGCAACATCATCATGGGTTCTGCCACACCATCCCTCGAAGAGGTCTACAATACAAGTGTAGGCAGACATACGCTCGTAGAACTGAAGGAAAGATATCACGGAAGCGACAATTCCGAGATTGAAATCATCGACACAAAGGCAGAGAGAAGAAAGAACGGCATGGTCGGCAACTTCTCCCGCAAACTCATTGACGCGATCAGGAAGACCCTCGCGGCAGGAGAGCAGGTATTGATTCTCCGTTCACGTCGCGCCTTCTCCACAGCACTGCAATGCACCGGATGCGGAGAAATCCTCAAATGCCCTCATTGCAACGTCAGCCTAAGTTATCACAAGACGACCGGAAACATGGTCTGCCACTATTGCGGACACTCCTCAAGACATACAGGCACATGCCCTAAATGCAACGGACAGCTTGCATATCTCGGAGCCGGAACACAGAAGATCGAAGAGGAGACCACCTCACTTTTCCCAGACGCTGCAATAGCACGTCTGGACAGCGATTCAGCACAGAACAAGACCTATGAAAGCAAAGTCATCAAGGACTTCGCAAGCGGAAAGATCGACATTCTCATCGGCACGCAGATCATTACCAAAGGCTTTGATTTCAGCAACCTGACCCTTGTAGCAATCATTGCCGCAGACACCCTGCTCGGCATACAGGACTTCAGGGCGGATGAAAAGGCCCTTCATCTTATGGAGCAGTTCAGAGGCAGATGCGGAAGAAGGGGCAAAAGCGGAAAATTCCTTATACAGACATCGCAACCGGAACATCCGCTGTACAGACAGATAGCGGAAGAATCGGACAGCGCGTCCGCTACCCTGCTCCTTGAGCGCAAAACCTTTGATTTTCCGCCATACACAAGGATCATCGAGCTGACAATAAAGGACAAATACGAAGACAGGGCAGAAAGAATGTCCGCAAGACTTGCAGCCTGCCTTGGCAAACAGTTCAACACATCAAGCCGTGGAAATTTCCTCGCGGCACAGACGGTGACACAGCCATACAAGCCGGCTGTGGACCGCATAGAGGACCTGCATATAAGAAAAATCCGAGTCTGCTTCAAGAAGGACAGAATGCTGTCCCAAAACAAGAGCAGACTCAGAGAGATGATTGCTATATTCGAAAAGGAAAACAGATATCCGGATCACATCATCATCGATGTAGACCCGGCATAACTACTTGCCCGTCACTATATTTATCTGAGTGTCCAGCACATCGAACTGTGCAGATATCTTACCTACGACTTCCCCATCGACCTCTACGGGTTCTTCGCTCGACCCCGCAACCGGAGTCACTACCACGGATTTTCCTTTGACGGAAATCACCTCCGGCACTGTAAGGAATGAGTCTGTAAAGAGTTTCCACACCTCACGGACAATGCGCTTCAACGGAAGTTCAGGGATGATTGTGAGATCAACCATTCCGTCATCCATAACCGCAGCGGGAGTCTGACGCATACCGCCTCCGGAATACTTTCCCACGCCTAACGCCATTGAATAATACGGACCTTCAAAGACAGTCCTGCCATCGACTTCCACCTTCGCAACCGCAGGCTTACGCTCCTTGATTGTACGAAGCAATGATGTGACATACAATATCTTACCGCGCTTTCCAGCCTTCTTCTGGGCGTTCACATAGACACATACCCTGGCATCGATGCCGATTCCTCCGACATTGACCATATATGAGTCTGACATCGGTCTCATCATATGATCAAGCACGCTTGCTCTGACAACATCCTGTTTTCCAAGTTTTGGATCAGCAAGCAGATCCACGGCAGCATATATATCCTTCGGAACGCCTATAGACTTGATCCAATCATTGCCGGATCCCAGCGGAATGACGCCAAGGGTGAAATCATCGAATGTCAGACCGGAAGAATACTCCTTCATAGACTCGACATATGCAGCGATTCCGTTGAGCACATCATGCACTGTACCATCGCCTCCGACAGCTACAAACTTCCTGTAACCGGCCATGCAGGCGTCATATGTGATCTCCATAGCATTACCGCTCCTTCCGGTACGGTTGCCATGATATACGATTCCCTTTTCCTTAAGACGGGCTTCGGCCTTTTCCCAAAGGCCTGAAGCTGTCTTTGAAGCAGCATACACGTTCACAACTGCGAACCAAACCTTGCTCCTTTCTGCAACGCTCATGATATCCAGTAAATTAAATAAAACCAGTAAGCGGATTGTTGATAAGTTTTCCCGACAAAAGTAACAAATAAAGCATTCTATTGAAATTTATTTTGTAATTTTGCGAGGATTATGTCCTTAATAAAAACTATATGGGAAAAGTAATAGCAATAGCCAATCAGAAAGGTGGTGTCGGCAAGACAACCACAGCGATTAACCTGGCTGCATCTTTGGCGGTACTTGAAAAGAAAGTGCTCATCATCGATGCCGACCCGCAGGCGAATACCACGTCAGGTCTCAATTTTTCCCCGCAGGACGACCAGAAAAGAACATTGTATGAAGTCATGATCGGCAAGCTCGACATTTCTGATGCACTTATTCAGACCGAGATTGCAGGCATGCATATGATTCCTTCCCACATCAACCTCGTGGGTGCGGAGCTCGAGCTTGTAGAGGCACCGGACAGAGAGTCAGCGCTGAAGAACGCTCTTGCAACAATCAGGGACAATTATGACTATATCATCATCGACTGTTCACCATCCCTTGGTCTCATCACAATCAACTCGCTCACGGCGGCTGACTCGGTGATGATTCCGGTACAGCCGGAGTTCTTTGCTCTCGAGGGTCTCGGCAAGCTTCTGACAACGATCAGACTTGTGCAGGGAGGTCCGAACAAAGACCTTACAATCGAGGGTTTCGTGGTGACAATGTTCGACGGAAGAACCAAGGTTCATAATCAGGTATTGGGACAGCTCAAGGAGCACTTCGGATCTATGGTGTTCGACACCATCATCCAGAGAAACATCCGTCTCAGCGAGGCTCCTTCGCACGGAAAGCCGATCATTCTCTACGACGTGATCTGCAACGGTACAACCAATTACCTTAATCTTGCAAAAGAAGTACTAGAAAAGAATTGTTAAGAGATGAGCAAGCAGCAGAGAGGATTAGGAAAAGGACTGAGCGCACTGCTTGGCACAGATGCCGACATCAGCAGCATCCGCAAACCGGTGGACTATGTAAATAAGGAAGTGGTAAGCCACGACAAGCCGAAGACACCTTCGGCTGATATTCTTCGTATCCCAGTGGACCTTATCGAGCCGAATCCGTACCAGCCACGAATGAACTTCAATCAGGAAGCGCTGGACGAACTCGCTGACTCCATCAGGACACTTGGACTCATCCAGCCTATAACAGTACGCAAGATCGCATCAGGAAGATACCAGATCATCAGCGGCGAGCGCCGTTTCAGAGCGTGCCGTCTTGCCGGCATGGATATGATCCCGGCATACATCCGCGACACAAACGATCAGGGCATGCTGGAGATGGCCATTGTGGAGAACATCCAGAGAGAGAATCTCGACCCTATCGAAGTGGCGATGAGCTACCAGAGACTCATCGAGGAATGCAACCTTACACAGGAGCAGATGGCATTCCGTGTAGGCAAGAAGAGAGCCTCTGTCACAAACTTCCTCAGACTCCTGAAACTTCCTGCAAAGATCCAGCACGACCTCAAGGCGGGACTTCTCAGCGTCGGACATGCGAAAGTGCTTCTCGGAGTCGAGGAGACTCACATCCAGGAGGCGCTCTGCGACCTCGTCATCAAGGAGGACCTTTCAGTCAGACAGCTTGAGGACAAGGTAAAGAAACTTACAGAGGACAGAACCACTGCGACAAAGGAATCACAGCAGGACCTTCCGGACGAGTACGTAAGAGTGCTTGAAATCGTAGGAAAATACTTCGAGAACAACATCAGCCTGAAGCGTTCCAAGACCGGAAAAGGTTCAATGACAATCCATTTCACATCAGACGAAGAGGTACAGAAGTTCCTCAAGGCTCTTGAAGACTCCAAATTCTAACCCTCGGTCGTAAATGTTCAGAACACTCAGATTCAAATATATTCTGGCAGTGATTTTCTGCCTTGCATTCTTTGCTCAGCGCAGTGATGCGCAGTTCAAGGAAGGGGCCTTCACACAGAACTACAACGAACCTGGAGACACACTCTCACGCAGTGACTCTGTAGCCAAGCTGTTCTCGTTCAAGGAATTCTTCGGAGGACTTGCACACAAGAACACACTGAAGATCGGAACCATGACGGCAGGATCGGCAGTATTCATCGGAGCCTCACAGATCTACAACAAAGACTACTGGAAACTCCCTATCATATACGGAGGAATCGGAGCCCTTGCCGGTACCGGAGGATATTATCTCCACAGATACAACACTTCCAAACAGGCGTACGATGCATATCAGACGCAGAAATCCAGATTCGAGGCGGCAAACGGATATGAATACCCTCGCCAGGCTCCTTCATTCAACCCGAAGGACAAGAGAACCGGAACGTTGCTGCTTGCCGGCGCAGGTCTCGTATACTGGGGTGCATTGATAGACGGAGCGGTAAATTACCAGAGTGCAAAGGATCCTGATCCGGGCAGAGCTACAATCTATTCAGCCCTTCTGCCAGGTCTAGGTCAGATATATAACGGAGAGCTTTTCAAGGTTCCGATCTACTGGGGATGTCTCTTGGGCTCAGTACACTTCCTCACGACATACAACACCAACTACGTGAGATTCAAGAGAATACACAACGAAGCGACAAACCCTGACCCGTTGATTTCCGGAGAAGTACCTATTTCCGGAGAGACAGCGAAATGGTATAGAGACGTATACAGACGATACCGAGACTACTCGATCGTAGCAACAGTGGCATTCTATGTACTTCAGGTGATCGATGCAAACGTATTCGCATACATGCACGATTTCGAGGTAGATGACAACATCACGATGAACATCGAGCCTACCATCATCACTCCGGACAACGCATACGCAATGCACAGATCCTCCTCATTGTTCAGCGGAAACAATGCTGTCGGACTTAGACTCGGCATCTCATTTTAATGATTGAAAGAAGAACAGAAATGAAAATATTCAAAGTCATTGCAGTCGCGACAGCGGCTGCTTTTCTTGCCCTTGCGGCAGATGCGTCAGCAGCTGCAAAAACAGACAAGGTCAACAAGAACACACTCATAAAGCAGAACGCACAGCTCCAGACGGAATTGGATTCCCTCAAGGCGGAGATCGAGAAATATCAGGCGGAACTTCGCAAGACAGACAGCGTTGCCAATGCCCTGCTTGACTACTATGATGTAAACGGACAGAACAAGTCCAGCCTCAAGTTCGAATTCTCGCAGGAGTCATACGACAGCCTTCTCAACATCTGGTATGCCCAGAAACTCAACGCAGAGGAGGAGATCGATATGGAATCCACAGATACAGCCGCATTCATGTCCAATGTACCTGATTCGATTTACATCCAGAGAATCAGCAAGATGAATTCGTTCATCACGCTTCCGTATAACGACATCGTAAAGAATCACATCATCAGATACTCCGAGAAAATGCCGTCTACCATGGGACGCATCCTCGGACTCTGCGAATATTACATGCCTATCTTCCAGGAGACATTCGACAGATACGGTATTCCTGAAGAGCTCATGGCAATGGCAATCATCGAGTCAGCCCTCAATCCACTCGCCGTTTCAAGAGCCGGAGCAAAGGGAATGTGGCAGTTCATGTATCAGACAGCCAAGATGTACGGTCTGCATATCGATTCATTCGTGGACGAACGACTTGACCCTGTAAAATCGGCAGATGCTGCAGCAAGATACCTCAGAGACGCATATGCGATCTTCGGAGACTGGAACCTTGCCATCGCCTCATACAACTGCGGAGCGGGTAATGTAAACAAGGCTATCAGACGCAGCGGAAGCCGCCAGTTCTGGGATCTATGGGCATTCCTCCCAAGGGAGACACGAGGATACGGACCTGCATTCGTCGGCGCACTCTACACACTCCACTACTACAAGGAGCACGGAATCAAGGCAGAGCCTATGCAGATGCCGACACACGTGGACACATTCCACATCAACAAGATGCTCCACCTCAAGCAGGTAAGCGAACTCACAGGTGCACCGATCGACGAACTGAAGAACCTCAATCCTCAGTACAAGCACGAGATCATCCCCGGCAACGAGCGCGAATACATCCTGCGTCTTCCATACAAGTACACCAATGCCTTCATTGATTGCGAGGATTCGCTTTACACCCATAAGGCAGACACATATTTCAATCCTGCCACCATCAAGAGAATCAAGGACGGCGGTGACGGAGAGAGAATCGTGTACAGAGTACAGAACGGAGACTATCTCGGAAGGATTGCTACCAAATACAGAGTCAGCGTAAACCAGATCAAGAGATGGAACAACCTCAAGAGCAATAACATCCGAGTAGGTCAGAGACTCATCATCTACCGTGGAGGCAAGGCACCGGCAACAAGTACTTCAAGCACATCCAAGCCTGCAGCTTCAACATCGTCTTCATCTACTGCAAAGCCGGCAACAACAACGAAACCGGTACCATCATCTAACGGTGAATACGTAACATATACTGTCAAGAGCGGCGACTCGTTCTACAGCATTTCCAAGAACTACCCTGGAATCAGCGCACAGAACATCATGGACTTCAACGGAATAGAAAGTTCGAAACTCCGCCCTGGCATGACAATCAAGATTCCATTAAAAATGTAATACACATTGAAGTTTAAGCTCGGCTTTGCCGGGCTTTTTCTTTTCACGCATCATGGGATAGGACACATACGAAGATCTCACATAGAGACTGCCCCATCCGGCAAAACGCCATGACACATATCCGGAGGTCCATATTCCCCTGCCGTAATACGCCGGAACATTGAAATTGCCCGGAGCATCCCGTTCATATACATATATTCTGTCATCCCAATTGTCTATTCGGAAAATCCCCTGACGCAGATATGCCTTGAGCCCGGATGCTGTCTTATATTGGACCTCTACATATCCAAGCAGACCGACATCCTTACATATAAGCGCATTGAATCTTGAAGAGATCTGCAGCAGGCCGACATCCGCCAGAAGATCCACCCTTGCATCAGTACAGAAAGCGGTTCCCCATGTACGGAATCTTTCGGTCATACGCACTTCTGCTGAAATCCTGTCGCACACATCCCATTTCCACCGCGCCTGTCCCTTCAATTGCACAGCTTTACCTTCCGATAAAGACTTGCCTGAAGGATGATATATAGCGTCTGCAGAAATCAGGAGCGAATGGTGTTTCATCTTCGATTCAACACTTGCCGCCCATCCGTGCTCATCGGACAAGGGCAGAAACCTGGCCAGCGAAGCCACTGTCGTATATTCTCCCGCAGGAGTCTCAAACCCAAGAACTGCCGCAGGCTCTCCGGCAACCATGTCATACATACCCTCGCCGAACACATTGACTCCTCTGAAACAGAAGGAAGCATCTGTCGAGATACGCATCTGAGGAATTCTGAAATACCGGCTGTCCATATCGGAAACAGCAGCATATGCCGTAAGGCCGACATGGCCGATCCTCAAATACCTTATCAGGTTCAAGGATGGGCATAAACCCGTGAAATCCAGACTCTTGAGTCCCGGAAAATGCAAGGATCCGGTCAGACACCATCTTCCCAAAGACAGATTGCCGGCAAGTCCTGACATCGCGTAGGATCCTGAAAACGAATAAGCCTGGGATATTCCGGAGGCTCTTCGCATATATGAAGACGGAGCAAGAAGTCCGCCTATGGTCGCGGTATTCCACAGGCATAGCCCCTGACCGAATCTTGAATTGTAATCTCCAAGTACCAGACTTCCCCGACCGTGGTTCCAGACGACGCTGAACGACCGTGAAAACGCCGAAAAAGAGACGCCTATGACATCGCTGAACGACATCTTACCCTTCAGCGCGTATTTCCATTCCAGACTCTCCCCTTCAGTAAATTTCAAGGATGACCTGGCATTGACCTCACCTTTAAACACCTGCCGCGTCTTCCGTACGATGGAAAATGAGTCGAAGGACAGGAATCCCTCCAACCTGCCGGCAGTCTGACTCGTGAAGCCGTCCACCGATGACAGCTCTGTCAGAGACATTATATCTCCATGTCTTTCCCTATAATTCAGCAGCGAAGCGATCTGAAACTGTGTAAATAGACCGGCGGCCTCCAATTCACGTCTGCCGGATGAATTTATCCTAAGCGGATGTCTCAGAAGATATGTCAGTCTTTCCACGCTTTCCTCATCTGCTTCCTCCATCTGCATGATACCCAATACCCGCAGTACAGCCTCCTCCTCACCTGCCTTCTGCGCATGCATCTGCACACAGAAAAACAGCAGCAATATCATCATTCTCCTCATATTCTCCCCTACTTTAAGGCAAATGTATTATTGCGCAGGATTTATTCTGTTGTTTCACTCAAAAACAACGCAACTTTTTTCTTTTTTTTATGTTTTTGGTTACATTTGTGTGATATTAAAATTTCTCAGATGGAAAAAGTAACAATCAAGGACAAGACCTTCAGGATGTTCATTCCTTACGAAAAGATTTCCGCATCTATCGATTCTCTTGCAGAGAAGATCAATGCAGACTTCAAAGGATGTGAGGATGTTCCTGTTCTCTTATGCGTCCTCAACGGTTCTATCATGTTCATGGGTGAGCTCATGAAGAGATTAACCTTCGATTGCCAGATCGTATCCACCAAGCTCACATCATACGAAGGCACAAGCTCAACCGGTAGAGTGAAGCAGGCCCTCGGTCTCACAGCAGACATCACAGGCAGACGCGTAATCGTAGTCGAGGACATCGTAGACACCGGAAACACAGTGATTGAATTGAAGAATATCCTCGCTGAAAAAGGGGCTGCAGAGTCATATATCTGCACACTGCTCTACAAGCCGGAGGCATGCAGGCATGATCTCAGACTTGACTACGTCGCAATGGAAATACCTAACGACTTCATCGTAGGTTTCGGACTTGACTATGATGAGCTCGGCAGAAACTACAAGGACATATACGTACTAGATATCTAAATAATGAAGTATTATATCTTATTTGGTCCTCCAGGTGCCGGAAAGGGCACACAGGCCACAGCAATGGTTGAAAAGTACAACCTTCACCACATCTCTACAGGAGCACTTCTCCGCAAGGAAATCGCTGCTGGTTCAGAGCTTGGAGCACTTGCCAAGGAACTGATTGAGAAGGGAAACCTTGTTCCTGACGAAGTTGTAGAGGGAATGATCGAAAACGAATTCAATACGGTAACAGGTGTTGACGGATTCCTTCTTGACGGATTCCCACGCACTCTTCCGCAGGCTGAGGCTCTCGACAAGATTCTCGCAAAGACAGGCGCAGAGGTTACTGCAACAGTGTCAATCATGATTCCTGACGCCATGGTCATGGAGAGAATCAAGGGACGTGCATTGAAGGAAGGCCGTGCAGATGACGCAAGTGAGGAGATCATCCAAAACCGTATCGACACATATCACGCTCAGACTGAGCCACTTATTGAATATTATCACGCTGCCGGCAAATACCATGAAGCAGATGGTGTCGGCACAATCGAGGAGATCAGAGAGCGCATATTTACAATCATGGACAAGTTCTGATGAGCCTTGTCCGCACGATATTCAAGGTTATAAGCAAGACTGTCGCTTGTTTGATTGTCATAGCTTTATTTGCTGTGGCTGCAACAAGCTTCAGTCCTGTTTATCGTTTTAGAGCGCCTGCTCCATTTACAGGGCCAGACATCTACAACCCCTACAGGAACATAGATACGTCATTATGCTGGAAAAGAGCCAATTTCCATACCCACACCAAGGTAAAGGGTATAATGAACGAATGCGACTATTGGCCTGAAGAGGTATATGAGAAGCTGGAGAAATTCGGTTACGACATTGTGACATTCTCCAACCATAATGAACTTACCGTTCACCCGTTCGACAGCAGTCTCCAGGTCAATGTATATGAACACGGATACAATCTGTTCAAATATCACAAACTCGTCTTCGGCTGCGACAGAGTCAAGCACCGCGACCATATGCTCCGTTCACTGCGTCGCAGAAACAGTACCAGCTGAATTACCTCGGCAAGGACAGCGACCTGATTCAGATCAACCATCCTCTCAGGACAGAGAGTCTTTCCCGCAGACAGCTGGAGAAACTGTCCGGTTACAGACTGATCGAACTGGACAGCGGCAGAAGCTCAGAAAACGAATACTGGGACTGGGCATTGAGCGCCGGACACTACTGCCTCGGTACAGCGAATGACGACCTACATTATCCGGACAGAAGCAGATGCATAGCGGTAAGATGCAACTTCCTATGCTGCGGAACAGCGGAATATGAAGACATAAGGACGGTCCTCACAGAAGGTGGATTCTATTCAATGAGAGTCCCTGATTACGGACGTGGCGATTGGGAACTCAAATATGAAAAGAATGCAGACCTGCCGTTCATCAGAGACATCAGTCTGACTGACAGTACAATAAGCATATCCGTTTCACAACCGGCTGACAGCATCAAGGTGACAGGACAGGGTCACAGCACCCTGCTCTCAGAATACGGAACCGACCGTCTGGAATACACAATGAAGTCAAGCGACAGCTACGCACGTATAACTGCATGGTTCCCGGAAGGAGAGGTAATATACACCAACCCGTTTGCCAGATACGACGCATCGGTGGCAGAAAGCCCATACGACGACACTAAGCAGGACATTGACATCATACTGACAATACTGTTCAATCTCCTCGCAGCAGGAATTGCCGCAGCATGCATATACATATTGTATAAACTCATAAAGTAAAGCCATGAAGCTTTTCAACAGAAACAGGAAACTTTCGACAGTATGCGCCATAATGAGTACATTCACCCTGGTGGCGTATCACATACCGTTCTTCAGACTTGTTCTGGAAAACATAGAAGGAGGATTCAACGGTGTCCTGATCACAGGAGGTCTTGCGGTCATCATGCTGGCACTCAACTACTTCTTATACTATCTTGTATTGCGTCCGGGAAAGATCTTCGGAAAATGCCTGCTCGCATTCATGTTCTTCGGAGACGCCGTATCGCTGTACTTCATCAATACATACGAGGTTCTCATCACTGACAAGATGATGGGAAATGTGTTCAACACACAGTTCTCCGAAGCGTCGGGATTCTTCTCATTGGCAGCAGTGCTCTACGTCCTGTTCCTGGGCATACTCCCCGGCGTATGGCTCTTCCTTCAGAAGATCGAATACGGAACATGGAAAAGATATTTCGCCAACATCGGAGGCGCACTTGGAATTGTTGTCGTCATCGCCTTTGCCAACATGCAGAACTGGCCTTGGATCGACCGTAATTCGACAGAGCTCGGCAGTCTCCTCATGCCTTGGTCATATACGGTAAATACCGCACGATACTACAGCGCCCAGAAAAAGAAGAACCAGAAGGAAATCATCCTTCCGGACGCTACCGTCACAAACGACAACAAGGAAGTATGCGTGCTTATAATCGGCGAATCTGCCCGCAGACAGAACTTCTCACTTTACGGATATGAGAAAGAGACCAACCCTCTGATGGCAAAGGACAGCGTGACTGCTCTTGTCGCTGATGCGGCAGCCACTTATACGACAGCAGGTGTGAAGGCATTGCTTTCATATCAGCCTGGAGTCAAGCTCTACGAGATCCTTCCGAACTATCTCAGCAGGACAGGAGTAGATGTGACTTGGCGCACAAGCAACTGGGGCGAACCTCCTGTACATATACAGAAATATCACAAGGCGGGTAAACTTCGAGAAATGTATCCGGAGGCCGACGGCAGATACGACGGCATTCTCACTGCCGGGCTTAAGGAGATGATCGAAGCGTCGGATAACAACAAATTATTCATTGTTCTGCATACCGGCACAAGCCACGGTCCCACATATAACAAGAAGTATCCTGCTGAGTTCGAGGTGTTTACACCTGTATGCAACACAGTGGAAATGTCCAAGGCAGACCCTGTGGAACTCATGAACGCATACGACAACACTATCCTCTACACCGACTATCTTGTGCATAATGTGATCGAACAGCTTCGAGGAATTACAGACAGACGCAGCTGCGTTCTCTTCGTTTCAGACCACGGCGAATCGCTCGGTGAAAACAATCTGTACATGCACGGAGTGCCTATGTCAATGGCGCCGAAGGAACAGATCGAGATTCCGTTCATCGTGTGGACATCAGACAAGACTCCGGTAAAACCTCTTGAGAAGGTCGGTCAGTACCATGTATTCCATAGCGTACTCGATTTCCTCGGAATCGAGAGTCCTATCTTCAACGAAGAACTCAATATCTTTGAATAATGCTTTTCATTGTAAATCCCATATCCGGCTGGTACCGCAAGAACATCATCATATCCCATCTCCAGAAGAAGGGATATAAGGTCGTGCTTACCGAATACGGAGGACACGCTGAAAAACTGGCACGCGAAGCCACAGAGAAGGTAATTGTAGCAGTTGGAGGCGACGGTACTGTAAACGAGGTGGCAAGAGGTATCGTAGGCACTGACAAGGTACTTGGCATCATTCCATGCGGCAGCGGAGACGGTCTCGCCCTGCACCTTGGCATCAGCAGATACTACAGACGTGCACTTAAAACCATCGAAGATTGCAGGATCACAGCCATCGACAGCGCCACAATCAACGGTAAACCATTCTTCTCCGTATGCGGCGTGGGATTTGACGCCGTCGTCAGCGAAAGATTCGCAAAGTCGGGTAAACGTGGAATCATCAGCTACATTGAGCAAGGTCTTAAGACATGGATGGAATATGCTCCCGAGAAATATCTGATCGACATAGACGGCAACAGCTGGGAGAATGACGCTGCTCTTATCACTATAGGAAATTCAAGCCAATGGGGAAACAACGCGAAGATCGCCCCTCTTGCCGACATCGAAGACGGTCTTCTGGATGTCACCATTGTCGATATGTTCGGGGTTGAAGACATACCTGCACTCTCCTACCTCCTGATGACTGGACAACTCAATGAAAACCAGAAGGTTCATTGCTACAGAGGAAAGAATATCACCATCAGCAGAAAAGTCATAGGTCCTGTACACGCAGACGGAGACTGGTTCAACGCCGGCACAACCCTCGAGATCAGGATTCTGCCGAAATCATTGAACGTTATCGTACCGTAAGGGTTATTTTACCTGGTTTTTCTCTTCATCGAAGTTCGTATGGTATGCAGGACTTGCAGCCGCGCAGAACGGTTTGCTGTACCTGAGTTCCATATCTCTCAACTTGTCGATCATGATTCCCTCTCCTCCGAGAAGGCCTCTTGGAGCATATGAATGGATGATGTATCCGCCACCGAAATACAATGTCACGTGAGTGATGTTCTTATATCCGCTCGAACCTGTCTTTCCCATGAACACCACAGTACCCGGTTCGAAATCGGAATCCTCCCAGCATACAGGATTATAGTCTGTGTAAGCCTCAAGTCCATATCCGTTTTCATCGAACCACTGAGACATCTCTCTGGTGTACCTCTCCGGATTGCCTGCCACAACTGCAAGTGTTTCAGACTCTCTTATTCTCAGGCATCTCAAGATTGCCGCCGGAGACACGCCCTTTACAGCAGCCGCATAATCATTGGCAGATGAGACCTTCATCTCTACCCTTATATATTCGGCACCGGCAGGAAGGGTGAATGACGTCTTGCCTGTCAGGGTCTGCACAAGTTTACCCTCTCTGCTGTAGGCAAAAATCTTGTTGAATTTATACTTTGACGTATTTGACGACTCAAGGATATGCTTCTTGCCATGCCTCAGATAGATCTTGCCGCTTCTGCAGACGGTCTTGTCGGTACTTGTCGTCTCGGCTCCGGAGGTTGTCAACGCGCCCTGCTTGACATCTGTCCACTCAAGTGCATTGAAATATGGAGTTGAATAGTAATCGACACCGTTGATCACATAGCTTACGAATGTAGAACAGTCTATCCTCTTGTATCCGCCGTGTCCTTCGCCTACGGTAAAGCCGGTGTTTCCGTCCTTATAACCCACATATGACCAATAGTCCCACGGTTTATCCTTCGCTGTATTGCTGCAATAGATGAACTCTCCCCTACGTTTCCAGAAGTTATATGCGATATCCATGATATGCCTTGTAGCAAGGTTGCAGTCGTGCATATTCGCCATCAGGGCGTTTGTAAGGTTTATTATATCCTGCTCCTGGTACACGTCCGGATCAGTATAGCCGTCCCATGGGTCGTATGTTCCGTTGTTTTCCGGTTCCTTCTCTTCCTCATTGAACAGAAGAGTAAGCTTTGTTCCGTCATTGAATGTGATGATGACATCCTGCTCCTGAGTCGGAACTATGTTCTGGAAGAATGAACAGCTTTCCTCTCCCTGGACAGAAGTCTCAAGCTGCTGCCATGCTTCTCCGTCATCTACCGAGATATACCAATTTCCTGCGTCGACCTTGAGTTTCGGAGCCGCTGTCTGTTTTGTTCCCACAGGTATCTTGTTGGAAATGTCGTCAAGTATCCAGTTTCCGTCCAACACCCAGCAGTAAGTGCCGGAGTTATCCTTCCTTACACCGATACAAGGGGTATAGCCCTCATTTACATCGGTCCAATGATACAGAGCAACAGAACCGGAATTTACGAACACCAGCATATATCCGGCATCCTTTCCGTCCTCCATGATCTTGATGACGTCGGAAATACTGTCTTCAGCACTTATAGCGGAAACTATCGTCTTAAGTGACGATATGTTTGTATTCATACGGTTAGAAAGAGTCTCCAGTCTATGACGTCGGTCCTGAAGGGCAATCTCCTCCCAAATAGCTGAATCATCATACTGATCACATGATACTGCTGTCGCAAGCATAACGGCAAATAGCAGGAACTTCTTCATATCTCAATGAATTATAGAATGATAGCCTTCAAATTTCGGAAATATTTTCAATACTACCAAACACCGCGTTCAAGTCAGAATTCCAAAGAATTTGACTATCTTTGTAAGTTGGAAAAGAATCTTTGCCATTCAAGGCATCTGACGGTGCAACATTTGTCGGCAAGGAGTCTATATGATAGTAAAGCATAAGTTATGGCAGACAGCAATTTCATTGACTACGTGAAGATTTTTTGCCGTTCAGGTAACGGTGGACCGGGTTCTACCCATATGAGAAGAGAGAAATATGTTCCGAAGGGAGGTCCCGACGGAGGTGACGGAGGACGTGGCGGCCATATCATTCTCAGGGCAAATCCGCAGTTCTGGACTCTCATTCACTTGAAATACAGAAAGCATATCATGGCTGAGCATGGTGCATCAGGCAGCGGTCAGCTCCAGACAGGTAAGAACGGAGAAGACATCTATCTTGATGTTCCGCTCGGAACTGTTGCAAAGAACGCAGAGACAGGAGAGATCCTGTTTGAGATGGTAGAGCCTTATGAGGAGAGAATCCTTGTGAAGGGAGGCCGTGGAGGTCTTGGAAACAACAACTTCAAGACTGCTACAAACCAGACACCACGCTACTCACAGCCAGGTGAGCCTTGCGAGGAAGGCTGGTTCATCCTTGAATTGAAGCTTCTTGCAGATGTGGGACTTGTAGGTTTCCCTAACGCAGGTAAGTCGACTCTGCTTTCTACCGTATCTGCTGCCAAGCCGAAGATCGCAGACTACCCTTTCACCACACTCGAGCCTAACCTCGGTATCGTAAGCTACTATGACGACAAGTCGTTTGTAATGGCCGACATTCCAGGTATCATCGAAGGCGCACACGAAGGCAAGGGTATCGGAATGCGATTCCTCAGACATATCGAGCGTAACTCTATCCTCCTTTTCATGTTGGCTGCCGACCAGGACGACATCAGAGAGGGATATGAGGTCCTTCTCAACGAGCTCAAGGAGTACAACCCCGAGCTTCTCGTAAAGGACAGAGTGCTTGCTATCACCAAGTCGGACATGCTCGATGAGCAGCTTAAGGAAGAAATTGCGGCAACGCTTCCTGAGGACATCCCGCACGTATTCATCTCGTCATTCACCCAGGAAGGCATCAAGGAGCTCAAGGATATGCTCTGGACTGCACTTCAGAAGGAAGTAGAGGTCGAGGAACCGTCTACTGTACTCTTCCCTGGTGACGACAACGAAAAGGTACTCTAATATGTTCTGGCAGGAAGTCCACCAGCTCGACCAGCAGCTCACTTTGACAATAAACAGCTGGCATTCAGCATTCACCGACCCTATCTGGGCATTCTTCTCCAATAAGGTCGTATGGATACCTATGTATGCGGCCATCGTGGCTTTGCTCATCTGGAAACTTGGATGGAAAAAGGGACTCATGGTAGTCGCAGCAGCTGTTCTTACATTCGGATTCTGCGACCAGTTTTCCAATCTGATCAAGCATGCGGTGGGAAGAATAAGACCACTCCATGACGAATTCATGAAGGCTGGCGGACTGCATGTCCTTGAAAGAGGAGGCGGCTACAGTTTCTTCTCGGCACATGCGGCAAACGCATTCGGACTTGCCTGCAGCACATTCACGGGCCTGAAGAAATGCCTTGACCAGAAGCCGAAATGGCTGAAGGCATACGGCACATGGATGTTCTTCTGGGCGGCCATGGTATCGATAAGCCGAATTTTCGTCGGCAAGCATTATCTTGGCGATGTCATCGTCGGTTCAATTGTCGGAGCTGCAGCCGGAATTGCTTTCGGCTATCTGGCATACAGAGCAGCCAAACGATATCTGAACAGATAAACTGTCAGTGGACGACATAGTATATCTGCCATATTGTCAGTAAAAGCAAGATGGCAGATAATTTGTTATTGCTGAATACAGTTTAACAATAGAAATAATACAGAAATATGCTGATCACACTTACTATTGCAATAGTGATTGCGCTTATTTTCGGTAAGATTACAATTAAAGAGATTAAAGAACATGTCAGAAAATACACAGAAAAAGAGCTCTCCGAAGAAGGAAACAAAGAAGGAGAAGGAGACAAACATGATCAAGGAACTCGAGAACAAGGTAGCAGCTCTGGAGGAGACAGTAGCGAAGGATAAGGACGATTACCTCAGACTGATGGCGGAGTTCGACAACTACCGCAGAAGAACATCACAGGAAAAGATCGAGCTTGTGAGTATGGCTTCTGTCGAGACCATCAAAGGTCTGCTCCCGATCCTCGACGACTGCGAAAGAGCTCTCAAGGTTCTGCTTGAATCAAACGACAGCGATGCTGCAAAGGAAGGCACAGAGCTTATCTACAGCAAGCTCATGGGATATCTCAAGAGCAAAGGTCTTGCTGTTATCGACGCTTTCGGACAGACCTTCGACACAGACCTTCATGAGGCTGTTGCACAGTTCCCGGTAGAGGATGAAGAGAAGAAGGGAAAGGTTTTCGACGTGGTTCAGACAGGTTATACTCTCAACGGCAAGGTTATCCGCTTTGCCAAGGTTGTAGTAGGTATCTAATGCCGAAGAACGCATAACGATCTATCATATATGGCTAAAAGAGATTATTATGAAGTGCTGGGCGTCGCCAAAGGCGCATCGGCAGACGAAATAAAGAAGGCATACAGAAAGCTTGCTGTACAGTACCACCCTGACAAGAATCCCGGCAACAAGGAAGCTGAGGAGAAGTTCAAGGAGGCAGCCGAGGCATATTCTGTGCTCAGCGACCCTGACAAGAAGGCCAAATACGACCAGTTCGGACATGCAGGCGTAGACGGTGCAGGTCCTGACTTCAGCGGTGGATTCGGAGACCTCAACGACATCCTCAATGACCTCTTTGGGGGCGGATTCGGCGGTTTCGGCGGATTCGGTGGATTCGGCGGCGGCAGAGGCGGCCAGCGTCAGCAGCAGAAGGTCTATAGAGGCCGAGACATCAGAGTTCGCGTGAAGCTTACGCTTGAGGAGATCGCCAAGGGCGTGGAGAAGGAGATCAGCATTGAGAAGAGCGTGCCATGTCACGATTGCGGCGGCAGAGGCGCAAAGAACAGTTCTGACGTAAAGACATGTCCTGCATGTAACGGTACCGGCCAGGTACAGAGAGTTGTGAACAGCATCTTCGGACAGACAGTTACCTACTCTACCTGTCAGCAGTGCGGAGGCGAAGGAAAGATCATCAGCAACCCATGCCGTACATGTGGCGGAACAGGACTTGTGCGCAAGCGCGAGACAATCAAGGTAAAGATTCCTGCAGGAGTTGAAGCCGGAATGCAGCTCACAATCCATGGTGAAGGCCACGCAGCAAAGAACAACGGCATCAACGGAGACCTCCTAGTTGTGATCGAGGAGCAGGAGCATCCTAACCTCAAGAGAGAGGGCAACAACCTCTTCTACACCAAGATCATCTCGATTCCAGAGGCAATCCTCGGTGCAGAAGTTGAAATCCCTTGCATTGACGGCGCTTATAAGGTAAAGGTAGAGCCGGGCACACAGTCAGGAAGCGTTGTCAGACTTCGTGGTAAAGGTCTTCCAACTGTCAACGGCTACGGCGGCACCGGTGACCTCTACGTGAAATTTGCAGTATGGATTCCTAAGAAAGTCAGCAAGGACGAGAAAGAGATTGTCGAATCCCTTAAAAACAAGGACAGTTTCAAGCCGAATCCGACAAAGGAAGACAAAAGTTTCTTCGACAAACTGAAAGATTTGTTCTAAACAGAACTTAATATGATAAAAGGTGAACCTCGCAACGAAGTTCACCTTTTTTCCTTATATTTGCGCGATATATAAAAAGTTACAACCTATAAAATTATGAAATCAATTTTTAAAGCTTTATCGATTCTGGCAGCCGGCGCCTTCATGATCTCATGCGGAGAGAAGCAGGAACCTGAAAAGACACCTGAAGATAACAAGCAGGAAGAGCAGGGAGGACAGCAGGAGACACCTTCCACTCCTACAAAAACCATCAAGATTACCGCAATGTCCTTCAACATCAAGTATCCTGCATCAAGCGATGAAGGAGAGAAGGCATGGGATAACAGAAAGGTCGGTGTTGTCGAGATGCTCAAGACAAAGAAACCTGACATCGTAGGTCTCCAGGAGTGCTACATCAGCCAGAGAACATATCTTGTGGAGAGTCTTCCACACTATGACTGCTACGGATTGGTAAGAAATAACGGCAAGAACGAGGGTTCAGGAGAGACAATGTCGATCCTCTGGAACAAGGACAAGCTTGAGAAGGTTGAGTGCGGTACATTCTGGCTTTCAGAAACTCCTGACACTCCTTCAAAAGGCTGGGGTGCAGCCAACTATAGAGACTGCACATGGATCCTTTTCAAGGACAAGGAGACCGGCAAGAAGTTCTATCACTTCAACACTCACCTCGATCACGCTGTCGCAGCCGCTCAGACTGGCGGAGCAAAGCTTATCAGACAGAGAATGACATCCATCAACACTGCAGGATATCCTGTTATCCTTACAGGTGATATGAACGTAGAGGAAAACAGCAGCGTATGCGCTCTGTTTGAAATGAAGAGTGCAAGAAAGGAGTCCGGATCAGAGGACTACGGCGTTACTTGTCACGGTTACGGTTCTAAGACACAGATTATCGACCATATCTTCTACGAAGGCCTGGAGCCATGGTTCTTCCTGACAGTCAAAGGTCCTTGGGCTGGCTTCACATATGTTTCTGACCACACTGCGGTTATGGCGGAGTTCAGATACTGATTTGAGGTCACATATATGATTTAAGGTGGGCAATGCCCACCTTTTTTCTTTCCTGCGTACCCGACCTCCATATTCACCGAGAAATGCATCCGGTATACAGATCCTCTGCGCATCAGTTTCTTACCCAAACATAAAACAAGAGGCCGACTAAAAAGTCGGTTTTCTTTGTTCATGTGAAGAAGTCCTCTCGATTGAGGAGTCTTGTGGTGAGCATGAGATCTCTCACAAGAAACGTCTGGAAGACTTGGAATACCGTTCTGGAACTTCTGCAAGGCAAAACAGAAGTATAGAAAACGCGCTTTTCCCTGACGAGATCCAGAGTCTCATACAGATATCCGGATTTCTTAGGTGTTGCTCGGATGATATGAAGATAGGCGAGAGCTCGAGATCACACAGTAGGTTTCGATCAAGAAAACAGCCAATTTGTTGATTGAAAAGCGGATTTTCCGTTTAAATCGACGTAAAACAGGGCTTTTGACAAGTTACGATCAGAAAATGGACAATTTTATTGATTGTAAT
>JBGVEY010000037.1:0-38815 GCA_045120635.1 Candidatus Cryptobacteroides sp.
ACGTATGATTTGTTATGCATAACCAGCTGATTTGCTGGCAAATATAGAAATCAAAACCGTTCGCCCCTAAAACTACCCCTAACTATCTAATTATCAGTATTTTCAATGAACTATTTATAAATTTTTAGTGGACACTAATGATCCACATTGATTACAGCTTCCTTTGATTTGCCGGTCTTGGTTGTGATGATGATGACACCTGCCGCTCCACGCGCTCCATAAAGCGCAGCAGATGCCGCATCTTTAAGCACTGTCACAGACTCGATATCCGACTGAGGAATATTAGTAAGACTTGCTGTGTACGGCGATCCATCGACAATTACAAGAGGCTGTATGTCTGCATACATGGAGCTTAGACCTCGAATGTTTATAGAACCGCTTGAAGATCCCGGCTGGCCGCTATTTCCTCTGAGCTGAAGTCCTGCAACCTTTCCTACGAGAGCATTTGTCACATCAGTTGTCTGACGTCTTGCCAGCTCATCAGACTTCACTACAGTTGCAGAACCTGTAAAGGCCTCCTTGGTAGTGGCTCCAAAGGCAACGACAACTACATCATCAAGATATGTAGCATCTTCATGCATGACGATCTTGATCGGGCCTGCCTGAACCGGAGCAGAAACCGTAGTCATACCCAGGAAAGTAACTATTACTTCTTTAGAATCCGAAGGAACGCCACTGATACTGAACTGACCTTGTCCATCAGTAATGGTACCTATGGTAGTTCCGCTTACCAATACATAGGCTCCGGCTATCGGTGAGCCATCCTTCTCTGCTACAACTGTTCCCTGTACGGTCAGGTTCTGAGCCGTAGCACTACCGATACTCGCTACGAGTATGGCAATCATCAACAATAAGGCTTTTTTCATAGTGTTGATTTTAGTTGTTAAACATAAATATTGATAGTTATTACTATAATTTCCTGATTTAACAGCACTAAAAACGTGGTTTTAGTTAGTTGAGAATGCGAACATAATACATACAGATTTAAAATCCAAACTTCACAAAAACGACCATAGATAACATTCTAGGGCACATTTCAACACTTATTTAACATTTTCTTAACATTATTTCAATATTTCATTTACGATTTAAAACTAATCCCCCCCCCCCATAGATTTCAAATTGAAATTTTTCATCATTCTTCACTTTTTTTCATCTTTTTGAAAATCGCTTCGCTTGACCCACAAAAAAGGCCTGCATCCGTCGGGAGCAGGCCTTACAAATCGTAAGTTAAAATGATATCAGAATCTAAAAGGTCTGAGACTGGCGATGCGATACGGTGTCGAGCGCACGAACAGGAGCCACTGTGCAAGGAAATAGCTCACAAGCACCAGATACTGACGGTATGGTACCGGCTCGACGAATCTATGCCATGCGAGGATGAAATCCGAGAACACGAAAAGCACCGCACCAAGGGCATAAAGGCTGCTTCGCTGAAGCAGAGCAGTGAAAAGCATTGCAGAAATAATCACAGCATATATTGATGCGCCGATTTTCTCCACTCCTGCCGGAGCCTCAGGTACGACCTGGGTATACACCGTTGTCAGAAGTCCAGCCACCAGCACGACAAGCATCGCGAGATAGCCCTTTGCCTTGCCAGTCAACTTTCTGTCGTGCTCGACTTTAGCAAAATATCGCTTCACAAAGAACCATATATAGAACAAGTGTCCTACAGCAAAGGATCCCATCTGAGCGATGAAGTTTCCGCAGGTTCCGAACCAGTCTCCCAAAGCCGAGAAAAAGAGCGCCGCACAGATCTGCCAAGCGGTCAGTCCGATGGAAGCCAGAAAAAGGATACCGACAGGGAATACCAGTTTATGAGGTATAGGAATCGGAAGGAAGAACAGCACTGCAAAAACGAGGAATACTGCAGTAGCCGTAAGGGTTCTTGTTTTAGGTGTCATATGTAATGTTTTAGAGTTTTCTTATGATATTGAGACCGTCACGGATCGGCATGATCACGGACTCCACCCTTGGATCGGAAGTCACCTTGTCATTGAATGCAACGATGCTCAATGTCTGCTTGTCCTGAGGAAGAGGGTCCTGACACACCTTGCCATCCCAGATGACATTGTCGGCAAGGATAAGCCCTCCGGGACGTACCATATCGAACACTAGGTCGTAGTACTCGCAGTACTCGCGTTTATTGGCGTCCATATACACTATATCGTATTCCTTGCCTTCCTCATTGAAGCGCTTCAATGTCTCCTTGCAGTCGCCGATATGAAGTTCGATCTTATCGGACAGATCCGCACGGTCAAAGCCTTCAAGGATGAGGTCCTCAAGTTCGTCATTGAGCTCGAGGGTATCGAGGTGGCCGTTCTCAGGAAGGGCGGATGCCAGACAGATTGCCGAAAATCCCGTGAATGTACCAAGTTCAAGGATGCGGGTCGCACCGGTCATCTGGACAAACATCCTGAGAAGCTGTCCCTGAGCTGCGCCGGAAAGCATACGCGCATGGTTTGTCCTGATGTGGGTCTGCTTTACAACCCACTCAAGCGCCGCACTCGGCACCGAAGCATGATCTTCGATATATTTATAGATCTTTTCCATTAAACGTATATCAATTTAGACAGTTTGCTGAAATCAAACACTGTTCTTGCAACTTCACGGATATCTTCCGCTGTCACAGACTCGACAAGACTGCGGTTATCCTTGCCGGAATTCACCTTGCCGTAAGCCAGAAGCGCCTTGCCCATGGAAAGGCACTGAGTCTCTCCATTGTCGCTGCTGATGGCAAGCTGACCCAGAAGCTGTTTCTTGGCCGCCTTGAGTTTCCTGTCCGAAAGCAGTTCATCCTGAAGTTTTGCGAGCTCCTTATACACGGCCGCCACACACTTGTCCAGGTTGGCCTTGTCGCAGCCGAGGCTGACTGTAACCATTCCGGTATCCGTAAACTGCACATATCCGCACTCTACGCTGTAAACCCAGCCATATTTCTCTCGAAGAACAGAATTGAGGATGGAATTGTTTGCAGGTCCGCCCAATATATTGCAGAGCAGCACTGTAGCTATTCTCTCACGCTCCTGATAAAGCGATGGCGCAAGACCTCCGATAATGCAGTTCGCCTGATGGTTTCTCTTGTTCAGAGTCTTGTCGAACGGAACTGCCGCAGGTGTGGAATAATGTCCGCATTGTACAGGACCGGCGACACAGTCGGCCGCCGAAGGGCATTCCACATGGGTTTTCGGGAAATATTTGTCTATAAGCTTAAGGACAGCCTTCTCCATCCTGGCCTCATCCATATCGGCAACCACAGTGAACGCCATTCTGCATGGAAGGAATTTGTCCTTCACAAACCTGAGCAGTTCATCTCTGGTTATCTTCCTTACGGAGGCTCTGGTTCCGAGAATGTTTCCGCTGAGAGGATGCCCCTCAAACAGAAGTTCCTCGAACTTATCGAAGATATCCTCCGAAGGCGAATCTTTGTAGGACTGTATCTCATCCAGAACGACACCCTTCTCCACACCTATCTCGTGTTCAGGAAAAACAGCTGACGTGGCGAGTTCAAAAAGAAGATCCGCCGCCTTGCCCATATCCTCCTTGAGGACAGTCGCATGAAAGACGATCTCCTCCTTGGTTGTAAAGGCGTTGAGTTCACCGCCTAGACGATCCAGATATCCGTTGATTACGGAAGCGCGCCTCTTCTCCGTACCTTTGAATATGGTATGTTCGACAAAATGGGCAATACCGTCATGGTAGCCCATTTCGTCTCGCGTACCGCATTTTATGCTCAAGGCACAATACGCTACGGCAGAGTTGCTTTTCCTCACTGCATACTGCAGTCCGCAGGATGTCCTTCCGCTTATCATTATTTCTTTCTAGGCGCTGTGATTCTCTTTACGTCCTCTGCAAGGAAACCTGCTCCGAACTTCTTGGACATCTTATGCTTACGGAAATAATACAATGTATTTGTCTGTGGATCGATAAGCATCTTATAGCAGAACGATCCCATGCTGTCGGCAGATGGATACACGGTGTAGCTCACCAATGTGTTTGCCTTGTCAGGAGACACATACTCATCCGCATCCTCTTCCTCGAGCACAAGAACTTTCTCGTCGAAGCAGAGGTTCTTCACCTCATCTGTAACATCTGTCGCAAGGTCTCCCTCCGAGAACACAAGTGTCATATGTCCGGACTTCGCGATATTCATTGAATAGTTCGGAAGTCCTGTATATGCATCGATGTCCTTCTCCATAGCTGCAAGTGCATAATTCTGGATGATCTCAAGAATAGGCTGAAGGAAGACGTACTCTCTTCCGGAAGGGTCATTCACAGATGAGAACGGGAACGATACGATCTCGATCATCTCATCTATTCCGGTCGTTGCATTTTGTCCACCCTTGACGAGAGTAAGGAAGGTAATACCCGGTTCAGTCTCCTTCTTGAACTGTCCCTTTGTTGTAAGAAGGAAGTAGTATGAGTCATCAGATTTCAGCTTCTCATACTCGTTCAATGTACAGAACTCGAACGGCGACACATGCCATACCGCAGCGACGCCTCTCTTGAGGCAACCGTCATGAAGCGGGCTACCTGTAAGCACCACCTTTGTGACCTTCTGGGGGAAATCACTGATTTTCATCTTCTTAGTATCGATTCTTGCCTGTCCGAACGAGATGATCGGCAGTAGAAATGCGACTGCCAACACGATAAATTTCTTCATATGTATCTGTTATAAATGTTATACAATAGGTCAATCCGTCGCAAAGTTACAAAATAAATGCCTATCTTTGTGAGTTGTCGAAAATACATTTCGCCGGAAATAAAAAACACCTCTATGAGTCAGTACATTGTATCTGCAAGAAAATACAGACCGGACTCCTTCGGGACCCTTATCGGTCAGGACACCATCGCACAGACGCTGAAGAATTCGATTCTGCGCGGCCAGCTGGCGCACGCATATCTCTTCTGCGGTCCCCGAGGCGTAGGAAAGACCACAACCGCGCGTATCTTCGCAAAGATGATCAACTGTTCCAATCCTTCGGAGGAGATGGAGCCATGCGGAACATGCGAGTCGTGTCTTTCATTTGCAGAAGGAAGATCATACTGCATCCATGAACTTGACGCCGCTTCGAACAACGGAGTAGACGACATCAAGGCTCTTATGGATCAGGTACGCATACCTCCTCAGGTCGGCAGATACAGCGTATACATCATCGACGAGGTCCACATGCTTTCACAGGCTGCGTTCAACGCATTCCTCAAGACACTCGAGGAACCGCCTGCACATGCGATTTTCATTCTTGCGACAACCGAGAAACACAAGATTCTCCCGACCATCCTTTCGCGTTGCCAGACATACGACTTCAACCGTATCACAGTCGACAACATCGTAAGGAATCTCAGAATGGTTGCTTCAAACGAGAGCATCACTATTGACGACGAGTCACTTCACGTGATAGCCCACAAGGCCGACGGAGCAATGCGCGACGCTCTCACCATTTTCGACCAGACAGTGGCATTCTGCGGAACTGACGTAAAATATCAGGACGTGCTCAGAAACCTGAACGTGCTTGACTATGAGTACAGTTTCTCTCTGGTTGACGCATTCCTCAAGGGAGACTATCCCTCGGCACTGATGACATTCGATGAGATCCTGACCAAGGGATTCAATGCCCTTCATTTCGTTGCGGCACTGTCTTCGCACCTGCGTGACCTTGTCGTGAGCAAGAGCGGAGGACTCGACGCATTGCTGGAACTTCCGGATTCATTGAAGAAGAGATATAAGGAGCAGGCAGACAGATGCCCTATGCAGTTCCTTTATGACGGATTGGGCATCACTACAGCCTGCGAGTCAGGATATAGAGCGAGCGTCAATCCTCGTCTTCACATTGAGTTTGCCCTGATGAGACTGGCTTTTCTCATGAAGAAGGTGGAGAGCGCTCCAGCACCGATAGTTCAGGCACCGGCGCCAGCAGCTCCGGCAGCACCTCAGCCTATTGTCCAGCAGCCTGTCGCTGCAGCTCAGCCTGCGCCACAGCCGGAAGTCGTTCAGCCTGCAGCCACGCAGCAGCCGGAGGCAAAGCCTGCAACTGAAATTGCAGAACAGCCTCGTGAGCGAAGAACACGAGCGACAAGAGCTACTGCTGGTCTTTCCATGAAGTCTGTGATGAGCGACGAACAGAGACCGCAGGAACAGGCCGTATCGAAAGAGGCGCCTGCACCAAGCGAGGACGAGATCAGAGAGAAATGGCCTGAACTGGCACTCAGATACAAGCACCTTGACCGTCTCTGCAGCATGCTGAACACAACAACCTTGAGTTTCCAGGACACCGGCGATTTCAAGACCGTAATCTTCCGTGTCGTGAATGAAGCTCAGAAGACATGGGTGGAGACAAAGATGCTTCATGACCTCGAAGGAAATCTCAGAGCGATCATGAAATCAATGAAGATATATCTCCGCGTCGAGGTCACACCGGATGACGCACCACAGGAGAAGAAAATTTATATGCCGAGTGAGCAGGCCGGAGTTCTCATGAAAGAGAATTCAGAGGTAAACGGTCTGATTAAGGATTTAGGACTTGATATAAAGTAATACCATGAAATTACGCTGCGAAAACCTTGTCAAGAAATATGGCCCGAGAACAGTCGTGAAGGGCGTTTCAATGGAAGTGAACCAGGGAGAGATTGTAGGCTTCCTCGGACCTAACGGTGCGGGTAAGACCACAAGCTTCTATATGATCACAGGCCTTATCGTCCCTAATGACGGCAAGATCTTCCTTGACGATGAGGAGATCACAAAGCTCCCTATGTTCAAACGTTCACAGAAGGGTGTAGGCTACCTCGCACAGGAGGCCTCGGTTTTCCGTCACATGACAGTAGAGGACAACATCATGTCCGTGATGGAGATGTCGAAGCAGTTCACAAAGGAGGAGCGAAAGCAGCGCCTTGAAGACCTTCTTGACGAGTTCAACCTCCACAAGGTGCGCAAGAGCAAGGGTATCCAGCTTTCCGGTGGAGAGCGCCGCCGCTGCGAGATTGCGCGCGCACTTGCGATAGACCCGAAGTTCATCCTTCTTGATGAGCCGTTTGCGGGTGTGGACCCTATCGCGGTAGAGGACATTCAGTACATCATCGCAAAGCTGAAATACAAGAATATCGGCGTCATCATCACCGACCACAATGTGGGTGAGACACTTGCGATCATTGACCGCGCCTACCTCCTCTATGAAGGATCAATCCTTCAGAGCGGCACTCCTGAGGCACTTGCGGAAGACGACGAAGTACGTACCAAATACCTCGGTTCAAACTTCACCCTCAAACGTTCAGCAGCCTTCCTCCGCGCAGAAGCCGGCGGTCCGCAGCGTGTCAACAACGCAGCAGAACATGCAGAAGCCGTTGCGAAAGGCCACCTCGACGGTCCTGCAAAATAATACGGTACATACAATAAGACAGAATCGTCACAGACCGGCCGCTTGGCTATTCTGTGACGATTCTGTTTTATGTAGCGCATGTTACTGTCTGGTGATCTTTGCTCCGAGGGCATTGAGACGGATGTCGATATCCTCGTAACCGCGGTCGATCTGGTCGATGTTGCTGATGACACTTGTTCCGTTTGCGGACATGGCTGCAATCAGGAGGGCGATACCGGCGCGGATATCCGGAGATGCGACCCTTGCCGCTCTGAGCTGACATCTGTGGTCATGACCGACAACGACTGCTCTATGCGGGTCGCAAAGGATGATCTGCGCTCCCATGTCAATGAGCTTATCGACGAAGAAGAGACGGCTCTCGAACATCTTCTGATGGATGAGCACGCTACCCTTGCACTGTGTCGCCATCACGAGAACCACACTGAGCAGGTCAGGTGAAAGTCCTGGCCATGGTGCGTCGGCAATGTTCAGAATCGATCCGTCAAGGAATGAATCGATGACATAGCTCTCCTGCGCAGGCACGAAGATATCATCACCGCGACGCTCAAGATTTACACCGAGCTTGCGGAATACGTCAGGAATGATTCCGAGTTCGTCGTATGCAACGTCCTTGATAGTGATCTCGCCCTGGTTCATTGCAGCGAGCGCGATGAACGATCCGATCTCAATCATATCCGGAAGGATTCTGTGCTCTGTTCCGCCCAGTTTCTCCACACCGGTGATTGTGAGAAGGTTTGATCCGATTCCCTCGATCTTTGCTCCCATGCGCACAAGCATTTTGCTGAGCTGCTGAAGATACGGCTCGCAGGCTGCATTGTAGATTGTAGTTGTACCCTTCGCAAGAGTTGCGGCCATGAGAATGTTCGCTGTACCGGTTACTGACGCCTCGTCGAGAAGCATGTACTTTCCTTCAAGGGCCTTTCCCTCCGGAACATGAAGATAGAACGCCTTTCTTTCGGTGTCATACTCCTGTGCAGCACCCAGGTTCATGAAACCGAGAATGTGTGTATCCACGCGTCTGCGTCCGATCTGGTCTCCACCCGGCTTTGGGAAGTATGCCCTTCCAAAACGTGCAAGGAGCGGACCTACTACCATCACAGATCCACGGAGCTTTGCACATCTTGCCACGAAATCCATACTCATGATGTAGTCAGTATCGATTTCGTCAGCCTTGAATGTATATTTTCCCTTCTCATGACGGGTCACCTTCACACCCATACCCTCAAGAAGCAGAATCAGATTTCTCACATCCAGAATCTCAGGAATGTTGGAAACTGTTACCTCCTCCTTGGTCAGGAGCACCGCACTGATGATCTGCAGTGCCTCATTCTTCGCTCCCTGTGGTCTGATTTCACCACGAAGCCTATGTCCTCCTTCTACTACGAATGAACCCATATTATACCTTATATTATATATGTTCTACCTCTGGGTGAAGTACAACATCGAATTTCTGTTTAACTGAAGCTATTACGCGGCGCTCCAGGCCGATGATTTCTTCCGGATATGCCTCGCCTGTGTAGTTTACTATGACGAGCGGCTGCTTTTCATATACTGCAGCACCTCCGCTTCTGCGTCCTTTCCAGCCACACTGCTCGATCATCCACGCTGCCGGCACCTTGACTGATCCGTCAGGAAGGTCATAATGCGGCACCTTATAGTCTGCTCCGAGCTCAGCCTTTGCCGCTGTCTCGATACGGGCATAATGCTCCGCTGTGATGACGGGATTCTTGAAGAAACTGCCTGCACTACCCATTACAGATGGCTCAGGAAGCTTTTCCTTACGGATACGGATGATGACTTTACGGATAAGAGCCGGGCTGACCGGCTTTCCAGTCGCAGTTGCAGCCTCTTCCACAGCCTTGTTCAAGTGGCCGTAGTCAAGCTTCGGCTGAGGGTCACGGCTGAGTGCGAACACCACATGGGTAACAACATATCTACCCTTGATTTCCGGATCCTTGAAAGCCGAATCGCGGTATCCGTAATCGCAGTCCTCCACGTCGAAGTTTACGAACTCCTCCTCAACGGTATCATAACAATATACCTTGCGGATCACATCCTTCACCTCCACGCCGTAGGCTCCGATGTTCTGCACTGCAGAAGCGCCGACTTCTCCCGGAATATATGACAGGTTCTCAACACCCCAAAGACCTTCCTTCGCCGCCCAGTCACAGAAGTCGTCAAAGACCACTCCCGCGCCGACTGAGACCAGGACCTCACTACCCTCCGAAGCAATCTCTTCTATGAAATTGATCTTGGAATGCAGTATGGTTCCCTTGAAATCGTCTGTGAACAGAAGGTTGCTGCCGCCGCCGATGTGAAGAACCGGACGGGCCAGTTCCTCAAACTCGATATCGACAAGATCCGCCACAGAATCATACTCGATGAAACATCTCGTCTTCACCTTCATGCCGAAGGTGTTCATCTTAGTCAGATCCTTGTAATATTCCGTGTTTATCATCGTACTTTGATTTACATAAAGTGGTGAAAACCAGCTTATTACTTACACAAGGGCGGGCATTTTCGCCCCACCCTTGCACAGTTAAGCCCTTAGCTTTCAGGTAGTTATAAAACTTAACCGATCTCGGCACCGTTGCAGAGAGTTTCGGCAGGAGTGATGAATCTCATCTTGCCGTCGTTCTGACGTGCCATGAGAATCATACCCTTTGACTCGATACCGCGGATCTTGCGTGGAGCAAGGTTGGCAAGAATACAGATCTGCTTGCCTACCATATCCTCCGGAGCATACTCTTCTGCGATACCTGATACGATAACTCGCTTGTCGATACCTGTATCGATTGTCAGCTTGAGAAGCTTATCAGTCTTAGGTACACGCTCTGCTTCGAGTACAGTTGCAGTGCGGATATCCATCTTTCCGAAATCGTCAAATGTGCATTCCTCCTTCTGAGGTGTCACCACAGCTGCCTCCGCTGCCTTTGCAGCAGCCTCACGCTCAGCGCGGATTGCCTCAAGACGTGCGATCTGGGCATCTACAACCTCATCCTCGATCTTCGCGAAGAGAAGGGTTGCAGGGTTGAGCTGGTGGCCTGCAGGAAGAAGGGCAGACTTTCCGAGATCCTCCCATGACAATGTGATACCGTCATATGAAACGCCTGTATGGAGAGCTGCACCCTCGCCCGCAACATAGCGGTTTACAGTAGCTTCGCCCTCGCCTGCACGATGGTCAGAACCGGCAACGATACCTACGTTGAGGATATTGCGGAGCTTCTCGGCAGAGAATGGAAGGAACGGCTCGAAAGCGATTGCAAGCGAAGCACAGATCTGAAGCGACACGTTCAGGATAGAAGCAGTTCTGTCCATGTCTGTCTTTGCCACCTTCCAAGGCTCGGTGTCAGTAAGGTACTTGTTACCGAGACGCGCGATATTCATCGCCTCCTTGAGAGCCTCACGGAACTTGTATCCGTCAAGATATCTCTGCATCTCCTCCTTCAAAGGCTGAATCTGAGCAAGTGTCTCAGCGTCGATTGCCTCAGGCTTGAGGTCAGCAGGAACCTTACCCTCAAAATACTTATGTGTAAGAACTACAGCACGGTTCACGAAGTTACCGAGGATGGCAACGAGCTCGCTGTTGTTGCGTGACTGGAAGTCCTTCCATGAGAAATCATTATCCTTTGTTTCTGGCGCATTTGCTGTAAGCACGTAACGGAGCACATCCTCCTGACCAGGGAACTGCTCGAGATACTCGTGAAGCCATACAGCCCAACCGCGTGAAGTCGAGATCTTGTCGCCCTCAAGGTTGAGGAACTCGTTTGCAGGAACATTCTCAGGGAGAATATAGCTGCCGTCTGCCTTGAGCATTGAAGGGAATACGATGCAGTGGAACACGATGTTGTCCTTTCCGATGAAGTGAACAAGCTTTGTGTCCTCGCTCTTCCACCACTTCTCCCATGATTCAGGAAGAAGCTCCTGAGTGTTGGAGATGTAGCCGATAGGGGCATCGAACCATACATAAAGCACCTTACCCTCTGAACCTTCTACAGGTACAGGCACACCCCAGTTGAGGTCACGGCTCACGGCACGTGGCTGAAGACCGCCGTCGATCCAGCTCTTGCACTGACCGTACACATTGCTTCTCCATTCCTTGTGTCCGTCGAGAATCCACTCAGAAAGCCATTTCTCATACTGGTCAAGCGGGAGATACCAATGCTTGGTCTCCTTCTTCACGAGCTCACCGCCGCTGAGTGCAGACTTAGGGTTGATGAGTTCGTCTGGGCTGAGGGTTGCACCACACTTCTCGCACTGGTCGCCATATGCACCCTCTGCGCCGCAACGTGGGCATGTACCGGTGATATAACGGTCAGCGAGGAAGGTCTTCGCCTCTTCATCATAATACTGCTCGCTAACCTTCTCGATGAACTTGCCCTCATCATAGAGCTTTCTGAAGAAATCGGAAGCATTCTTGTGATGGGTTGCAGATGATGTACGTGAATAAATATCGAAATTGATTCCAAGGCCTGTGAAGGAATCCTTGATGATCTTGTGATAGCGGTCAACGATATCCTGAGGTGTACATCCCTCCTTCTGCGCCTTGATGGTGATAGGAACACCATGCTCATCCGAGCCGCAGACATAAAGTACATCCTCACCCTTCATTCTGAGATATCTCACGTAGATATCGGCAGGCACATATACACCTGCAAGGTGACCGATGTGAACCGGACCGTTAGCGTAAGGAAGCGCACAGGTCACAAGAGTTCTGTTGAAATTTTTGCTCATTTTATATGTTACTTTTATTCAATTGTCACTTTAAGCACTACAGGAAGATGGTCTGACGCTGTAGCGAGATCAGCTGTCTGCAATGTCTGCGGAATAGCTGTCGACTCCACTGTAACCTTCTTGCCGTTAGGTCTGACGAAGATGTAGTCGATACATCTGTCAGGAGCGTGTGAAGGGAATGAGAACTCTGTCGGAGTGAGCAAAGTCCATGTCTCCTCCACAAGTACGATCGGCTCGCTGCCAGGGAAGTTGTTGAAATCTCCCGCAAGGAACACCGGCTTGCCGATTTCAGCGTACTTGCTGTCGATATACTCGTTGATAGCCTTGATCTGGCCAAGCTGAGACTCGAGAGTGAGATCAAGATGTGTAGAACACATTACAAAGTCATCATACTCTACAACAGCCAGTGCCCTATCTTCACGGCCATCCAGCTTAGGGAGTTTCAATGTCTCTTTCTTCAGCACTTCCATCGATGGTTCCGAAATCACACCTACTCCATATTTTCCGCCCTTGTAGCTATCAAGCGCCGGCGCAAACAGGCTGTTCCAACCGCCCATAACCTCTGCAAGCTTTGCGATCTGATCTACAGAACCGGTACGTGTAGTGCAGCTGTCAAGCTCATTGAGGGAAACAACGTCTGCTCCGAGCTCATTGATTACATTTGCAACAGCATCGA
Source organism: Candidatus Cryptobacteroides sp. (assembly GCA_045120635.1). GTDB lineage: Bacteria > Bacteroidota > Bacteroidia > Bacteroidales > UBA932 > Cryptobacteroides. The sequence goes on from JBGVEY010000037.1 coordinate 12,784, forward strand.
AACCGCTGCCCTCATATTTGTCGAAAACGCCTACATTATACTGAACAAGTGTCACCGATACAGGTTCTGACTTTGTCTGACACGAAACAAGTCCGAGAACAAAAAGCGAAATAATAAGAAGTCTTTTCATGATATTGATCAATAAAGTTTTGTCGGATATTTATGGTTGAAGCATGCGATACAGAGGTCGTCACGACGTCCTGCCGCATACATACCTTCATGCGAAAGGAAAGCGAGCGAATCTGCACCGATGAGTTCACAGACCTTCTCTACGCTGTTGCTGTTGCTGATGAGTTCCTCCGGAGTATGTACATCCACACCGTAGTGGCATGTGTACTTCAACGGAGCGCTGGCGATACGCACATGCACCTCGGCGGCACCGGCTTCACGAAGCATCTTCACGATTTTGAGTGAAGTGGTTCCGCGAACGATGGAATCATCGACAAGAACTACTCTCTTGCCCTTTACGATGGACTTCACCGGAGAAAGTTTCATCTTCACACCCTTCTCACGCATAGACTGGGTCGGAAGAATGAAGGTACGTCCCACATACTTGCTCTTGATCAGACCCATCTCATATGGAAGACCGCTGGCTTCGGCATAACCCTGAGCCGCACTGAGGCTTGAATCCGGAACACCAATCACGATGTCGGCATCAGCAGGTGACTCATGGAAAAGAATCTTGCCGGATTCCTTTCTGTAATTATGCACATTGCAGCCTTCGATATCACTGTCCGGACGCGCGAAATACACATATTCCATCGCGCACATAGCATGTCTCTGCGTCTGAGCATAGAACTGGCTGCGGATGCCATGATGGTCGATGGTGATGATCTCACCAGGCTCTACATCACGGATATATTCCGCACCGAGGATATCGAATGCACATGTCTCGCTGGCCACCACGTATCCATCGCCAAGCTTCGCGATTGCAAGCGGATGGAATCCGTACTTGTCACGGCAGGCATAGATTCGACGAGCGGTCATGATGACGCATGCAAATGCTCCGTCCATCATATTGAAGGCATCCTTCAATGCATCGATACGCGGAAGATCCTTGTCCTCACGAGGTTTCTTGATAAGATGTGCAAGAACCTCCGCATCGGACGACGACTGGAAAAGGCTTCCCTTGTCCTCCAGATCCTGGCGAAGCTGATTATAGTTTATGATCTGTCCGTTGTTCGCCAAAGCGAAATCTCCCGTATTGTGACGGAAAAGGAACGGCTGAATATTCTCTGTTCCCTTGCATCCGGCATTGCTGTAACGCACATGTCCGATTGCCATGTCACCCGGGAGCTTTGCCATCTTGGCTTCATTGAAGACCTCTGTAACAAGGCCTTCACCTCTCACTCTATAGAATTCGCCTTCAGAATCGACTGTCACGATACCGCAGCCCTGCTGTCCTCTGTGCTGGAGGGTATGAAGACCGTAGTATGCGAGACCCGCCGCATCCTGGACACCATAGATGCCAAGTACACCACACTCGTGGTGTAACTTGTCATCTCTATGATTACAGCAATTACACATGGTTACTCTCCACGGAAATATGCCACTGCATTGTCGAAGAGCGGCTGCTCGAGGCCTTCGTCCATGATGTTCTTGAACAGGTTGCCCTCGTAACGCTCTGTGTGACCCATCTTACCGAGGATCTGACCGTTCTTGCTGATGATACCCTCGATTGCATAGTATGAACCGTTAGGGTTGTATGGAGACTCCATTGTAGGCTCCTCCTCGAGAGGATCCACGTACTGGAATGCCACCTGACCATTAGCGAAGAGCTCTTTTGCAAATTCCTCGTTCACAACGAACTTACCCTCACCGTGGCTCACTGCGATAGTGTGGAGGTCGCCGATTGCGAAGTCCTTGAGCCATGGAGAATTTGTTGTACCCACGCGTGTTGTCACGATCTGTGAGATATGACGGTTGATGTCGTTGCGGAAAAGTGTAGGGCTGTCCTTAGTCACCTGACCGAGACGGCCGTATGGAAGGAGACCCGACTTCACGAGAGCCTGGAATCCGTTACAGATACCGAGGATAAGACCGCCACGGTCAAGAAGAGCATGGATAGAATCAGCGATCTCCTTGTTATTGAGTACGTTAGCGATGAACTTACCACTTCCGTCCGGTTCGTCACCTGCAGAGAATCCACCGCAGATCATGAAGATATGGCACTCGTCGATGTTCTTCTTCATCTCAGCGATCGATCTGAAGATATCGTCCTCAGTAAGGTTGCAGAATACGCTCATGCGGACCTCTGCACCTGCGTTTCTCCAAGCCTTTGCTGAATCGTAGTCACAGTTTGTACCTGGGAATACAGGGAGGTAAGCGATAGGTGTCTGCACCGGCTCGCCCTTGTACTTCATCTCTGACTTCTTCACCTTGAGCGGCTTCACGCCTTCCATTCCGGCAGGAACGAGTTCCTTGTGGAATGCCTCTGCTGTGTCAGGATATACCTGAGCGAACTTCGCGCCGTTTGCAGCGATGAGCTCGAAGATATCGAACTTGACACCGTTGATTGTGAGCTCGCTGTCCTCGCCGTCAGTCACCTCACCGATGAGGATAGCGTTAGGATAGTCAAGGGCAGTTTCAGACTCAACGAGGATAGAACCGTAACCGTAGTTGAAGAGTTCAGCCTCGTCAAAGTTGATTTTCGCGTCAAGACCGTTACCGAATGACATCTTACAGATAGCCTCTGCGACACCACCGAATCCGAGAGCGTATCCCGAAACGATATTGTCAGCCTTGATCTGCTCGTTTACATATGCCCAGTTGGCCTTGAGCTGCTCCACATCCGGCATATAGTTGGCGAGTGGAGTATGCTTGATGAGATAAAGCTTGTTTCCTTCGTATTTGAGCTCAGGAGAGATCACATGCTCGGCGTCTACCGTTGTGATACCGAACGCCATAAGCATAGGCGGCACGTTGATGTTCTCGAATGTTCCGCTCATAGAGTCCTTTCCACCGATTGAAGGAAGGCCGAACTCAACCTGCATCTTGAGGGCACCGAGAAGCGCCGAAAGCGGCTTACCCCAAGACTTGCGGTCTGTCATTCTCTCGAAATACTCCTGGTATGAGAAGCGCATCTTCTCGTATGAACCACCGGCAGCTACAACCTTCGCACAAGCCTCGACCACAGAGTATGCAGCACCGTGATATGGGCTCCAGCTTGCGATGAACGGATTGTAACCGAATGCCATCATTGAAGCGGTGTCGGTATAACCGTCAGTAGGAAGCTTCTGTACAGACACCTGAGTCTCTGTTGTCTGGAGCATACCACCGAACGGCATGAGGACTGTAGAACGTCCGATTGTAGAGTCGAACATCTCGATGAGACCCTTCTGTGAAGTCACGTTAGGATCCTGGAGGTTGTTGAATACCTTCTCCTTGAGATTCTCACCCTCGACAACGCGCTCGAACGGGTTCTTCTGCTCAACAGCGCCTACGGTAGCCTTCGCATAGTGCTTTGCTCCTGCACTGTCGATGAATTCACGTGAAAGGTCTACAACGATTCTGTCGCCGTAGAACATACGCATACGCTTTCTGTCGGTAACATCAGCAACGTGAGTAACCTCGACATTCTCGCTTGCGCAGTACGCGATCATCGCGTCCTTGTCCTTTGCCTCGATCACTACAGACATACGCTCCTGCGACTCACTGATCGCAAGCTCTGTAGAGTTGAGTCCGCTGTACTTTGTAGGGACTCTGTCGAGATATATGTCAAGACCGTCGGTAAGCTCGCCGATCGCCACGCTGACACCGCCGGCACCGAAGTCGTTTGATTTCTTGATGAGTTTTGTAACCTCAGGACGACGGAAAAGTCTCTGAAGCTTTCTCTCCTCAGGTGCATTACCCTTCTGTACCTCACTTCCGCAAGACTCGAGAGACTCCTCGGTATGCTCCTTTGAAGAACCTGTAGCACCACCTACACCGTCTCGGCCTGTACGGCCTCCGAGGAGAAGAACCACATCTCCGGGAGCCGGGCTCTCACGGCGTACGCTGTCTGCCTTAACAGCACCTACAACGGCACCGACCTCAAGACGCTTAGCCACATAGCCCTCGTGGTAAACCTCACGTACGTGGGTTGTAGCGAGACCGATCTGGTTACCGTAGCTTGAATATCCATGAGCCGCCTTACGCGAAATGATGCTCTGCGGAAGCTTACCTGCCATTGTGTCCGCTACCGGGAGATAGATATCAGCGGCACCTGTCACACGCATAGCCTGGTAAACATATGCACGGCCTGAGAGCGGGTCACGGATCGCACCGCCAAGACATGTTGCAGCACCTCCGAAAGGCTCGATTTCAGTAGGGTGGTTGTGGGTTTCGTTCTTGAACTGGAGAAGCCACTTCTCTGTGGTCATCTCACCCTCGTCGTCAACGATGTCAACATCCACGTAGATGCTGCACGCGTTGTTCTCCTCGCTGACCTCCATGTCGTCGAGAAGGCCTTTGCTCTTGAGGTAGCGTGCACCGATACATGCCATATCCATGAGGTTCAGGCCTTTATTCTCGCGGCCGAGTTCCTTGCGGATCTTCATGTAAAGGTTGAGCGTACCGTCGATCTCCTCCTTGAGGAAAGACTCCTCGACGTCGATGTCCTCAAGCTCAGTTGTGAAAGTTGTGTGACGGCAGTGGTCACTCCAGTATGTATCGAGAATGCGGAGCTCTGTCTCGAACGGATCGCGGCCCTCAGCCTTGAAGTAGTTCACCACTTCGCGGAGGTCGTCAGCGTTCATTGCGAGACCCATCTTCTTGCAGTATGGAGCAAGTTCCTCCTCTGCAAGGGCTGTAAGTCCCTCAAGCACAGGAACCGGTGCAACCTCAGGCTGCTCCATCTCCGAAAGCTTCGCAAGATCCTTCTCACGCGACTCTACAGCGTTGATATAGTATTTCTTGATCTTCTCGATCACCTCGTCAGTTGTTTCTGACGGAAGGATGATGAGCTTCGAACTCTTGATGCTTACTTTAGCAGCAGGATCGATAAGACGCACGCAATCCACAGCGGAAGCAGCTCTCTGGTCGAACTGGCCGGGAAGGAACTCCACAGCGATGAACTTCGCGTCAGTAAGATCGCACTCGTCAGTAACGCTGTCGGTAACGATCTCTCCAAATACGCTGTAACGGCTCTTCTCGAGAAGATCCTCCGAGAAACCGAACAGGTCATAAACATTCAGGAATCGCAGCGACGAAATGCTGAGCTGAAGATTTTCGTTCAACTCATGAAGAAGACTGCGAGCCTCCACCTGAAATTCAGGGTACTTTTCTACGTAAATACGATAATTCTTCATATGTCTTAAAAAAGGCGAGAAGGTGGAATGCGGATCACGACGTCACCACATACCACCCGGTCTGTTTGATTATTCTTCCATGTTAGATTGTAGCCTCAAGAACCTTCTGGGTCTGCTCCTGTCTGAAAGCGTCAAGCTTTGCAGAAAGCTCAGCATCAGTGAGGGCGAGAATCTGAGCCGCAAAAAGGCCGGCATTCTTCGCTCCGTTGATCGCCATTGTCGCAACAGGAATTCCAGCAGGCATCTGAACGATAGAAAGGAGAGAATCCATTCCGCCGAGAGCCTTGGTCTGGATCGGAACTCCGATCACAGGAACCGTTGTCATTCCGGCAACAACTCCCGCTACGTGAGCCGCTCCGCCCGCACCTGCGATGATGGCACCGATTCCGTTGCTCTTTGCCGACTTCGCGAACTCACACATAAGGTCTGGTGTGCGATGTGCGCTGATCACTTTCTTCACTACTTCCACCCCGAAACCTTCGAGGACATTGATCGCCTGCGACATGATGTCAAGGTCGCTGGTCGAACCCATGATAACCGCTACTTTCATATTTTGTTTTCTGTTTGTTAGTCAGTGTTTCTATAACCGCGCAAAGATAGTAAAAAATACAGTCACTTCCTCGCGCGTAGCGACACTCGTTTACCGAAATTTTTACGTATATTTGCAAGTTGTGACGGACAAGTCACATTTGAATGAAAAACATATCAGAAATGAGAGAATTATATATCACAAACTCCCTCTCAAGACAGAAGGAGATATTCAAGCCGATCAACGAAGGGCATGTCGGACTTTACGTCTGCGGCCCTACAGTCTACGGCGACGCACACCTCGGACATGCAAGACCCGGCGTAACATATGACGTATTCGTGAAACTGCTCAAGCACCTGGGATACAAGGTGCGATACGTACGCAACATCACAGATGTCGGACACCTTGAGCACGACGCTGACGAGGGAGAAGACAAGATCGCAAAGAAGGCACGCCTCGAGCAGCTCGAACCTATGGAAGTGGTGCAGAGATGCACTCTCGCCTACCATGAGGCAATGCGCATGCTCAACGTGGCACCGCCTTCTATCGAGCCTCGCGCATCAGGACACATCATCGAGCAGATCGACCTCGTGAAGAAGATCCTTGACGCAGGATACGCATACGAGAGCAACGGTTCGATCTATTTCGACGTACTCAAATATGACGCAGATCACAAGTACGGAATCCTTTCGGGCCGCACACTTGACGAGGTAAAGGAAGGAACCCGCGACCTTGACGGACAGCAGGACAAACGCGCCTCATACGACTTCGCGCTGTGGAAAAAGGCATCTCCGGAGCATATCATGCGCTGGCCTTCACCATGGAGCGACGGTTTCCCTGGCTGGCACCTTGAGTGCTCTGCGATGAGCGAGAAATACCTCGGAAAGGAGTTCGACATCCACGGAGGCGGAATGGACCTCCTCTTCCCTCACCATGAGTGCGAAATCGCTCAGAACACCGCGTCACGCGGCTGCAGCGGAGTGAAATACTGGATGCACAACAACATGATCACAATCGAGGGAAAGAAGATGGGCAAGTCGCTCGGCAACTTCATCACTCTCCCTGAACTCTTCTCCGGCGCACACGCAAAGCTCGAGCAGGCGTACAGCCCTATGACAGTGCGTTTCTTCATCCTTCAGGCACACTACCGCGGAACTCTCGACTTCAGCAACGAGGCTCTTCAGGCAGCCGAGAAGGGTCTCAAGAGAATCATGCAGGCCGGCAAGGACCTCAAGGCATTGGCGTCTGCAGCAGGCGTACAGGCAGCCCCTGCACTTGCATACGGAGAGTTCGTCTCAGCACTCGCTCCGGAAACAGTAACGGCATCAAATGCAGAAGTACGTACCATCATCGAGGAAGTATATGCAAAACTTTGCGACGACCTCAACACACCGATGGCGCTTGCGCAGATTTTCGAGGCAGTACGCATCATCAACACCGCAAAGGACAAGAAACTCACTCTTGACAAGACTGATTACCAGGCACTTGTAGACTTATTCGACAATATCGTAGCAGGAGTTCTCGGACTTCGCGACGAGGAGAGCGAAGGCGGCAAGACAATGCAGACAATCGACGGTCTCGTGAACATGGTACTCGAGCAGCGCAAGGCGGCCAAGGCGGCGAAGGACTGGGCAACCAGCGACAGGATCCGCGATGACCTCAAGGCGCTTGGCGTCCTCATCAAGGACACCAAGGACGGCACAGAATGGACATTGGAATAATCTAAATTTCAGAATATGAGTTTTCTTGGAAACATCTTTTGGTTTATCTTCGGCGGATTCATCATCAGCCTCTATTATGCTGTTGTAGGCTTACTTTTCTGCATCAGCATCATCGGTATACCGTTCGGCGTACAGCTGCTTAAAATGGCAGGACTCGCGCTTTGCCCGTTCGGTAGGAACGTGACCTGCGACACAAGGGACATGGGATGCCTCTCAATCCTGATGAACATCATCTGGATCGTTGTCGGAGGTATCGAGATCTGCCTTATGCACGTCGGATTCGGAGCAGTCCTCTGCGTGACAATCATAGGTATTCCACTCGGCATCCAGCACTTCAAGATGGCGCTGCTTGCCCTTGCACCTTTCGGTCAGAAGATCTCATAACATACATTGAAATATAGAAACCGCCCGAGGCACCTTAAATGGAACACCTCGGGCGGTTTTGTCTTATCGTTACTGCAGCGCAGCTACTCTGTCATCTTTGGAAGCCTTACTGTGAAGGACGCACCTCCAAGACCGAAGGACTTGCTGTATGTGATGGTACCCTCACATTTCTCAATGATATTGCGGCAGATGGCAAGTCCAAGACCGGTGCCGCCACTCTTTGTCGTGAAGTTCGGAGTAAACAGCCTGCTCTGATTTTCCTCTGTCACACCAGGACCGTTGTCGTCGACAACAATGTCATAATAACCGTCCACCGTGCTGTTTCTCAGTGCGATAACGACCTGACCTTCAAACTCCACGCCCTTCTCCGCCAGCTCCCTCTGATGGATTTCCACTGCCTGGACCGCGTTGGCTATCAGGTTCACGAAGACGCGTATCAACTGCGGACGAGGGGCCATGACAAAGGCATCCCCCATACCGATATAACCGATTCTGATGTTTTCCCTGTTATCGAAAATCAGTATCTGATCACGCAGAGTCTTGTCAAGATCGACCTTCACTGGATCCTCACTGTAAAGTTTCGCAAAGGTAGAGAATTCATTTGCCGTCTCGGTAAGGATATCGATATGTTCCAGAACAACTGCCGACACCTTGTCGAACTTTTCCTCCCACTTCGGATTGCCGTTCTCCTTCAGACGTATAAGTCTCTGGATTTCAAGTTTTATAGGCGTAAGAGGATTCTTGATTTCGTGGGCGACCTGGCGCGCCATCTGACTCCAGGCCTTATCTCTTTCCGCCTGCGCCAGACGGGCGGTGGAATCGTTGAGTTCCTGCACCATGCGGTTATAGGCCTCCACGAGCGACGAAATCTCATCAACCCTCTGATATGAAATAGGCTTGAGCATATGGATATCCGCCACGCTCATCTTCCTACCCATCTCGATCAGAGGTTCGAACATCTCATTTACCGACCTCGTACTGAAGATCAAGGACATGATCAGCAGGAGGAGGAAGATATTGACAAGGAGGGCTGCATGGAAGAAGGCCTCCCTTCTGAAGTCATAGTCTCCATCACCGTAAGGAGAACTTACAATCGCCACAATATCCCTGCCCGCATTCAGGATCGGAGCATAAAGAACCCAATACTTGACATCGTTCACATTCTCACGTCCGATAAAGAACCTCTGGTTCAGATGTCTTATGCTATGATATGCCTCCTCGTCCATGCGGTTGCCAAGAATCATCTTGTCGAACATCTCCGGAGTCGACGAATAGAACACCTTGCCGTCCGGCGTATATAGAGTGACATCCGATTTCGTGGTTCCGCTTATATTCTCCAATGCCGATCTGAATGCCGGCACAAGCATATCCGCAGGTTTCTGCACACTTTTGGCGTGGGTCTCGATAAGCGCCTGCACAGTGGTGATCTTCGTCGACATGAGATTGTGCATGTTCGCTTCGTTTCTCTTATATACGAAGAACACACTCACGACAGTAAGACTGACCAGGATCAAGGTCGACGCAGAAAACAGGATGATATTTATTCGGGTCTTGAAATAATTGCTCTTGAATGCCGTATTCTTTCCTGTGCTCAGGAATATCATCAGCAAGGCCAGAATCGCAAGGAAGATATAAGAGAAGGATGTGAAATACACCATTCCGCTCCGCTTGGGCCTTGATATGATGATTATCTCATTTTCACCCACCCTATGGATGAAATGGGCATAACCGTTCTGACGGGACACGGTTATGTCGGCACCTTCCGGAATAATCCCTCCGAACTGCTCCGCCACTGTCGGGAACGGATAGTTACCCTTGTACGAAGTAAGCCTGCCTTCTGAATATTTGGCGTACGAATAGTATGGCGGAATATTTATGTCGCCAGGCGCCGAGGTCCGTCCGAGTATGTTGTAATACCCGCTCTCGCCATAGTACGTGTTAGGCTCGATTTCAAGGAGCATGCTGGTCAGACCGCCCTCCTTGAAATAGTACGTGAACACTCCCACATATCTGCTGTGGCCGATTCCGTCAGAGATGAACATAAAACGCGACCCGTCCGAAATAGGTGTACCCTCCCTCAGGATCTCATTATAGCGTCTCATCAGTTCCGGATTGTCTCCGCGAAGCATGACAAGGTTCATGTTGTAGTTCTGTCGGATACGTGAGAGATAGTTGTCAGATATCCTGTTCAGGATTATACCCTCCGCATTTGACAACTGGGACAGCGACGCAATGATCTGGTCCGAGGCGATGTCCTCCTCAATGGTCTTGATTCTGATCTCCAGTCCCAGATCACGTTCCACAGCCATGCGGCTTGCCCACACAAAGACTCTTTCCTGCTCTCTGCCAAAGCCGAGCATGCCCACTGTCACGCTGAAATACAAAGAACAGCACAACGCATACAAGGCAAGGTTCTTCTTGGAGAAAAGATCGATACGGATACCCCAGAGGCCTCTCAGCACGGTGCACGCCATACGCAGGTACAGGAGTATGCTGCACATCAGTCCGACGTACGAAATGTATACAAGGACCGTATGCAGTACATTGATGTTCCACCGATACAATTCAAGCGAAATATTGGAGTTGAGCAGGAGGCTCTTCAATGTAGTATGCGTATAGACAACTGTGAATACAAGAGCCGTCAGAATGGACGCACCGTATATCACAAGGCTTCTCTTGCGTATGTTCCTGTCCTCTCTTATCTTGCCGGCAAGGGCATCCTTCGAAAGATAGGTGCACAAGCCCAGGATTGTGACATATGCATTAAGGATGATAAGCGCTCCAAGCGAAAAGAAAAGCTGACCGTCGGCATATGTCGTAGGCGAGAATATATCGGAATGGCCGTTTGTCTTCATTCCCCAGATGAACGACAGGACTGTCAGGAAAGTGAGGATCGCCACTACCGAAAGGTAAGTCCTGATAGTTCTATGGCCTGCAAGGAAGAGGATTGTGGACAATGCAAACAATATGAGTCCGAGCCACTTCATCAGCGAGTCATCAAGAAATGGAGCCGCGGAACTGCTGCTTCCGAGTATCTTGAAAAGCGGCTTGCCGAATATGGTTACTGCGGAGCCTCCGCTATAGTTCAAAGGAAGGACTACATATCGGTCAGACACCTTGAGATAGGGATTCACACCATTGTCGTTGCCTCGGATATCGTCCGTGAATGTATCAAGGATCTCAAGACCGGCAATCACCTTCTCTCCGTTCTCCCCCAATGTTGCCTTAACGATGTACCATTTAGGACCGAGGTTCATATAGGAATACTCCTCGGACACCTCGGTAAGAGGCGAGACAATCCTGTTCCTGAGGTTGGTCAACCTCTGGAAGACCATCCTGTTGCTGACATCGTCATTGAGGACTGAGAACTGATTTGACCACAGCCTCAGAGAATCATTCACATATTTGTATATGACCATATCCTCCGGAAGATCGCTCAGGCAGATATGCTCATCATTCTTAGGATCCAACGCACCTGCAACATAGTCTTCAAGGAGTTCCAGTCTGCTTTCGACTCTGACTCGGGTGAATTTGGCTATCCTGTCCGTATCGCCGGCACTGCTGTTGCCCGCCATGGACAGGATAAACATGACGATGGCGAGAACGAATGTCGCCATTGTCGCGTGACGGTTGATTGCCTTCTTGTCTGGTAGTCTGCTACTCATGGTGATACGGTTCGCCTCTCATGATTGTGAATGCCCTGTAAAGCTGCTCTGCGAAGATTGCCCTTACCATCTGATGTGAGAATGTCATCTTTGAAAGCGATATCTTGCCGTTGGCGCGCCTGTAGATCTCATCGGAAAATCCATATGCTCCACCAATCACGAAAACTATATCCTTGCCCTCATATGAAATCTTCTTCTGCAGGAGGGAAGCGAAATCCACAGAGGTATATTCCTTTCCGTGCTCATCCATCAGAATCACATCGTCTGTCGGCTTCACGTTCTTGAGAATGAGTTCGCCTTCGCGGACCTTGATCTGATCCTTCGAAAGGGCAGAGACATTCTTCAGTTCCGGTATCTCGTTAATACTGAACGGCATATAATGCTTAAGGCGGGAAGTATAGATATCTATTCCCTGCTTGACCCAATCCTTATCAGTCTTACCGACAGTCAACAATGTAATCTTCATATGCAATCAGTTTATTGAATCAGTAAAATTAGTGATTTTTACTGATTCACGCCCGAAAAATCCGGAGTATGTGCAAAAAAGTACTATGGTTTGAAATTTGTAGTATATTTGCGCCGTTACTATTCCGATTTATGACTTTCAGGTTAATATCAAAGTTCATCCTGGCAGCGACTTTGCTCATCCCGACGGGAAGCAAGGCGCAGGACAATGCCTATGATGTGTTCACCCCTATCGCCAAATACATGGCCCTGGGTGACGCAGAGCGTCTGTCTGCATGGTTTTCGGACAATCTGGAGATAACCATCTTCTCCACATCCAACGACTCCAGCCGCAGCCAGGCTCTTCAGATCATGAAATCCTTCTTCAAATCTTATACCCCGCGTTCATTCGACATCAGCCACAGGGCCGGACGGTCGAACATGAAGTACGCTCTTGGAACACTGAATGCCGGAGGAGAGATGTTCCTGGTAACGATTTTCGTCAACTTCAAGGATGACGGCTACAAGATACAGCAGATAAAAATAGAGAGACTCGACTGACGGGTCTCTCTGTTTTTTATTCCATGGTCAATTCCACCGGGCAGTGGTCCGAACCGAATATTTCCGTATGGATCTTTGCATCCTTGAGCCTTGGCGTCAGACTTTCGCTTGTCACAAAATAGTCAATACGCCAACCTGTGTTCTTCTGACGTGCCTGGAATCTGTACGACCACCACGAGTAGATATCCTTCTGATCCGGGTAGAAGTGTCTGAATGTGTCCACGAATCCGGCATCAAGGAGGTTTGTAAACTGTCCTCGCTCCTGATCCGTAAAGCCCGGATTCATCCTGTTTGTCTTCGGATTCTTCAAGTCGATCTCCTTGTGGGCCACATTGAGGTCACCGCAGACAACCACACCCTTCTTCTCCGAAAGCCCCTTCAGATATGCCCTGAAGTCGTCCTCCCACTGCATTCTGTAGTCCAGTCTCTTCAGACCGTCCTGGGCATTCGGAACATATACGCACACCAGATAGAAGTCCTCCATCTCAAGTGTGATGACACGTCCCTCATGGTCGTGGATATCGATTCCGATTCCGTATGTCACAGAAAGAGGATCATGCTTCGTGAAGATTGCGGTTCCGGAATAGCCTTTCTTGTCGGCATAGTTCCAGAATGACCTGTAACCGAGAAATTCCAGATCGATCTGTCCGGCCTGAAGCTTGGTCTCCTGCAGACAGAAGAAGTCCGCATTCAGTTCCTCGAATATATCCGCGAATCCCTTTCCGCACACAGCCCTCAGGCCGTTGACATTCCATGATATGAATTTGTACATATGATTCTTTATTATAAAAGGATGACCGGTCAAGAGAACCGGTCATCCTTATAATTCACTTAGTATCCGTTAGAACGGAAGATCGTCCTCTACATTTGACGAGGCAGGAAGATCATCGATCGAAGGCATCGGAGCACCTGTAGGAGCTGCGTAGCTGGCTGCTGACTGAGTGTAGTCATATGTCGGCTGAGCGGCTGCACCGGCAGGCTCGATTCTCCATGCTCTCACATCTGTGTACCAGCGGCCGTTGAACTCACGGCTGCTGAGATTGAAGGAAACCTTTACCTTGTCGCCCACCTGATATTTATCAAGTTCCTTGACTTTGTCATCTCCCCAGACATTCATACATATCTGAGACGGGAAATTTCCTTCCTGATATTCGAAAATGAACTCCTGCTTAGACCATGCACCTCTTGCAGAAGTACCGGTCTGAACGTTAAGTTTGCGGGCAATTCTGCCCTCCAATTCCAAAGCCATTATTTCTGCTCAGCTGGAACGTACTTGCCAACCTTGAGAACCTCTACTTCGAAGATAAGAGTAGAGTTAGGCTCGATTGAGCGGTTGCCTCTTGCACCGTAAGCGAGATCAGCCGGAATGTAAAGAGTAGCCTTACCACCCTCACCGAGGAGACCAAGACCCTCTGTCCAACCTCTGATCACGCGGTTTGCAACGAACTGAGTAGAGTCGTTTGCATCGAACTCAGTACCGTCGATGAGAGTACCCTTGTAGTTAACCCAAACAGTATCCTGTGGCTGAACCTTGTACTCTGCACCCTCAGCGATGATAGTATACTGAAGACCGCTTGCTGTTGTGTCTACGTTAGCCTTGAGAGCGTTCTTTGCGAGGAAAGCCTCACCCTTAGCCTTGTTGAGAGCTGCAGTGTAAGTCTGCTTCTTTGAGAGGTATCCGTTGAGGATCTCACCCATTCTGTCAAGATTTACCTTGAACTGCTCTGCGAATGTAGGGTCATATGGGTTACCCTCAGCTGCGAGGAAATCCGCCATACCCTTCTTAACCTCTGCCATGTTGAGATCCTTGAGATCTGCTGCGAAGTTGTTGTTCTTGAGGAATGAACCGAAGTTTACACCGATAAGGTAGCTTACAGTGTCAACCTCAGCAGCTGTAGGAAGTTCTGCGTCAACCTTTACATCAGGCTGTGAAGAACATGAGAGCGCGAATACTGAAATAAGCGCCGCTGCGAAAAATTTAATTGCTTTCATTGTCTTAAGTTTTATTTGATTATTATTTAATAGTCAATAGAAGCCACAAATATAACTATTTTTTTCATACGTTATAATTTTATTATGCGAGCCGAATTTAGCCGCAGAAAAATTTTGAGTTGTCGGATTTTTTCAGTTAACTTTATAAACCAAATTTTCCGGTTATGAAAACAGACTCCTCGATTCTGCATGCAAAACTGAAAGAATTCTTTGGTTTCGACTCGTTCAAGGCCGACCAGGAACGCATCATATCCCACCTTACAGACGGTGGAAATGCCTTTGTATTGATGCCTACAGGAGGAGGCAAGTCACTTTGCTATCAATTGCCTGCTCTCGTGATGGAGGGCACTGCAATCGTCATTTCACCGCTCATCGCGCTCATGAAGAACCAAGTGGATGCGATCAGAGGATTCGTTTCCGGAAACGAAGGAATCGCACACTTCCTCAACTCGTCACTCAACAAGGCACAGATCGCAGATGTAAGAAACGACCTGCTCAGCGGCGCGACAAAGTTGCTCTATGTAGCTCCCGAATCGCTCACAAAGGCCGAGAACGTGGCAATGCTGAAGGAAATCAAGATCTCATTCTACGCAGTCGACGAGGCTCACTGTATCTCGGAATGGGGACACGACTTCAGACCTGAGTACAGAAGAATACGCAACATAATCGACGAAATCGGCAATGCCCCTGTCATCGCTCTGACAGCGACAGCGACACCGAAGGTACAGAGCGACATCCTCAAGAATCTCGGAATTCCTGACGCTACTGTATTCAAATCATCATTCAACCGTCCGAATCTCTACTACGAAATCCGCGACAAATCCGACCCTAAACGCGACATCATAAAATTTATCCGCCAGAATGCCGGCAAATCGGGCATCATCTACTGCCTCAGCCGCAAGAAGGTGGAGGAACTCGCTGAGCTTCTGAACATCAACGGTATCAAGGCCGCGCCTTATCACGCCGGACTTGATGCGAAGACACGCGCCGACAATCAGGACAAGTTCCTGATGGAAGAGATCGACGTCATCGTTGCCACAATCGCATTCGGAATGGGTATCGACAAGCCGGATGTAAGGTTCGTGATCCACTATGATATTCCTAAGAGTATCGAGGGATACTATCAGGAGACCGGAAGAGCGGGACGTGACGGCAAAGAGGGCCAGTGCATCACATTCTACAGCTACAAGGACATCCAGAAGCTTGAGAAATTCATGCAGGGCAAACCTATCGCAGAGCAGGAAATCGGAAAGCAGCTCCTGATGGAGACCGTAGCATACGCAGAATCCAATTCATGCCGCCGCAAGCTACTCCTCAGCTATTTCGGTGAGGACTTCGAAGTCGAGAACTGCGGAGCATGCGACAACTGTCTGCATCCGAAAAAACAGTTCGACGGACGCGAAGAGATGGCGACCATCATTGAACTTATCCAGTCATTGCCTGAACGTTTCAAGACAGAACACCTTGCAAACATTCTTGCAGGAGAGATGAACTCCATCATCAAATCATACAAGCACGACAAGCTTGAACTCTTCGGCGCAGGCAAGGAACACTCAGCGCGATTCTGGGGAGCTGTCATCCACCAGGGACTCGTCATGCACCTCCTTCATAAGGACATCGAATCATACGGACTGATCTCGGTTACAGAAGCCGGACTGGCATTCGCCGAGAAGCCATACGAACTGATGCTCACCGAAGACAGAGAATTCGCAGACGGCGAGGATGACGACGACGATGTTGCAGCAAACGCAGCCGCAGCACGTGGAGGCGGAGGAGACGCACAGCTTCTAGCCATGCTCAAGGACCTTCGCAAATCCGTAGCAAAGAAACGCGGACTTCAGCCATGGGTAATCTTCAGCGACCCGTCCCTTGACGACATGTCCATCATGTATCCGATAACATACGACGAGCTGAAGAACTGCCAGGGCGTAGGTGAAGGAAAGGCCCGCAAGTTCGGCAAGGAATTCATTGAACTCATTGCAAGATACGTAGAGGAGAACGATATCGAGCGCCCTGACGATTTCGTGATGAAGTCCATCGTCAACAAATCGGTCAACAAGGTCTTCATCATCCAGAGTGTGGACAGAAAGATGCCTCTCGAAGACATTGCAGACTCGAAAGGCCTTGATATGGAAGAGCTTCTTGACGAGATCGAGACAATCGTATTCTCCGGAACCAGACTCAACCTTGACTACTACATCGAGCAGACTCTCGACGAAGACATCGTCGACGAGATCTATGACTATTTCCGCCAGGAGGCCGAATCTGACTCACTGGAAGCTGCCATGGAAGACCTCGGCGACGACTACGACGAGATGGAAGTCCGCCTTGTCCGCATCAAATTCCTCTGCGAAGTCGCAAACTGACCCTTTTCTCAAAACGGCTGTGAACGCCCCACAGAGAGCATTCCTCTCACCGTGGCAGACAACACACTATCATTCAACACTTTACACAAAGGCGATGCCCCGTTTGCAGGGCATCGACTTTTGATATAGTACTGACAATCAACCACTTAAGTGCCACTGGTTTTCAAGGGAAGATGCAGATACTTAGCTATCTGTCTTATTGTTGCGCCCGTATTGACCTCAATCGACTTGGCCAACTGAATTTTCTCATCTACTGACAACATCAGCAGAGACTTTGGATTCAGGAGCCGCTTCTCTTTAAGATAGCATTCTATCTCCGAATAGTGCATATCGGAAAATCTGCTATACTCTTCCTTTATATCATATTCGGCACCGGTCGTTGAACGTATTGCCAGCAGCATCATATCATATGATTTATAGTACGATAAAAGTTTTTCCCTATCAAATGGACTGTATGTCCGGATTATAAAATCAGTCAGTTGGTCTCTCTCTACCGACGACAGTCCGCTGTACAATCTGTTCAACTGACTGTAATTTAGCCACAACCCATCTGCATGACACGATGCAACCTCCTTAAGGGCTCTTCGAAGAGATCGCGACGCACTTTTCATGCACAACTTGACGGAAAACGGAGAATCAGATGAGAGATATGCCAGAAAATTCCATCTGTAATCTACCGGATCAGTCGTAATCATCCTCTCAACCGGATTATTGAACACATATGGCACAGCGGTCCTTATCTGTTTTTCAGAAATTTTGGGAGCACTTCCGAAACTCTTGTCAAAAAGTTGTCCCTTGCGCCCGACGGTTTCATTGAACAAACGCGCATAGAGCGATGTTACAGTTGAGACAAAGCGGCTCAGGCACACTTTTGACTCACAGATCAACAACGCATGAAAATGATCAATCATCAGACACAATGACAAGGCACAGATATCAAATCTCTTGACGAATACTGAGAATATTGTATAGAATACAATGTAATCATTCAACGTATAGAATACGTTAAAACCATGGATCGCACGCTGGTAAACATGCATCACTCCACCCCCGATGAATTTCCTGTTCGCATTTTTCATAATCCTCATGCTTTAGCGTTTCACATAAATAATTATCCCTCAACACATTACGAAAAATCGATTCCCCATCCAAGGGGCATCGCCTTTTCATAAAAGGCTGTAGATCAGAGGGATAGGCGCCACGAGTGGCAATACCCGATAGCCAAATATCTACGTTCTCACAGATTAATGCAAGCTTGCACGGATGCTCATCGAAATTAATTTCTCTTTTTTATGCTTTTTTCTTTTTCTTATACAAAAGGGCTGCGAATCATCACATTCACAGCCCCTTCGGATTCAACCAAAGGTAGAGATTGATCCTACATCCTACTGGCGGGCGAATTCGGTCTCGATTTCGTCAAGCCAGACCCAGCGTTTTTCGTCGCCGGCCTGCTTGACCATGTTGAGACTGATCCACCTTATGTCGTGTATGCCGATCTGGTTGAACGTTCCCTTGATCAACGAACCTTCGAGGGAGTTACCGAAGACATCTTGATACACTTCAGACGGTGTATTCATCGTTGTGATTATCGTCACCTGTTTCAGTGACGACAGTTTGGAGACAAGCTTTCCCCCTTCCATCTTGTAAACGATACCCGGGAATATGACCTTGTCGATGAAGCCCTTGGTCATAGCCGGGGTTGTCATCCACCATATAGGGAAGATCATCACGATCTGCTCGGCCCAACGCATCATCTTCATATACCTCAACACCAGAGGGTCCACTTCCTCAAGTCCGTCCTCCCCTATTCTTCCGGCAGTGACAAAGGCCTTAAGGTCCTTCTCCCTCATCACCGGATCGAATCCGTCCCTATCCAGATCTATGACCTTGTATTCATGATTTCCGGTTTTAAGGCCGTTCTCCACAGCTTCTCTGACCGCACTGCAGAAACTGCCCTCGCGAGGATGATTGTACACAATTAGAGTTCTCATAAATCCTGAATTATTTCTCTGTAAGACTGATTGCAAAGCCACCGCCCGGAGCCATCGGGATAGGAATCACACTGTCCGAAGTAACCTCTTCGGTATAGATAACATATGCCTGCGGATTGGTCCTGTAATGGGCGTCGTCAGCATCTGCATATATTGTCGCCACGTATGTCTTGCCCGGATCGAGGAAACTCATCGGTACATCCAACGTACGTCCCTCTTCATCGGTGACGCCGCCCACGAACCACTGTCCGTTTTTCTTGCCCTGACGCGCCACGACAATATAATCACCCGGCTCCGCAAGGAGATATTCCGAACGCAGCCAGTCCAGATCAACGTCCTTGATGAACTGGAAGGCATCCATAAACTGCTCATAGTTCTCCGGAAGGTCCGCCGCCATCTGAAGAGGAGAGGACATCGTAACATACAGGCCGAGCTGGTTTGCGATGGTCGCATTCACCCATGAATTGTTCCTTCCGTCGGTAACTTTCGAAAGGTCCTGGACGAAGATGCCCGGTGTGAAATCCATAGGACCTCCGTTGAGACGGGTGAACGGAAGAATGGTCACATGATGAGGCTTGGTACCTCCGAAGGCCTGATATTCGGTACCTCGCGCAGACTCGTTGCCGATAAGGTTCGGATATGTTCTGCTCAATCCAGTAGGTCGGACAGCCTCGTGCGCATTAAGCATAATCTGATGCTCTGCAGCCTTCTTGATGACATAAAGATAATGGTCGATCATGGACTGGCTGTAATGATGTTCTCCGAGAGGAAGGATATCACCCACATAACCGCCCTTGATGGCATTGTAGCCGTATTTATCCATAAGTTCAAGTGCCTGATCAAGGTGACGTTCGTAATTGCGCACCGAAGAGGAGGTCTCATGATGCATCATCAGCTTTACTCCCTTGGACTTCGCATATTCATTGAGTTCCTCGATATCGAAATCAGGATACGGGGTCACGAAGTCAAAGACATAATCCTTGTTGCAGTTGGCCCAATCCTCCCAACCTTCGTTCCAGCCTTCTACGAGCACCTGATCGAAGCCATGCTCTGCCGCAAAGTCAATGTAACGCTTCACATTCTCATTGTTGGCCGAGTGGCGTCCGTTCGGAGTCGCCTTGGAATAGTCTGTCTTGCCGAGCTGTACTGAGGAGAAATCGTCCGTATATGCCCATGAACCCTTTCCTGAAATCATCTCCCACCATACGCCGATGTACTTAACCGGTGTGATCCAGTCTGTAGAATCCAGCGCACAAGGCTCATTGAGATTCAAGATCAGTCGCGAAGCAAGCTGTTCTGTCGCACTCCTTGTCACCTGGACAGTTCTCCATGGAGATTTGCACGGCGTCTGCAGACGTCCCTTCCACCCCTGGGCGTCAGGAGTAAGATGAGAAGTGAAAGTCATCGTCAAAGGGTGATATTCCAGATGCATGCAAGGATAATCGACGAGAGCGGCCTCATGGATGTTTATGTAAAGTCCGTCATCCGTACGCATCTGAAGCGAGGTCTGAACGCCGTTTACTGAGAATGGAGTCTGGGAATCATTGCCGTACAATGCCTGTGGCATCATTTCAGCGATTTCAGACAGACGGCTTTCAGTGTAGTCGTATTCCTGGGTATCATAGTCGCCCGGAAGCCACCACGCAGTGTGGTCACCGGCAAGGGCGAACTGTGTCATTTCCTCCTTTACCACAAAATAACTGAGGTTCGGCTGATACGGGAACTCATAACGGAATCCGAGTCCGTCGTCGTACAGACGGAATCTGATGGACATCTTCCTGTCGGAAGTCGTCTGCACGAGATTCACCAGAAGTTCATTGTAATGGTTTCTTATCTGTGCCTCCTCACCCCAGACCGGCTCCCACACCTCATCAAAGGATGAAGTATCTACGCTTTCCACCTTGAAGTCCTTATAAAACTGCACAGGCGGCTCGCGGTCGATCTTGGAGATGGTGCCATCCTCGTTGTAGACGATCTGCTGCGCCTTGAGGACTCCACGAAACTCATAGCCGAGATCGGAAGGAAGAATGACCTTCTGACTGCCAAAGTTCAAGGCATATTGAGGCGTTCCTTCATGCGAAAGCTGGAAGGTCATCGTCATATTTCCCGACGGCGAGGTCATAGTGTGCACGTCTGTCGGAGAGGCGTGTCTTGCGCATGCCGCAAACAGCAGAAGCACCGCAAGGATTGATGTCAACTTGTTCATATCATATTGTTTTAATAACCTGGATTCTGCTTAAGTTCAGGGTTGGCGGCAAGTTCGGTCGGAGGGATTGCGAATATGCATTTATATGCAGGGAAACTCTGTCCGGCAAAGCTGTCACCCCCTTTGTATGGCCAGATATAGCCTATAGTATTGAATATCCCGTAACGGATCAGATCTGTACGGCGGTGTGCCTCCCACATAAGTTCCCTCGCACGTTCCGCCACCAGGAAATCCACAGTGACTTCCTCCGGAGCCGCGACTCCCGCACGCTGCGCAAGCGCTTCAAGGTAAGGCAGGGCGGGCGATGCGTCTTCAAGACGCATACAGGCCTCAGCATATATCAGATATATTTCCGCAAGACGGATCATAGGGAAATCCACATCGGAGTAATCCTTTCCGGCAGACATTGCCAGGAATGATTCATTGGTCTGGTCATGGGGAATATTGTTGTACTTGAGGCAGGACCAGCCGTACATATAGTTATAGAGTTCACCTTCCATCGACTGCTGACGTCCTTTGATATAGAACACCTCGCCACGTTTGTCAGCCACCTCATATTCTCCGGTGACATAGTTCTGTCCTGTGACGCCGAAATAGCGTTCCACATATTCATAAGGCACACGCAGGCCCGCCCATCCGTGACGCTGGCCGTTCGGACGCGACTCGTCTGTAATGTCTGTCGCCGCCAATGCGGCTGCAAGAAGGTAGGATGTGCCGCCATAGGATTCTGTATTGTCGTCATTATAATCCACAGTCCACAGGAACTCCCCCCTTGCCTGCATGTTCTGTCCGTTGTCTCCACGGAAAAGCGCCGCGTAATCCGGACACAAGGTATAACCCATTTCGAAGATCTCCTCGCAAACGGTCTTTGCCTCGGTCCACATCGGTGTGCCGGTATATACTTCCGCATTCAGATAGAGTCTTGCAAGAAGACCTGCCGCCGAGCCCTTGTCGGCACGGGGATAAAGATGTCTGGGTTCATACATATTCGAAGACGAGGACATCAGATACTTCAATTCCGAAACGCAATAGTTGAAAACCGTCGTACGGGATGCCTGCTTAGGGTAGTATGCTCCACCTACCGGCGACTCTTCCGTGATAAAAGGAACGTTGCCGAATATATCGAGGGCCATCCAATAAAGATATGCCCTGATGAACCGTGCCTCATCGCGGAATTCTGCAATCTTTGCCGCCAGAGAAGCGTCCACTCCCCTTTCCTGAAGTTTGTCCGAAGATGTCTGACGCAGGTATTCATTGACATACGATATGCCCTGCAGCGTCCTTACGTAAACCGCATATACCGCGTCGTTCTGCACTTCGGACCATGTATTCGTGTTCAGGGCGCGTACCCATGCATCGTTTCCCCAGGAACATTTTGCAGCATCCGTCGTGGTTTCCTGAACCGACCAGAAGGCTCTGATTATCTCCGACGCGCCGCCATCCATACTTTGAAGATCGGTCAGATCGTTGGTGACAAACTGGAAATACAGGCGGGTAAGGCCGGTGACATATGCCTCTTCCGATGTACCGTAGACGTATTCCGATATCGGATCTGTGGCATTCAGAGGCAAGGTATCAAGGTCGCGGACACATGAAGCGAGGGCGACCGATATCAGTGATATGTATATGATCTTTTTCATGATTTATAACTTGATATTCAACCTGAGAGAGTATACACGAGGGCGCGGCCATGTGGTGTTGTCGATACCTGTTTCTGCGACGACTTCCGGATCCATTCCGCTGTAACCGGTGAGTATGAAGACATTCTGAACGCCGAATCCTACCCGTATGTCAGTCTCCCATCCTCCTATTGCGCGGAAGGTATAGCCGAGATTTATATCGTCAAGGCGGAAGAACGAGGCATTCTCCAGAAAATAATCGGAATACCATTGCTGGCTGCTGTTAGGGGCTGTGAAGCCTGTCTTCCTTACCAAAGTCGCCTGGTTCGGAAGATTACCGGAATTCAAGTCGAGACTTGCGGTGGAATTGGCCGACATGAAGTCGTTGAACACCCAGGTTCCGGCCGAGCCGTGGCCGTTGAGACCGAAGTCCCAATCCTTGTACGTAACCTTGAGATTAAGGCCGTAGAAGAACTTCGGCGAGACACTCTTTCCGG
Organism: Candidatus Cryptobacteroides sp.; assembly: GCA_045120635.1. Taxonomy (GTDB): domain Bacteria; phylum Bacteroidota; class Bacteroidia; order Bacteroidales; family UBA932; genus Cryptobacteroides. Next base: position 36,047 of record JBGVEY010000037.1, read on the forward strand.
TCATGTACCTGTCGGCCTCAGTTATGATTCCGTCCTTGTTGCGGTCGACGAACTCATTCTGCAGAGGCCTTCCGTCCTTGTCATATTTCTGCTGATAGGTATAGTATGTATATGGAGCATAGCCCACCATCTGACGGCACAGGAAGTTGCCTGTTCCCCGTGATATGGTTCCCGTCTCGATGTAATAGCCGGGGTCATCGGTTGCATTGAGCTTAGTGAACTCCGTGCTCTGGAATGTTCCGTTCACACCCACCTGCACGCTCCACTGGGATGTCTGCACCGGAATTCCTGTCAATGCAAGTTCGAGTCCCATGTTGCGGATGGATCCGATATTCGTCATCAGTCTGTTGCCGAAGTTCGAGCCCATAGGCACCTGCACCGAGTTCAGAAGGTCCTTTGTATCGCTAAGATACGTATCCACACTACCGCTGAGGCGCTCCTTGAAGAAACCGAAGTCGACACCGAGGTTATATGTAGTGGTGGTTTCCCAGCGGATGGTCGGATCATAGGCCTGAGGAGTGAGCATATTGTAGAATCCGAGGCCCATATTGTATGTGTATGACGGATTATTGGAACGGCTGTATCTTGCAAAATGCACATAGTCGCCTATGCCGTCCTGCTGTCCCGTCTGGCCTACCGACACCCTCAATTTCAATGTAGACACATCAGGTACATCCTTAAGGAACGGCTCATGCTTGATATTCCAAGCAAAGGCACCGGAAGGAAAGAAGCCCCATTTATGTCCCTTCGCAAACTTCGAAGAACCATCGCCGCGGGCGGTGAATGTAAACACATAACGCGAATCAAGAGAATAGTTGATTCTGCCGTAGAATGACACCAGATAGTTCTCGCTTCTGTACCACAGATAACGACTTGCAGCAGTCTCCCCCGGATTGAGCTTTATCTCATTGGTCACATTGAGGTAATTTATGCTGCGGTTCGCCCAGTAGTTGTTCTGCCATGAATATCCCGCGAGAAGATCAAGGGTATGCACACCCCATGTTTCACTATAGTTCGCATAAGCCTCAAACACCTGGCTCCGGCTGAGATTGTACGACTTCGTATAGCTGCCGACTCCAAGGTTTGACGTATCTCCGTATGCCTGGAACGAGCCGGGACGCACTCCGTTGTATGAATTTGTCTCTGTAACATCCAGACCTGCGCTGACATTGAACTTCAGCGATTCGAATCCATGAACCTTATAGTCGACCGCAGCTCTGCCTATGAACCTTGACGAACCGGCATTGCTTATATTGTCATATAGGCTGGACAGCGGGCTCGGGCCAAGCAGCGTATTCGGAGTGAAATCCTTGCCCCTTCCGTTGCCGTAGTTCCAATAGCCGTTTGTCGTTGTATAGTCGATGGAACCGTCGGCATTGCGCCAATACGGATCCTGGGTCGGATTGAAGAAGGCGGCATTGCCGATGACCGAACTGTCGGTATAGTCGGAATATGCATACACACCCTTGGCATTCAGATCCAGCGTGAGGTGGTTGTCCAGAAAATTCGGTGTAAGGCTGATGTCGGCTGTACCTCGGTTGTAATCCGACCGTTTGAGCGTTCCCTGCTGACCGGTGTATGATATAGACGCCCTGTAGGGCATTCTGGAATCAAGATTTCCATACATGCTGACGTTATGTCCGGTGGCGTAGGCTGTGCGGAAAATCAGGCTCTGCCAATCGACATCATCACCTTTGAGAAGCCCTGCGACTGTCGCTCCCGTCGGCGTATCCTGCGGATATATCTCCGCATAGAATCTGCTGAGTTCCGCCGCCGTCATCACAGGAACGGTCTTATAGTTATGAGTCACGCTGAAACTTCCGGTATATGACACCTGAGGCCGGCTTCCGACACCTTTCTTCGTAGTTATGAGAATGACACCGTTTGACGCGCGGGAGCCATAGATGGCAGCGGCAGATGCATCCTTCAGCACTGAAAAGCTTTCGATATCATTCGGATTGAGAAGGTCGAGAGGGTTCGACATCCCTCCTGCCGCGCCGCTTGCCACCGGCACTCCGTCAATGACGATAAGAGGATCGTTGGACGCATTCAGAGAAGCGGAACCTCGGATCCTTATTCTTGATCCCGATCCAGGACCTCCGTCACCGGGAGTTACAAGAAGTCCGGATATACGACCCTTGAGCAGATCCTGAGTGTTTGAGACCGCTCCACGGTTGATGTCATCCGCCTTGATTGCAGATATGGATCCTGTCATATCATCCTTCCGGACCGTTCCATAACCGATGACCACAACCTCCTTTATAAATTGACTATCCTCCTTCAGGACCACCTGAGAAGGCATCTGTGACGCATCATAGGTCACTGAAGCATATCCGATACAACTGATTTCCACCGGAGAATCCGGCGAAGACACGGTCAGGGAATACCCTCCGTCCGGTCCTGTCGAAGTGCCGTTCGAGGTGCCCACCTCAATGACAGTCGCTCCCACCACAGGACCCTGGGCATCCGACACTGAGCCCTGCACAGTATATCCTCCTTGGGCAAACGCAAATATGCCCCCTGACAGAAAGACTGCCAAGGAAACACATAATCTAACATATCCGTTCATAATTCCGTAAGTTACTATTTTGAATATCTCAAATTTGCAACTTGCGGACCAGATGCGGCTAAATCGAGTAGGAGGAAAACAAAAGTAGGTTTTCCTCCTACTTTTGTTTTCCGACCTCTCACACCACCGTACATGCGGGTCCGCATACGGCGGTTCCTTATCTGCAATGATACTTTTCGTAGTATCCCAACAATGACGGA
>JBGVEY010000038.1:0-34270 GCA_045120635.1 Candidatus Cryptobacteroides sp.
TAATCGAGTAGGAGGTAAACGAAAGTAATGGAGTTTATCTCCTACTTTCGTTTACCGACCTCTCACACCACCGTACATGCGGGTCCGCATACGGCGGTTCCTTATATCCGATGATACTTTTCGTAGTATCCTATCAATGACGGATAGCCTGCTCGCGCGAGGTTTCTACTGCTCGCTGCGACTTGCATTATTCCACTATGTGCCACTGCCCAATATCCCTTGCTCGCATTCCCCCATTGATAAGCCCTCCATTGCGGTACTCCGCATTTAATGAGGTTGCGTACGCGTGTCCGCGGGAGTTTCCAACTCTTCCATATACACATACGTATGCGACAACGGAGCCATTCATCCATGGCTTGCAGATGTGTCTTGGCATATGCATATTTGAAGTAGTTGACCCAGCCACGTATTGCGTTATGCAATACCTCCTTGCGTCGTTCATAACCCATACCGTTGCTCCTTGATGTAAGCAGTTTCAGTTTGGCTTTGAACTTGGCAAGCGACTTCGCATGGATGCGAAGCCTTCAAACACCGCCAGAAGCCACATAAAACGAGTGTCCGAGGAACTTTATGTCCCTCACACTGCATGCTACGGTCTTTTCGCGATTAACTTTAAGGTGGAGTTTCTTCTCTATGAAATTAGTGATGCTCTCCTTGACACGTTCAGACGCTCTCGGGGTCTTGCAGAAGATTACACAATCGTCAGCATATCGCACAAACGGATGTCCGCGTTTCTCCAACTCCTTGTCGAGCTCGTTGAGAACTATATTACTGAGTAGCGGACTGAGCGGACCGCCTTGCGGTGTACCAACATTGCTCTCCTGCACGACACCATTGACCATAACTCCAGCTTTCAGATACTTGTGTATCAGTGATATCACTCTGCCGTCCTTGATTGTAAAGGATAGCAGGCGCAATAGGAAGCTGTGGTTTACGGTATCGAAGAACTTTTCCAAATCAAGGTCAACACAATATGTATAACCTTGGTTGACGAGTTCATTTGAACGAAGCAACGCATCATGTGCGGAGCGGTTCGGACGGAAGCCGTAACTGCTCGCGCTGAACTTTGGTTCATAGATTGAAGACAATACCTGCGATAGGGATTGTTGGATTACTCGGTCAACCAAGGTCGGGATGCCGAGCTGACGTTTCTTGCCGTTGTCCTTGGGTATCTCTACTCTGCGGACTGGGTTCGGTCTGTAACGCCCATTCAGGATTGATGCCGTCAGTTCTTCTCCATGGCTTTTGAGGTACGAGAGGAGGTCTTCCAATCTCATGTTATCGACACCGCCACTGCCCTTGTTGGACATGACGCGCTTATATGCCGCGTTCATATTCCCACGGGACATTATCGTTTCCAACAGCATCTCACTACTTAAGTTCACTTCCACAAGTGATTCATGCGATATGCCTATTACGGTCTGCACTCCTGCATACTCTTCGGATTCCGTCCTATCCCTTTGCAGGCAGCCTTTCGTTTTCTGCATTTCTTCCGTCATAGGGTTGTCATTCACGGCACTTGTTTATATAAGGTTCTGCCCTTCCCCGAACGTGCCGATTTTTTTCGGGTACTATGGCTTCGGCTGACTTCTCGCAGTTCGTTGTTACTACTTGCAAAACGGCTCGTCTGCGAGACCTCCCCAGATAAGAACATGCTCTTTCCGCCTTATGCCTGCCGCATTTACCCACATATATTCCGAATGACTATCGGGCTTTAACTTCCTTTGCAGTCTTACCCTATATGTAGGCCTTGTATGCGGTTTCTGTCCGTCAGGCCAGACTTTTGCCGCCGGCTTCCTTCAGATTCTACCTCACGATAGCCACCCTTGCCTTTGGCTATATGCTTCCCGTCATTAGGGTGCGTTAGGGACTTTCACCCGTTAGAACATGCCCATGCTGGGCGTACAACCGATATCAGTCTGCCCCAGAATGTAGGGCAGACTGATATAAACTGTTATATCTAAAGGCAAAATAAAATGAAACTATATAAAAATCTTCTGACAATCTCGGCAGCGATTTTACTTGTCGGATGTTCGTATGATGATACAGAAATAAATAACAGACTGGATAAGGTTGAACAAGATGTTACAGAATTGAGGGCAATGGTTGCTGACATAAATAATAATATCAGTGCCCTTGTCACTACTGTTGACGCATTGAAGAATTCAGACCAGATAACATCAGTCACTCCTCTTGCAGACGGAAGCGGATATGAGGTCACTTTCTCGAAATCCGGTACGATTATCATATACAATGGAAAGAATGGTCTTGACGGAGAAGATGGAAAGGATGGTACAGACGGCGCGGATGGTCTGACACCTCAGATCAGTGTGAAACTTGATACAGACGGTACTTACTATTGGACTGTAAATGGTGAATGGCTTCTTGATGATCAGGGTAAAAAGATTCCTGCAACTGCTCATATCGCAACACCTCAGATACGTATCAACGAAGGAAATTTCGAGATTTCATATAATGAAGGGGTAACTTGGGAAGTGATTGGTAATGCAGGAGCATCAGACAGTATAGTATTCAGGCAGGTAATAGATGGTGAAGCATCAGTTCTTTTCATTCTCTCAGATGGTACTCAGATAGAAATTCCTAAGGCTCAGCAGTTTGTTATAAATGTTAATACGACTGATGTGATTGCGTCTCCAGGAGAGACTGTAAATGTCTCATATACAGTCTCTGCGGCAGATGATCAGACTGTGGTTGACGCTTTTGGAACTAAAGGGTTTGAGGTTGAAATCTCAGCTACCAGCACATCAAAGGGTAAAGCGATTGTTACGGTTCCCGATCCTATAACTAATGGCAAAGTATATCTGATAGCGGTGAAGAGCGATGGTTCTACTGCAGCCCGAATACTTTCATTCGAGGAAGGACAATTTAGTGTCGATGAGACCGCATTTGCTGTAAAGGTACCAGCAAGCGGTGGAACGGTGGAGGTTCCGGTAACTACGAATATGGAATACATGGCAATGGTAGATCCTGCATTCGGATGGATTACCCTTCTTGAAACAAGAGCAGTCAGGACTGAAACATTAAGTTTTGTCGTGGAAGAAAACACCTCTGAAGAAGAAAGAGAAGGTAAAGTGATTATTATGAATGATCTCAACGGCAGAATGGAGTATACTATTGTGCAAGAAGGAAAATCTAATGATGTGCCACCTGCATCTGGCGGTAGCGCGGATCTAGATACATTTAATGAAGGAGAGACTTCTGGAACCACGGTTGGAAGTTACACATCAGCAACAGGTTGGGCCGTCGAGAACACACAAATCATAGATGCTTCTGGAAAGCTATCATCATCAGGTGTTAGACCTAACTTACGAGCCAGATCTACAGTTATTGGAACTTTAACATCGCCGATTTTAAATGGAGGTTGCGGAAGCTTATCCCTTTCATTTGCAAGATATGCAGCAACATCGAAAACAGGTACATCCTTTATTATTGATATCAAGGATGAAAGCGGAAATATTCTGAAGTCTCAAACATATGAAAATGCGGAAACTGTAAAATATACAATAAATGATGTGTCTTATGATATAAATGTCACGGGGGCATTTCAGATTGTAATCACTGCAGTATGTTTTAACAGCACAAATTCCGATGTCGCTTTCACAGATATCAGTTGGACAGGTTATACTGAATAAAAAACATCATTGTATTTAAGTGGTAAATGGGGCTTGTATTCGTATGGTATACATGCCCCATTCTGTAACCAATTGCAAAAGGACGGAATATTCAACCCATTAAAGGAACAAACGCTCATGAAGTACCACAGTTTACTCATTGTTGTTGTCATAGCCACTCTTAATTCCTGTACTACTGTAAATAGGATCGTGTCACCATCAGGCAGTAATTCTGTCAGTATGTTTCTAACAGATGAGGGAACTCCATGTCTTGAATTGGCTGCTGAAAGTCATCCTCTGATTTCATTGAGTTTGGGTCTGGAATCTCCGGATGCGAATCTCCGTGATGGCTTCAGGATCACAAAGGTCCACCGCACATCTTTCGATGAGGAATGGACGCAGCCCTGGGGAGAGAACAAGACGATACGAGACAACCATAATGAAATGGCTATAGAGTTGAGAAATGATGACAATGTAGGTATGACCGTCAGAGTCCGCGCCTTTGATGATGGAGTTGCATTCAGATATGAGTATAATACAGATATGGATTCACTCACTGTCTCGGATGAAATCACTCAGTTCCGTTTTGTCCAGGACGGTCTGTCATGGTCCATCCCGGGAAGTTTCGAGACATACGAACTGGATGTGGTCAGAAAGAACATCAGTGAAGTCGAGAGAGCAAATACTCCGTTTACTTTCAAGATGGGAGATATCTACGGCAGCATTCATGAGGCAGCTCTTTATGACTTCCCCGAAATGAACCTGTGCCGATGCGATTCCCTCGTATTCACTGCTGAACTGGCCCCGAGACCTGATGGATGCAAGGCACGTGTGGCAGGAGTATTCGTTACTCCATGGAGAACGATTCAGACAGCATCATCTGCCGTGGGACTGATCAATTCCTCCATCATTCTCAATCTGAATGATCCATGCCGGATAGAGGACACATCATGGATACGTCCGCAGAAGTATGTCGGAGTATGGTGGGGGATGCATCTCGGAACACACGGATGGATATGTGACGAGAGGCATGGCGCGACAACCGAAAATGCCATAAGACATATCGATTTCGCTGCGGAGAATGGCATTGACGGAGTCCTCTTTGAAGGCTGGAACCGCGGATGGGAGAGCTGGGGAGGACGGCAGCATTTCGACTATTGCAACGCCTATCCTGATTTCGATCTTGAAAGGATCGCGCAGTATGCGGCCGAAAGGGGCGTATCCCTATGGATGCATAATGAGACCGGAGGAAGCATCTTCGAATATGAGGCTGCACTCGACTCCGCTTTTCGCAAGTATGAGGACTTGGGGATCCATACGGTCAAGACAGGATATGCCGGTGGAATGCCAGGCTCGATCCTGCACCATTCCCAGCGAGCGGTGCAGCATTATCAGAAAGTGGTGGAAAAGGCAGCATGCCATAAGCTGATGATCAATGCACACGAGCCGATCAAGGAGACCGGAATCAGGCGCACTTGGCCCAATATGATGACAAGAGAAGGTGCCAAGGGCATGGAATGGAATGCATGGAGCCGGGGCAATGATTCTGAATATCTCTGCACCATACCTTTCACAAGACTTCTTTCCGGTCCGATGGACTATACTCCTGGCGTGTTTGACATATATTTCGATACCGCCAAGGGATATGAGGATCGGAAGGCATGGAACGGTGATCATTCGCAGTGCTTTATCAAGACTACACTGCCAAGACAGATCGCGAACTGGGTGCTTCTCTATTCTCCTCTCCAGATGGCCTGCGACCTTATCGAGAACTACGAGGGCCATCCGGCCTTCCAGTTCTTCCGCGACTTTGACCCTGACTGCGACTGGTCAAAAGCTCTGCAGGGCGAAATCGGGGAATACATCGTCATTGCCCGGAGAGCAGGGGACCGTTTCTTCCTCGGTGCAGGTACCGACAGCATCCCTCGCCAACTTTCCGTACCTCTCGACTTCCTTCACGAAGGAGTATCATATAAGGCTGTTGTCTATTCCGATGATCTCGATGCTCCGATGGTAACTCAGCCGGATGGGACCGATGCCCCTGACAAGGCAGCCTACTTGATAAGAAAGGAGATATTGTCTTCAGATGACACACTGATATTATCACTCGCTTCTGATGGTGGCGCCGCAGTCTCTTTCATTCCTATAAAATGATCTATAGGAATACATCATGATGGCAAAGTTAGAGTGCTATGGACTGATTATATAACATATAAAAATTAACATACCAGACTATAGGAAAGTTATGAGCAATGGATATAAACATAATCATTCTCCCTGAATATTTTAATAAGGAAAGTCCCTGCATTTTTTACAGGCATATGATTTAATGTAGTAGATTTATCATGTAATATGATTAATAATTAATTTTGCAAAGTTTATTTTGATCTTTTTATGATTATGAGACCGTATTATTTCCTATATATTCTACTTTCCATTTGTATAGTATCTTGTTCCAAAGTATCAAATATTGAAGAGGAGGAATATATATCGCAATCACTCATAGGTGAGCCCGGAGCTGTGTTTGCTCAAATAGTGCAGCAGAATATAAATAATAATAACTTTAAGGATTTTGTATTGAACAATGCCGCACTACGCTTTGACGGAGACTATAACTTTTTAGTTGTTCCCACACTTTCTAGTAAAACAAAAGCAGGTAATGATGTTTTAGCTGTTCCATCTGAACTGATGAATGACATTGCGAAAGAAGATCCACTACTTCAGATTTTTGTGCTTCATCCAGAAAACTGGACAGAGAACAATTTACCTTTAGTGGTTTATTTGCCGCTTGATTTTGATGATCAAACCACTGAATACATAGATGCATATACTCCAGATGGAAATATTATTTCTGTGAAAGTAAGAGACACCTTTGAATCTCAAGCTGTTGTCGTAGTAAGCCATAATGAAAGAACGGTTGCAGTTTCCACAGATTTAAGAGAGACAAAATCTCACACTATGGATGCCAATCCAATATATGAGACAGACTATTATACATATTACTTGCAAGAAGATTTGTCCAGTTCGTCGCTTAACGATGAATCTGATGTTCCACAAACGAAAGCGACAGCTGTAGCCGAAAAAACTATAGCCGGTTTATTGGGAGGAGACTACCCTTCTTGTGGGAGAATGAACTTATATCCTACTAAAGATTATATAACTCGAGTTAGGCCAACATCCAAGTCAGCATGGTCAGATATTGAACCAGCAATTATGGGTGATCCTGAGTTATATTTTTATTTTGAACTTGGAAGCATCTTAGGAGGAAAAGGGCAAATTAAAAAAGAAAAAAAATATATAGGTAAAGGATATAAAAACAGGAATAATATTCACTGGTTAGACCTTGCAGAAGCTGGTATAGATACAGAGTTATTCAGATGGTCATTGGTTGATAATGGAACAAATATTCGATACGAGTGGTGGGAAGATGATGGTGGAGCTCTCATTGATCATACAACTTCCGTATCAATTGAAATTCCCAATGCATTGGGTGAACTTATTTCTCCTGAACCAGTCGAGGTTAATGTCAAGATTGGTAAAAAAGATGACTATGCAGGTTCTGTATATGCTTATTATATTGACGAGAATAATCATATATATAATACCTCATATGTAATGTTTGAGATAGAATATAGAAAGCAGTAGTTCCATATGAAATTTAATAGTTTTGTAAAACATATCGTGTCGATTATTATGTCTATGACTCTGTTATCCTGCACAAAAGGATATAATACAGAATCATATTTGGGAGATTATACATTTTCAACGGTTGGAGAGATAATCGCTAACGAGATTATTTATAATGAAGATATTGGTTCAGAGGTTGTGTCTCCGCATAAGGCAAGTTTTATAGTCAGTCCGATATCTGGAAATATGAAAATATTCAAAATGAAAGATGATTCTTTGAATGAACTTCATATCAAGGTGGATTACAACAATAACACTTCAGTAGTAATAAATGCATTAGTAGATGCCACAAATAATATTGAGCTGATGTCATATTCAAGAAACATAGTCTTGCTTGATAAAACTGGAGAAAGAATAGTATATAATGGTCCTGTTACAATAGATGGCACAGGAGGGATCGTTGATGGTATACTCACATTAAAGCTAAAGATAACAAGTGTGTTTAGTACAAACGAAATTAAATATGGATTTTGCTCAAGTGGAATAGTTACTGTTGCAGACAAATTACGATAGATTTATCACTCTCATTTATATATCGCCACATTCGGATAAGGATGTGGCGATAATAGTATTACTAAATCCCCTTATATTTTCCATAATAGAGATTAATTTGTAACCGTAATTTTGATGGATTTGTATAGATTACGATAGGAAAAAAGTGTATATTTATCACGAATTTTCACCGCTTATGTCTCTTTATATATAAGGTTTGAAATGCCGGAATAACAGACATAACGATGAAGACTGAAACCAATCATCCACTAAGGTGGGTTCCGTCGGCATATTTCGCCATGGGACTGCCTTTCGTAATCCTCAACATGGTATGCGTGCTGATGTTCAAGGGACTCGGCATCGCTGACAGCCAGATCGCACTCTGGACATCCATCATCATGTTTCCCTGGACCCTCAAGTTCCTCTGGAGTCCGCTTCTGGAACTTCTCCCGAGCAAGCGCATGATCGTCGTGGCGACACAGATCATCAGCGGCGCCGGCTTCGCATGCGTCGCCCTCGCCCTGCATCTGCCAAGCTTCTTCGCAGTCTGCATCGCTCTGCTTGCAGTGGTAGCCTTCAGCGGCGCCACCCATGACATCGCCCTCGACGGACTCTACATGGCAGAGCTCTCGGAGCAGGACCAGGCCAAATATATCGGCTGGCAGGGAGCGTTCTACAACATCGCCAAACTGGTAGCTACCGGACTTCTCGTCTATCTTGCCGGTGTGCTCATCGACGCACGCGAGGCAGCAGGAGCGACTTCCGGTGAGGCAGCGCTCCACGCATGGACCATCATCATGGGAGCCGCTGCGGTGCTGCTTGTCGTGCTCGGACTGTACCACCGCTTCAGCCTCCCGGCTGGACTGAAGGCTGAAGGCACGGAAAAGAAATCCGCCGGCGAGGAGCTCAAGGCTGTGATCGGTGACTTCTTCAGGAAGAAGCACATCTGGCTTTACATCGCATTCATCATCCTCTACAGACTCGGAGAGGGATTCGTGATGAAGATCGTGCCTCTGTTCCTCAAGGCCGACGTCGCTTCAGGCGGTCTCGGACTGAGCGAACAGCAGATCGGTCTCTATTACGGAACATTCGGAGCGGCGGCATTCGTGCTCGGCTCCCTGCTTGCGGGATACTACATCTCGCACAGAGGCCTCAAGAAGGCTCTCTTCTCCCTTGTCTGCATATTCAACCTTCCTTTCCTGGTGTACGCCTGGTTCGCATGGGCCCAGCCATCATCTGCGCTTCTGATCGGCAGCGGAATCGTGCTCGAGTACTTCGGCTACGGATTCGGATTCGTCGGACTTACACTGTTCATGATGCAGCAGGTTGCCCCTGGAAAGCACCAGATGGCGCATTACGCATTCGCCAGCGCTATCATGAACCTATCTGTGATGGTTACCGGAGCGGTATCCGGATTCCTCAGCGACGCGCTCGGCTACAAGATGTTCTTCATCGTGGTGATGTTCGCTACTATTCCTATATTCATCCTCAGCAGGGTGATACCTTTCAATGAAAACAAAAACTGATAACGATATGAACAAAGATCTTAAAATCGTCGGCATGCCCATGCCCGACATGCCATGGGAAGAGCGTCCTGAGGGATGCAGGAAGGTGATGTGGAGATATTCGGGCAATCCTGTGATTCCGCGCGACCTTCTTCCGAATTCGAACAGCATCTTCAACTCCGCCGTGGTTCCGTTCGAGGACGGATATGCCGGAGTGTTCCGCGTCGACGACACCAATATCCGCATGACCCTCCATGTAGGATTCTCAAAGGACGGCATCAACTGGGACATCAACCCCGAGACCCTCAAGTTCGACTGCGACATCCCGGAGATCGGAGAATGGGTATACGGCTATGACCCTCGCGTATGCAAGATCGAGGACAAATACTATGTGACATGGTGCAACGGCTACCACGGCCCTACCATCGGCGTAGCATGGACAAAGGACTTCAAGACCTTCCACCAGCTGGAGAACGCATTCCTCCCATACAACCGTAACGGAGTGATGTTCCCTCGCAAGATTGGCGGCAGGTACGCAATGCTCTCACGCCCGTCAGACACAGGCCACACACCGTTCGGAGACATCTTCTATTCGGAGTCGCCGGATCTCGAGTTCTGGGGCAGACACCGTTTCGTGATGGGTCCTTCGGACTTCGAGGACAGCGCATGGCAGTGCTGCAAGATCGGAGCAGGCCCTATCCCTATCGAGACTTCAGAGGGATGGCTCATGTTCTACCACGGCGTACACCGCACATGCCAGGGCTACAACTACTCTTTCGGAGCAGCCCTTCTCGACCTCGAACAGCCTTGGAAGGTCATCGCGCGCACAGGCCCATATCTCATTCATCCTGAGACACTTTACGAGTGCACTGGAGATGTTCCTAATGTATGTTTCCCTTGCGCTGCGCTTCATGACCCCGAGACCGGCCGCGTAGCCGTATACTATGGCGCAGCGGACACAGTGGTGGGAGTCGCTTTCGGCTACATCGACGAGATCATCGAATTCACTAAGAAGACTTCAATCGTAAAATAATGAAATCCCTTAATCTGGCTGTTGCTTCAGGACTCCTGCTGGCGGTTTTTTCAGCCTCGGGAGCAGAGATTGCCGGTCAAGCCGGCAATGACAGAGTGACCCGCTATGTCAACTCATTCATCGGAACATCAAACTTCGGAACGACGAACCCCGGTGCCATATGTCCTAACGGAATGATGTCAGTGACTCCTTTCAACGTGATGGGATCTGACTTGAACACATGGGACAAGGACAGCAGGTGGTGGTCGACTCCGTACAGCAGCGACAACTGCTTCTTCACAGGATTCTCACACGTCAATCTGAGCGGCGTAGGATGTCCGGAAGTGGGCCTGGCGCTGACGATGCCGACTGCAGGTCCTCTGCAGGTCGACTATCATATCTACGGGTCGGAGCAGCACGGCGAGACTTCTTCACCGGGCTACTATGCATGCGATCTCCTCGCATACGGCATCAAGGCCGAAGCCAGCGCAACCACACGCACAGCCATTGAAAGGTACACTTTCCCAGGCGGCCAGGGCAACATCCTGGTCAACTTCGGGGAGGGTCTGACCAATGAGACCGGAGCATGGATCCGCAAGATAAGCGAGACAGAAATCGAGGGAATGAGGCTGGCGGGAACCTTCTGCTACAATCCTCAGGCAGTGTTCCCCGTATATTTCGCGATCCGCATCAACAAGGTACCTTCGAAGGGAGGCTTCTGGAAGAAACAGCCTTTGATGAAAGGGGTCGAGGCCGAGTGGACCGTAGACGACGGCACATATAAGATATATGAGAAGTATGGCCGCGAGATCGCCGGAGATGACATCGGATACTGGTTCTCCTTCGAGACCGAGGAGGGCGAGCAGGTCGAGCTCCAGATGGGAGTATCGTTCGTGAGTTGCGAGAATGCCTGGGAGAATCTCAATGCGGAGCAGGCAAAGCTTGCACCGGGCGTGTCGAACTTCGAGACCGTGCGTGCCGCCGCCCATGATGCCTGGGAGTCGGACCTGTCGCGCATCAAGGTTTCCGGAGCTACTGACCGCGATCTTGAGGTGTTCTACACCGCACTTTATCATACCCTCATTCATCCGAGCATCCTGAATGACGTGAACGGGGAGTATCCGTTGATGGAGTCTGACGGGGTGGGTCGTGTACCTGCGGGACAGAACCGCTACAGCGTATTTTCGCTGTGGGACACCTACAGGAATGTGCATCAGCTGATGACTCTCGTCTATCCTGAAAGGCAACTGGACATGGTCCGCTCGATGATCTCCATGTATAAGGAATGGGGCTGGATGCCTAAATGGGAACTTTTCGGACGCGAGACATTCACGATGGAGGGAGACCCTGCAATTCCAGTAATCACGGACACTTGGCTCAAGGGTCTGCGCGACTTCGACATCGAGACCGCTTATGAGGCATTCGTGAAGTCTGCTACCACACCGGGGGCACAGAACCTCATGCGCCCTGACATTGACCCTTATCTTGAAAAGGGATATGTTCCTCTCGGATTCTATTCGGCTGACGCATCGGGTGACAACTCCGTGTCACATGCACTCGAATATTACATCGCCGACTATGCGCTTTCACTGCTTGCGGAAGACCTCGGCCACACCGAGGATGCAACGAAGTTCCGTGCGCAATCGCTTCAGTATAAGCATTATTACTGCCATGAGTTCGGCACGCTCAGGCCTCTGAACGCTGACGGCACCTTCCTTGAGCCGTTCAATCCGCGCCAGGGAGAAAACTTCGAGCCGGTGCCGGGCTTCCACGAGGGCAGCGCATGGAACTACACCTTCTATGTGCCTCACGATGTGCTCGGACTGGCAAAGCTCATGGGCGGACGCAAGGCATTCGTGAACAAGCTGCAGAAGGTATTTGATGACGGACTTTATGACCCCGCAAATGAGCCTGACATAGCATACCCTTACCTCTTCAGCTACTTCAAGGGCGAGGAGTGGAGGACCGCGAAAATCGTTTCCGAGCTTCTTGACAGGCACTACACGGTTTCGGCGGCCGGCCTCCCGGGTAACGACGACACAGGCACGATGTCCGCATGGGCGGTATTCTCCATGATGGGCTTCTACCCCGACTGCCCGGGCGATCCGTCATACACCCTCACCACCCCTCGCTTCGACCGCGTCGAAATCACCCTCAACCCTTCATATTGCGACGGCCGCGACCGCCTGGTCATCACCAAGGGCCGCCACATGAAAGGAAGGGTGTCACACAACAACCTGATTAATAATAAGTTTTAATATTTATGCGGTACCTCGGATTTTTATTTGTGGCGCTGCTGGTGCTGGGATGCACTGCAGAGAACAGCATTGAGAACTACACTGACTATGTAGACCCGAAGATAGGTACAGGAGGCCACGGACACGTGTTCGTGGGAGCCAATGTGCCGTTCGGACTGGTACAGCTCGGACCTACCAGCATCCCGCAGGAGTGGGACTGGTGCTCGGGCTACCATGACAGTGACTCTACGGTGATCGGCTTCTCGCACACCCACCTCAGCGGTACGGGCATCGGTGACCTCTTTGACGTCACGGTAATGCCTGTGACAGGAGAGGTTACATTTGCACGCGGAACCGAGGATGACCCGCAGTCAGGCCTGTGGTCATATGCAGACCGCACACGCGAGATCGCAAAGCCGGGCTACTACAGCGTTCCGCTGACCCGCTACGGCATCACTGCAGAAATGACCGCGACAAACCGTGTCGGATTCCACCGCTACACCTTCCCTCAGTCAGAAGAGGCTGGTATCGTGATTGACCTTGATAACGGCGGATGCTGGGACGACCCTACCGAGACTTACATCGAGGCATGCGGCGACAACGCAGTAAAGGGATACCGCTATTCAAAGGGATGGGCCAACGCACAAAGGATCTACTTCTATGCGGAGTTCTCGAAGCCTTTCAATGACCTTTATGTCCACAGCGTCAACTATATGCCGCTGTTTGCAAAGGCTGACTTCGACACAGCGGAGGGAGAGCAGATCCTGATGAAGGTCGCGCTCTCTCCTGTCAGCATGGATGGCGCTTACGCCAATATGCAGGCAGAGATGCCAGGCTGGGACTTCAACGCAGTACAGAAGGATGCCGTCACTGCATGGGAGAAGGAACTTTCAAAGATTCGTATAACGACGGCTGTGCAATCGGACAGACAGGTATTCTATACGTCAATGTACCATGCAATGACAGCCCCTGCATCCTTCTGTGACTGCAATGGAGACTATCGCGGAGCTGATGGAGAGATACATAGGAATCCAGGGTTCGATACATATACGATTTTCTCTTTATGGGATACATATCGGGCTGCGATGCCCCTTTACAGCATCTTCCAGAGCGAGCGCTACACTGACTTCATCAACACCATGCTCTCGATATACAAGGAGCAGGGCAAGCTGCCTGTATGGCACCTGCACGGCTGCGAGACAGACTGCATGGTCGGCAACCCGGGCATCCCGCCTGTGGCTGACGCCATCGTGAAGGGATTCGGGGGATTCGACTATGAACTTGCATTCGAGGCCATGAAGGCTTCAGCCCTCAGACCTGACAGAGGCCAGGAGCATAGAATGAAATACGGTTACATCCCTTGCGACCTCTTCGGAGAGTCTGTAGCATATGACCTCGAGTATGCCCTCGCCGACGGCGCTCTTGCAAACGCAGCGAAAGTGCTCGGCAAGGAGGCTGACTACCAGCACTTCCTCAACAGAAGCAAGTCATATGTTCATCTCTTTGACCATGAGCTCAGATTCCTCAGGGGAAAGGACAGCAAGGGCAACTTCCGCAAGGAATACAGCCCGTTCGCTTCGACACACCGCGCAGACGACTACTGCGAGGGTAACGGATGGCAGTACACATGGCTTGTACCGCATGACTTCAGAGGACTCGTAAGCTGCTTCGGCGACAAGGAGAACTTCCTCGGCAAACTTGACTCGCTCTTCACCGTTTCATCTGTGATCGAGGGCGCCGAAACATCACCGGACATCTCCGGCCTCATCGGACAGTATGCACACGGCAATGAGCCAAGCCACCATATCCTTTACTTCTATACAATGGCAGGACAGCCATGGAAGACTGCGGACAGGGTACGCGAGGTTCTCTCTACCCTCTACAGCGCAAAGCCTGACGGACTTTCAGGAAACGAGGATGTTGGCCAGATGTCATCATGGTATATCCTTTCATCTCTCGGATTCTATGAGGTCGAGCCTGCATCTGCACGCTACTGGTTCGGCTCGCCGATCTTCGACAAGGCGCAGATCGAGGTTCCTGGCGGTACATTCACAGTAATCGCAGAGAACAACAGCGCGGAGAACCGCTATATCCAGAGCATCACCCTCAACGGAAAGGCATATACAAAGGGCTACATCGGGCATAAGGACATCGCCGCAGGCGGAGAGCTCATCCTCAAGATGGGCTCGGAACCTAAGGTATGGTACTGCGCCAACGAGCCTGAGGAATATGCTGACCAGCGTCCTCTTCCCGAAGACCGCCTTTTCACCTCAAAGGCAGTAGAGGAGGAGATCGCAAGGGTCGTGGACATGCTTGAGAACCCGCGCCTGAAGTGGATGTTCGCAAACTGCTATCCAAACACCCTTGACACTACTGTCCATCCGGTAGAGAGCGAGGACGGTCAGCCCGACACCTTCGTCTATACCGGTGACATCCCTGCAATGTGGCTCCGCGACTCGGGAGCGCAGGTATGGCCTTATGTGCGCTATGTCAACGAGGACCCTGAACTCAAGAAGATGATCGCGGGCGTGATCAACAGACAGTTCAAGTGCATCTGCATAGATCCGTATGCGAATGCATTCAATGTCGAGCCAATAGGCGCTGCAAACCATACTGACTGGCCTGAGGCCGATCCGTATGTGTTCGAGCGCAAGTGGGAGATCGACTCGCACTGCTACCCTATCCGTCTGGCGTACGAATACTGGAAGACCAGCGGCGACGAATCCGTATTCGGAGAAACCTGGAAGGAGGCCATGACCAAAATCCTCGCCACTCTCAAGGAGCAGCAGCGCAAGGAAGGTCACGGAAGCTACTTCTTCCTCCGCGTAACCGACCGCCAGCTCGACACCAAGTGCGTCGTAGGCCGCGGCAATCCCGTAAACCCTGTAGGACTCATTGCCTCGTCGTTCCGCCCGTCGGACGATGCGACAACTTTCGAGTTCCTCGTTCCTTCGAACTTCATGGCCGTGAACTCTCTGCGCAAGGCAGCCGAGATACTGACCGAAGTAAACGGCGAGAAAGAGCTTGCTGACGAGTGCCTCGCGCTCGCTGCAGAGGTCGAGAAGGCTCTGAAGGAGCATGCGGTGGTGGAGCATCCGAAGTATGGAAAGATCTATGCTTACGAGGTCGACGGATTCGGCAGCCGCTTCCTCATGGACGATGCAAATGTCCCTTCGCTTCTTGCAATGAGCTACCTTGGCGATGTTCCTGCCGATGACCCTATCTATATGAACACCAGAAAGTTCGTATGGAGCGAAGCCAACCCTTACTTCCACCGCGGTCCTGCCGGCGAAGGCATCGGCGGACCGCATATCTGGTCGGAAGTGATCTGGCCTATGAGCATTATGATGAGAGCCTTCACCTCGGACAGCGACGAGGAGATCCGGCACTGCCTGTGCCAGCTCATGACCACAGACGCCGGCACAGGCTTCATGCACGAGTCCTTCCACAAGGACAACAGCGAAGTGTTCACACGCGAGTGGTTCGCATGGCAGAACACCCTCTTCGGCGAGCTCATCCTGAAGATTATCGACGACGGAAGATTACATGTTTTGAACAGTATAATTTAAAGATTGCCACGGACTTCGTCCTCGCAATGACGTAAAACAATATGAAAAAAGCAGCATTTATCATTTTAGCAATCAGCCTTATGGCAGGCTGCTGCAAGCCTAACGACGAACTCGTAGAGAATCCGGTGGACTATGTATCCACACTCGTAGGTTCGCTTTCCGAGCACTCTTTCTCTACCGGAAACACCTATCCTGCGATCGCCCTTCCTTGGGGCATGAACTTCTGGACTCCCGTGACAGGCACTATGGGGGACGGCTGGGCATACAGATATGACGCCCACCGGATCCGCGGCTTCGAGCAGACCCACCAGCCTTCTCCATGGATCAACGACTATGGCCAGTTCGCCATCATGCCGGTGCGCGACGCTGCCTCTGTGGACCAGGATGCACGCGCAAGCTGGTTCTCGCACCTGAGCGAGGTTGCAAAGCCATACTACTATCAGGTTTATCTCGCTGACCATGACATCAACGCGGAGATCACTCCGACAGACCGTGCCGTTTCTATGCAGTTCACCTATCCTGAATCAGAGACTTCCGGCATCATCGTGGACGCATACAACGAAGGTTCATACATTAAGGTGCTTCCTGAGCAGAATGCTGTCGTAGGCTACACTACACGCAATTGCGGCGGTGTTCCCGAGAACTTCCGCAACTGGTTCGTAGTGAAGTTCGACAAGCCTATCGAGGGATTCACCGTTTATGCCGGACCTGAGAAGGCACTCGCAGATGCCGCCGAATTTGAAGGCGACCACGCCCTTGCGGCAGTTACATTCAAGACCGCGCGCGGCGAGAAGGTGAACGTACAGGCAGCGTCATCATTCATCTCGCTCGAGCAGGCCTGGACCAACTTCAAGGAGGTCGAGGGCAAGGCTTTCGCACAGGTGAAGGATGAGGCCATGACACGCTGGAACGAGATTCTCGGACGCATCCAGGTGGGTGGCGGCTCAGACGATCAGTACCGCACATTCTACTCATGCCTGTACCGCGCGACCCTCTTCCCTCGCAAGTTCTATGAGATTTCCGCTGAGGGAAAGCCGATACACTACAGCCCGTACAACGGACAGGTATGCGACGGCTATCTCTATACAGACACAGGATTCTGGGACACTTTCAGAGCATTGTTCCCGCTTTTGAACCTCGTATATCCTTCTGTAAATGAGGAGATTCAGCAGGGTCTGGCAAACATTGCGCGAGAGAACGAGTTCCTTCCGGAATGGGCAAGTCCGGGCCACAGAGGCTGCATGGTCGGAAACAACTCCGCATCAGTCGTGGCTGACGCCATCCTCAAGGGCATCACCCCTGAGGAGGAGTGGCAGGCGCTTTACGACTGCATCGTATACGGTACAGAGCATGTACACCCTACCGTAAGCTCTACCGGCCGTCTCGGACATGAATATTACAACACAATCGGCTACATTCCATACAATGTAGGTATCCATGAGAACGTCGCACGTACACTCGAATACGCATACAACGACTGGTGCATCCTCCAGATCGCGAAGAAGCTCGGCCGTCCGCAGGAAGAACTCGACAAGTGGGAGGCGCGCTCAAACAACTGGAAGAATGTGTTTGACCCGTCCCACAATCTCATGCGCGGACGCAACCTCGACGGCTCGTTCCAGGAGCCGTTCAGTCCGTACAAGTGGGGTGACGCCTTTACAGAGGGCAACGCATGGCATTACACATGGTCAGTATTCCACGATGTAGACGGCCTCATGGAGGCTATGGGCGGAACCGAAGAGTTCGCTTCTATGCTTGACTCCGTGTTCGTGGTTCCTCCTGTATACGATGACAGTTATTATGGATACCGTATCCATGAGATCACCGAGATGCAGGTTGCGAACATGGGCAACTATGCTCACGGCAACCAGCCTGCACAGCACATGATCTACCTCTACAACTGGGCGGGACAGCCTTGGAAGACCCAGAAGTGGGTACGCGAGGTGATGAACAGGCTCTACAACGCAAACCCTAACGGATACTGCGGCGACGAGGACAACGGCCAGACATCCGCTTGGTATGTGTTCTCGGCTCTGGGATTCTATCCAGTATGTCCTGCTTCTGACGAGTATGCTGTAGGAGCGCCTCTGTTCAAGAAGGCTGTTGTACACCTTGAGAACGGTCAGGACCTTGAGATCAATGCCGAGGGCAACGATGTCCATACACCGTATGTCAGAGACTTCGGGGTAGGCGGAAGAAAGGCGCAGTCATGGTTCCTCAGCCATGAGGAAATAGCGGACGGTGCCGTGATAGATTTCTCTATGAGTAAAGAACCAGCATACAGATAGTATATGAGTATAAGATGCATAGTGATTTTTTTGTCTGCTTTGCTTTATTCGGCAGCTGTATATGCGGATGACGGGTGGGTGCTTAAGGCAGAGGGTGAATGTCGCGACTATACGGGAGCTGCAGCAGCAAACGGTACTATGGGGATACTTCATTGGAAGGAACCTTTTTCGGTAAGACAGATAGTGCTGAACAATGTGTTTGAGATCAGTGATCAGACAGATGTGAATTGTGCTGTGCTGGGACTTAATCCCTTTGCTTTGTCATTGACTGTGGATGGCGTTGCTCCTGCAGGCTATTCACATTGGAGTCAGAGTATAGATATGAAGAATGCCCAGCACAATATGTCATTTACAGTCGCAGATAAACTGGAGGTCAATTACTCGCTTGTGGCTCTTCGGAATCTGCCGCATGCGGCTTTATTCAAGATAAGCATAAAGGCATTGGACGATGCTTCGGTGGCGTTAGAGAAATCTATTTCTGTTCCACATGGATATCAACGGCCACGAGATTCCCACAAGGAGTTTTTAGCAGAGGGGAGACGCATACGTATTCAGCAGACAGACGCTCGCACCGCACATGGCAGATATGATGTTTCGGCTGCATCGATGTTTATCTACGATGAATCCGCTGGAGATTATACTGTAAAAGGTGATAGAGCGGTACTTTCATTTGATATGACCTCGGGAGAAGCTGTCGAATTTTGCGTAGTCGGATCCATCTGCACCACGGCAGAGTACTCAGACCCTTACAGCGAGGCTCGCAGAGAACTTGTATATGTGGACCGGATTGGAGTTGATGCAGTGATTGAGGGGCATAGAAGGCTTTGGGAAAGATTATGGGAGTCTGATATAATCATTGAAGGGGATATTCTATCACAGAGGATTGTACGCTTCGCTTTGTATAACCTATATTCTTCATGTAGGGAGGGCACAAGGTACAGCATCCCACCGATGGGCCTGTCATCGCAGGGATATAACGGGCATATTTTCTGGGATACGGAACTATGGATGTATCCGCCTATGCTGCTCATGAACCAAGGCATAGCCAGATCCATGATGGACTATAGGACAGATCGCATTGCTCCTGCAAGACGCAAGGCTTCCGATTATGGATATCAGGGACTGATGTTTCCATGGGAGTCGGATTCGGACGGTCAGGAAGCAACTCCGGTATGGGCTCTCACAGGACCTATGGAGCATCATGTGACGGCTGATGTGGGAATAGCAGCGTGGAACTACTATCTGGTGACAAAGGATCTGCGATGGCTGAGAGATGAAGGCTGGGAACTTCTTAAAGGTATCGCTGAATTTTGGGTTAGTCGTGTTACAAAGAATGTCGACGGCAGTTATTCTATAAACGGAGTCGTTGGGGCCGACGAATATGCTCAGAATGTAAATGACAATGCCTTTACCAACGCCTCGGCAAGCGTGTCAGTGCGTAATGCTGTTAAGGCGGCCGAGATATGTGGATATGATGCCCCGGAGATATGGAGCAGGATTGCGGAAGGACTACGTCTTCATCGGAACCCTGATGGCGTGACGCTGGAGTATGATGGATATGATGGCGAACAGATTAAACAGGCTGATGTAAATTTGCTCGCTTATCCGTTAGGAGTGATTACAGAGCCTGACCAGATCAGGCGAGACCTTTCATATTATGAAGATAAGATCGATATGGTGAACGGTCCGGCGATGACTTTCAGCATATTCGCTATACAATATGCACAGCTCGGTGACATACAGAAAGCTGAAGAGATGTTCCGCCGTGCTTATGAGCCGAACATCCGTCCCCCGTTTGGAGTATTTGCCGAGACCCCGACATCCAACAACCCTTATTTCATGACAGGTGCCGGAGGACTCCTGCAGGCAGTCCTGTTCGGCTTCGGCGGCCTTTCCATAACAGATCAAGGCATTATTCAAGGGAACACGCTCCTGCCTTCCGGTTGGAGAGGACTTACCATAACAGGGGTAGGACCGGAGAAGCGTACTTATGTGGTAAACCGATAATCAGTAAAATCATGGGAGACTATCTTTCAGACAAGCGTGTTGTACTCACGCTGGATGCCGGTGGAACAAATATGGTGTTCGGTGCGATGAGAGGCGGCGAGTTCGTGGTAGACCCGCTCACACTTTCGTCCAATTCAGACAACCTCGACAGGTGCCTATGCACTATGGCAGAAGGATTCCGGAGAGTTATTGAAAAGATCTCGGAGCAGCCGGCGGCCATAAGCTTCGCTTTTCCGGGACCGGCGGATTATCCCAACGGAATCATAGGCGGTTACTTGCCTAACTTCCCGTCATTCAGAGACGGTGTCGCCTTGGGGCCTTTCCTAGAGGATCGGTTCGGCATCCCCGTATTCATAAACAATGACGGAGATCTCTTCGCATATGGAGAGGCCTTATGCGGTGCCCTCCCTGAAATCAACAGGAGACTGATGGAGTCAGGCAGCACAAAGCGTTACAGCAATATGCTTGGCTATACCTTCGGCACTGGATTCGGTGTGGGTATGATTGTTGGCGGACGTCTCAATCGTGGCGACAACTCCTGTGTGGAGACGTTCTGCCTTAAACATAAGAAGCTCCATAATGTCATAGTGGAGGAAGGCGTTTCAGCCAGAGCAATCAGGCGCGTATATGGTGCTCTGTCAGGCAATCCCTCTCATGACCTGGAACCGAAGGATATCTACGATATCGCAGAAGGACTCAGGGAAGGGGATTGTAAGGCCGCGCGGGCTGCCTTTGCGGAAATGGGAGAGACTGCCGGAGATGCAATGGCTACGGCGGTCACGCTGACAGACGGAATCATAGTCATTGGAGGAGGGATAATGTCCGCGCGCAAGTATATAATGCCGGCCCTGCTCAGGGAACTTCGCGGAACGCTTGAAACTCTTGATGGAGAATTGCTGAACCGGGTTCAGATGAAAGTCTATGACCTTGATGATGAGGATGAACTTGACGCGTTCTGCAAGGGAGGGCAGCGTGAGCTGACGGTTTATGGATCGGACAGGAAGGTAAATTATGATCCGCAGAAAAGAATCGGAGTGACGGTTTCCAAATTGGGAGCCAGCAAGGCAAATATCAGTCGGTGCATATGCATTTGCACTGAATCAGTTGGACAGTCAAGGATAAAAGCTATGTTATACCCGTTAAAATTCGAACCGATACTGAAGTCAAAAGTATGGGGAGGCACCAGAATAGCCCAATACAAAGGTATTGAGACATCGGAAGAGAGAATTGGTGAAAGCTGGGAACTTTCTGCCGTACCAGGTGATGAGTCAGTAGTGTCTGACGGAGAGCTAGCGGGCAAAAGGATCTCTGAACTGGTATCCGAGTATAAGGATATGCTTCTCGGAGACAGGGTATACAGGAACTATGGAGAGAGGTTCCCGCTGCTGGTGAAGTTCATAGACGCAGATGACGATCTATCAATTCAGGTGCATCCCGACGATAAGATGGCGTTGTCATACCATGGCGAACGCAATGGCAAGACCGAGATGTGGTATGTGGTTAGGGCCGGACGCGGGGCCAGCCTGACCTCAGGATTGTCTGCAATGATCAGCAAGGATGAGTACGTGCGGCTTATCGGCGGGAAGCGCATCACGGATGTGCTGTGCAAGCATCAGGTGTCCAGCGGAGATGTGTTCTTTCTCCCGGCCGGACGCATCCACAGCATAGGAAGAGGGTGCCTTATCGCAGAGATACAGCAGACCTCGGATCTCACCTACAGGATATATGACTACGACAGACCGGGGTTGGACGGCAAGCCACGCGAACTTCATACAGACCTTGCCAAAGAGGCCATCGATTATTCAGTGTCGGATGACTACAGAACGTCATATGACCCAGTCCGAAACGAGGACATACCTCTGGTTGAATGTCGGTATTTCAACACCCATCTTCATGACCTTACCGAGCAGAGGTCCATTGAGGTCAGATCCAAAGGGTCGTTCATGATAATCATATGTCTGGAAGGCAACGGAAAGCTGAATGACTCGGAAGGAAATTCCGTCGGATTGTCACAAGGTGAGACCGTACTTCTTCCAGCAATTACTGAAAAGGTAGAGTGCTGTCCGGTAACTCATATGCTGATCCTGACATGCTGGGTCTGATAATATGGCTTACTCGTGAACCGGGAGCTAGTTAGGCCTACAGTTTAAAGATTCACATTGTTAAAACCGTATATGGTTATCCTGAAAGGGGTAACCATTTTCTGTCAGTAAATCGGCCATAAGAGCGTTCCTTTCGACATTCCGCAAAACCTTGTCAGCCTTTCGATACTCCTGCCTGCATCCTCGTTGCATTAGTCACCAAAGTCATGAAATCCACATTGCACTCAAAAGCCCGCAGAGAAAAGCCACAAGATCTCTTTTCGAGTAATAAGACTCTAGAGCGAGCATCTGCTGGACTCTCCAGGCTACGCATATATCCCCAATCACAAGCCTCTTCGCCTAAGTCAAGAGAGTATATTATAAGATTAGTACGTCCGTTGTAAGATGCTTTTCTTTTGCAGTTAAATGAATTATGCGTAAATTTGTTATGGTGATTCTTGATTGCTATGAAGAATCTGAACAATAACGAAGTTTTGATCAGGGAAAGTTTCCTCTCAAACTTTTGTCGCATGTGAATTGCACGATTTTACATGAATCAATTTATGTGTGATAAGACCGTGACTTACATCGCGGCATAATGTAGTATTGGTTAAATTTGCAAATTACTGCGTTGCATATATGCTGAATACCATAAACAGATATCTCCGCTGCGTCGATGCAAGGGAATCCACCAGAGCCACCTATCGAAAGGTACTGGACAGTTTCGCACAATGGGTGGAAGGAAGAGATTGCGCCTATTTTGAATTGACCCAGGCGGACATCATCGCCTACAAGGACAATCTTCTGAAGAACAACAAATCTGCCATGACGGTCAATCTGTACCTCTCTACAATCAGAGGGTTCTACAGATGGCTGGCAGCGGAAGGCATCTGCGACAATATTGCGCAGAATGTCGGAAGCGTACGCACTAATAAATCCACCTTCAGAAGAATGCATCTCGAGAATGAGCAGGGAGCAGAGCTTCTGACAGAAGCATACCTGCCCAAGAGTGTGACTGGTGTGAATCCCGGTGTAACCCAGAAGCTAAGAGACAATGAGAATATCTTAAGCCTTAGGAACTACGCCATGCTCAACTTGATGCTCCGCACAGGCCTTCGTACAATTGAGGTTTCACGCGCAGATGTAGGAGACATTGCTTTCAAGCGTGAAAGGAGAGTTCTGAAAGTGTGGGGCAAGGGACACGCTGAGAAGGATGACTTCGTAGTCCTCACGGATGAGGCATGGATTCCGATAGAGCAATACCTTCAGGAAAGAGGGGATTGCAAGCCTCAGGAGCCATTGTTCGCAACTCATGGACTTGGGCATGCCGGCGGCAGGATGTCAACCAGATCGATACAGGATATCTGCAAGAAGAATCTCAGAGCGATAGGACTGGACGGTCATGAATACTCAGCCCACTCTTTGCGACATACTACAGGAACTCAGATACTGAAGAACGGAGGAACGATGATGGATGTGCAGCAGGTTCTGCGTCATACATCACCATCTACATCTCAGCTGTACGTCAACACTATCATGGAAGAGAAACGTCTTGACGATGCAAGCGAGCAGATCCTGGATGGTTCGTTCAAGGTCAGTTGACCTAAACATTTGCGTCAAAACTGCCGCCACCGAAGAAATGTCTTACTTTCGGCAGAATATAATATAGTATATTTTGCCATTTATGCATTTTTATATATCTTTACGGCAAATTATAACGAGTATGAGCAAAATAGTCGGTAGAAAATCTGAAATAGCAGAACTCAATAAGCTCTATAATAGTGATAGGGCAGAGTTTGTTGTAGTCTATGGCCGCAGACGAGTCGGTAAGACGTTTCTTATCAAACAAACCCTCAAGAATCGATTCACATTCCAGCATACAGGTGTTTCTCCAGTAGATCAGGAAGACGAAAAGAATCGTATGAAGACTCAGCTTGAAAGTTTTTATTATTCTTTGCTGAGTCATGGACTTGAGGGCTATAAGCAGCCAAAGACATGGATGGAGGCATTCTTTCTGTTACAACAGCTACTCATCAAGCTTGATAAAGGGGAACGTATGCTGATTTTCATAGATGAACTACCGTGGATGGACACGCCTCGGTCAGGTTTCCTTTCTGCTTTCGAAAGTTTTTGGAACGGATGGTGCAATGGTAGGGACAACATTATGCTGGTTGTGTGCGGCAGTGCAACATCATGGATACATGGTAAATTCTTCAAAAATAAAGGAGGACTTTACGGACGCATAACAGCTAATATTAAAGTATATCCTTTTACACTGAAGGAATGTGAGGAATACTTTGAGAATGAAAACATCGATATCAGCCGCTATGATATCGTACAGTCTCACATGGTGTTTGGTGGCATTCCATACTACCTCAGTTACTTTGAAAAGGGACTAAGTCTTGAGAAAAATGTAGATAAAATCCTATTTGGCCCACATCCAAGACTCAAAGACGAGTTCAATAGGCTATTTAATGCCATCTTCACCAATGCAGCTGACTGCAAAAAAATCATTCGTCTTTTAGCAAAGAAACATTGCGGATATACACGAGAAGAAATCAGTGAAGCTACTGGCCTCTCCCTCGGTGGAGGTTTGAGTGATACTCTAAAAGCACTTGAAGAGAGTGATTTTATTATACGGTATAATCCCTATGGAATGCCTAAAAATATCGAAAAGTATAAACTCATTGATAACTTCTGTCTATTCTGGGATAAATATGTGGAACCTTCTCAGAAAGAGGCAGATTTCATGTCAGATAATATGACATCTGATATATTGAAATCTTGGAAAGGTGTAGCATTTGAAGAAGTATGCTGGCAACATGTTCCTCAGATCAAGAGAGCATTAGAGGTTGGGGGAGTCAAGTCATCAACATCAATCTGGAATGTTCATGGCGATAATGACAAAGAAGGTGTCCAGATAGACTTAATCATCAAAAGGAATGACAACGTTGTGAATCTTTGCGAAATGAAATTCTCGTCAGCCGAGTATTCGATTTCAAAAGACGAAGACCTTAGGTTACGCAAGAGAATTAATATGCTGAAGGATACACTTCTGAAAAAACAAACTGTCCACCTAACAATGATAACAACATACGGACTATGCCAAAACAAGTATAGTGGCATTGTTCAGAAGTCACTTACTATTGACGATCTCTTTGAATAGCATTATCTCTCCCCCTCTTGTATCATTGCGGTAAAATAGTATTTACCGCAATGCTTGTTATATATAATATTTACAGCCACTGCAATAAATAAGGCTGACCACTGGCCAGCCTTCGCACATTCCCTATGTTGTTTTATTTGACGGCTTCCACAGATGCCTTGCGGAACTCCTTCAGGAGTTTTTCAAGTTCAAGTGATGCCTTGCGCGCACGCGTGCCAGCAGCTTTGTTTCCGGCAACGTTCTTCTCAGCATTCTCAGCGAACACTGCCCATGTTGCATTGATCTTTTCAACTAATTCTTTCATGACTTTTATGTTTAATGTGTTTATGAAATGTTCTATTTCTTAGGCCTGATATCTATCTTCAGCTTCATGCCGGTCAGCTTGGCAATCCGGAAGAAGTATGATATGAAGCACATGTCGTGTCTGAACCAGTAGTCGATAGTCTCGACGTCTATACCCAGTTTCCTGGCCAGGGCATGCTGGTCAATGTCATTATCATAAAGGGCGTGCCTGAGAAAATCCAATCTCTTTCTGCCCTCAGAGCCGGTGACATCCTTCTCATCTAGTTCAATATTGATGATCTCTCTCCCCTTCTGAGGCATGTCCATGCTGAAGATTACCTCATATCCGATCTTGTCAAATGCGTTGTTCAATGTGGTGAGCTGCATGTCATCCACCTTGAACCAGTGATAGACGCTCGCCTTGGTCATGCCGATCTTCTCGGCAAACTGCGGCTTGGTCCACTTCATCGTCTTAATGAACCTGTCCAGAAACTTCAGGTTCTCGACCTGCCTCTTCCTTACATCCTGCAGGTCTTCCTTGCTTATGCGTCTAGGCATACTCACATCATCTTACTCAGAACCTAAGGAAAAAAGTTTGTCGTTTGCACTGGAAACCTTTACCTTTGCTCCTGAAATATTTACACATCATCATCCTGTCCCGAAACAGGGACAATGCAAAGATAATAAAAAATATCTTTCATTTTACATTACATTAGTATTTTTTTACTATATTTGTCGCATGGCACAGTATACGGAACAGGAAAAGCAGGTGCTGCATTCGATATCGGTCCTCGAGATCATGGCCCGCATGGGCAAGAGTCTCGAGCATGACCGTTCCGGCATGTACTATTCCCCTTTCCGTAACGAATCCACACCGTCCTTCCATATTGACGAGCCTACCAACAGGTGGTATGACTTCGGCACCTCAGAAGGAGGCGGTCTGTTCGAATTCGTGTGCAAGATCGCAGGAATACAGAGAAGCGAGGTATATGACTGGCTTGCAGACTTCAGGAGGATGGTTCCTGAGAGTGAATACAAGGCAGTGGAGACGAAGATAAGGAAGGAAAAGAAGGAATCGAGAGTCTTCATCGACTCGACCTCGCATACTTTTACGCGCCGAAAGCTTATAGAATACGCAAGGGAACGTGCGGTTCCCAAGAATATTCTGGAGCGGTACTGTGAGGAAGTCATTTATAGTGTCGCATCCGTGCCGGACAGGAAATTCTATGCCATAGGATTCAGGAACAACACAGGAGGATATATCCTTCGCTCCGGAGCGGCCAAGCTGTGTTCATCGAGCGATATGACGACAATGGGCCCTGACGGAGTCCTTACCGAAAAGGTCTCAGGAGACAAGGTGATCGTGTTCGAGGGATTCATGGACTTCCTTTCCTGGCTGGCAAGTGTGGATCAGGAGATCCCGGAGCATGACTGCTGTGTACTGAACAGCGTGGCCAACATAGGCAAGGCTCTGCCGTGGATCACGGCTCACAGCCACATAGCAGCCTTTATGGATAATGACAATGCAGGGCGCAGTACCCTGCAGAAGATAATAGACAATGTGCCGGCAACGGCCGGAGATGTGTGTGTGTATGACATGGCGAAACTCTATGAGGGATACAATGACCTCAATGAGAAGCTGTCGGATGAATTGCCCAGCAAAGAACATTCATCCACTAATACACACAATCATGGAGACAACACTATCTAAAGACGTCCAGGAAAAGCTGGACATGATCAACTGGGACAGCCTGAAAGACAAGTACGGCATCTCCCGCGACACATTCTACAACAATCCTCATCTCGCTTCGCAGCTGGTTTACGGCCAGATGACGGATCTGGTATTCGCTTCTAAGGAGGACTTCAGCGGTCTTCTCTCCCTTCGCGCCAACATGGATGCATCCGGTGAGAAGCCGGAGATGAAGGTCAAGGTCTTCACAATGGAGAAGCCCAAGACCATGGCGGACACGCTCTACCTCTATCGTCAGCCTATCACCAGCGAGAAGGTCAAGGAGGCCCTTCTTGAAAGGGGTGAATGGACCGGTCCTGACGGAAAGAAGGCCTATGGCTATCTGAACGTCAACGGCGGAAGACCTATCTCCATCAACATTGACGGAAGAAAGCAGCAGTTCCTCGTTTCTATCCATCAGCCTACCAACAGGGTGGTCGGCATGTCACTTGACAGCGTCAGGTCGTTCTTCTTCGACAAGGACAACAATCTACGAGGCCGAGGCATGTACGGAGTGCCGTTCACAGCCGAGCAGGCCAATGCGCTGATCGAGGGTAAGGCCGTGATCCACTCCGGCCAGAGGAAGGACGGAGAAAGCTTCACCTGCTGCATCCAGTTCGACGCGGCGAGGAGGGAACCTGCGATCAGCCATCCATCATGGTTCAAGGAAGCCCAGAGGGCTGGCATGGACATGGCCCCAAAGCAGAAGCAGGAGGAGAAGGCTGCACAGCAGCAGAAGACCTCCCAGGAGCAGAGCCAGAAGAAATCAGGCGGCTTGAAGAAGTAGAGTTTCACTTTCTGATGAGGGGATGAGGAGCGCCCTCTCCCCTCTTTTCAATCCCAGCAAACAATGGAAACTTCAGATGTACTGGACAGGCAGTACAGCATCAGACTGTTTGACAGCATGCCTGCCATGGACGTGATGTGTTCTGTCGCGTCATATGCGAACAACGGCACACTGGCCGTACAACTCTTCAATCGCCCGGATATTCCGGAAGGTCTCCCCATGCCGTCGGATCCGAAGAAGATTTTCTGCGAACCGTTCGGAGTAGTTACAGTAAATTTATTCGAGTCAGCGTACCTCCCTCATAACGTGCAGTTTGTTGATGAGAACAACCTTCCCGGCATCGGGGCCTGGCTGCGGTCAAACGGAATTGCGGAACCGACCGGTCTGCACTCCCGAAGCGGTTACTGTATGTATGAGGCCTATAAGTTCAATATCCCAGAAAAGGCACTCAAGGAGGTGATTGAAAGAAGGCAGCAGCTTGGAACCGTCCCTCCGGAGATCAAGCCAGCCCAGGAACGGAAAATGAAATGATGACCATGAGAAAAGGAGGCGGCAAGCAGGAGAGATACGACCTGTTAACCCGGCATCTCTCTGACATATCAAAGGCCAGCTCCCTCATGGAGATTTTCGATCTGCATAAGAGACTGTGGAATGACGGTATCCGGCATCGCAACATAGGCCCCGATGAGTACGGGATGTTCAGGACAGATGACATATCCCGGATGAGCCCGTCACAGGTCTATCTTGGGAACATATATGGGTTGTGGACCGCACCACTGCCTCAGTGGGTCGGCACTCCTGATGAGCGTATCATTACTGAGCAGTACCGTCAGCACCTTATGTCAAATCTCGAGTGGCTGCGCAGCCAGATATTTGACAACGGAATAGACAGGCTGAAGGTAGAGAAAGCCATTGCAGCTGATGCTCCCGATTGGGCAGGAATAACGCATGTCAGGATATCGGACAAGGAGATGCGCGATGACAGGCTTATGGAGTTCACGTATAATGCGAACGGAGTTTCTGGCAGGAGCAACGTGATACTGATACCCGTATCCATGAAGACGGATCTGCTGCTGGTACCCAGAAACTGGTACAGGGGTGAACATGTCGGAAGCAGCTTCAAGGTGGACAAGATCGGACAATGGAAAGACCTGAGTTATAAGGACCGGATGTTTTCCGTGAAGAAGGAACTTTTCGGTAAGGGCTTTTCTCTGAAGCAGATTCCATCAGAATCACAAAAGGAGCAGAATACACCAAGGCTAAAGAAATAGATTATGTTAGGAGCGGTAGCGGGAGACATCATCGGATCTCCATACGAGTGGAACAACACTCAGGACAGATACTTCGAGCTTTGCAGAGGGACCAGGGGATGGTTCCGTGGTAGAGAGATCACCTTTCATCCCAAGTTCACGGATGATACGGTGATGACCCTGGCTGTAGCACGGTGGCTGATGAGTGACGGAGACCGCAATGCTTCAAGGCTGACCCAGGTGATGCAGTCCATGGGCAGGGAATACATAGACAGCGGCTTTGCACCGATGTTCAAGAGGTGGATCCTCAGTGAGGACCCTCGCCCAAACAACAGCTACGGCAACGGAGCGGCCATGAGGGTAAGCCCTGTGGCCATGGTTGCCGGGAGCCTTCCCGAGGCCATCGCATTGGCACGCATGACCGCCGAGGTGTCCCATATCCATCCGGAAGGAGTCAAGGGAGCGGAAGCTATGACTCAGGCTGTATGGATGGCACGCCACGGAAGATCAAAGGACGACATAAGGTTTGCGATGACGCACGATTTCGGCTATGACCTGGACATGCCGGAAAACGAGATGGTCTCACTCTTGGCTGGCTGCGTGAAGGAACCCATACTGATAAACGGAGAGGAGACCGGAGAGTTCTATTTCCGTGAGACAGGCAAGATAGACTCCTCGTGTCAGAATACAGTCCCCGCAGCCGTAAGAGCCTTTCTTTCGGGAGACAGTTTCGAGGATACCGTAAGACGGGCAGTAGCCTATGGAGGTGACTCTGACACCATTGCCTCCATGGCGGGTGCAATTGCGGCTCCATTCTATGGCGGAGTACCCGAAAAGATATCTGGGATGTGCGATGTGTATCTTACTGCAGAACTTCGGTCTCTGATGCAGTCATTTGAGAACGTAAGCCTTGAACGTCGCGCTGCACACCCCATAAAGGTGGAGCATCGCAGGGATGATTCATTCAAGATCATCAGGACCGGGAATGAGAAGATATACGTTGCTCCTTCCTACAGAACAGATCTAATAGATGCTCTGAAGGCACGGTTCGGAGATGGCATCCGCATCATAAAGCCATCACAGATGCCCCAGCTGCTGGTGTATATGTCTCTTCAGGACAAGAACGGAACCTATCTCGAGAATCCTCGACCTGATGTCAGGACAATATACTTTCAGGACGGAGAGTTCCGTACCTCGGCAACGATGACGGGAGAGAATCTGCCTCTTAAGGAAGTCCGCGAGGAATCCCGACGCGACTTTCTCGAGATTCATGACTATGCCTTGCAGGTAAAGAGCCAGCTGCAGCAGGCATGCGGATATTTCGGTGACGGGAGCATTCATTTCGCCAACGCCTATTTCCCGGTGGTGTTCAGTGAGAGGGTCGAGGTTTGGAAGGGAGATATATTTGCCGGCAGTGTCGGGCTGGATCCT
Source organism: Candidatus Cryptobacteroides sp. (assembly GCA_045120635.1). Taxonomy (GTDB): domain Bacteria; phylum Bacteroidota; class Bacteroidia; order Bacteroidales; family UBA932; genus Cryptobacteroides. Next base: position 31,156 of record JBGVEY010000038.1, read on the forward strand.
TCAACAGGCCTCATGAAGATAAACCAGGGAGGTGACTATGGCTCTATGGAATACTTCGGTCCGAGAACAGAATCCGTGTTCAATTCAGTAAATATCGCTTCCATAAAGGAGTCTTTGGGGCGATACTGTCTGGATGAGGGAATCGGTATCTATGATAGAAACAGGACATCAAACATTGAGACTGCAAACAAGGATGTATCCTCATCAATGGATAAGAGCCTTCTAAATGCAGTCGAAGCTGTCCGACAGAAACATTCAAACTCCGGAATGAAGAAATAATTTATGTTCTTGTACTTTAGCAGAAGTGAATAGTCCAATTTATTCTTGTAGGTTAAGTTCTATTCTATATGATCAAGCCTATACACAATAATCATTGAGAAATAATAGTCTATCATATTTATCTTGATGGCCATAAGTACTTACACTCCCGACATAAATTCCTTTACATGTTCAATAGACTCGTCAAGCGGTAGTTCATTATAAGAAGGGTATTCTTTAACATCGTGTATTTTAGCCCATATGCCAAACATATGGAGCGTAAGTATTTTATACTTATCGTTATCATTTTTTATATTTTCTAATATAGAAAAGATTCGTTGGTCTTCTCGAGGGTGAATACCATCCCCAGACATATCATCGTTTAGATATAATAATGAGAATAAAACAGAAAGTATTCCACATACGGCAGTAAATTGTTCCTCCTTTTCAAAGCTAGAATAAATATCCCAGAATGCAGTCATATCTGCATCTGTTTCTTCCCCGTATTCTTCTGGCTTACCTATATGGCCTAATGTGAAATGTGACAATTCATGTAATAAAATAAAGGTTATGCCATAACAATACATTGCATTGACCAATTCTTCATATGGGCCATTAAAATCAATTTGAGAGTATTTCCCTGTATCAATCTTTGAACAATTGCCAGTTAATTCGGCAATCATTTTACATGTCAGTTCTAGTTCTTTTTTTGTTTTCCCAATGTCGGTCAAGTGAGTAATTCTATCTAAGAAGCCTATGAATCGTTCTGCATCAATGTCTTGAGCATTGGATTCCAGCATTATTTGCAATTCTTCTTTAGGAATATCAAGCACTGTTCCCACAATGTTGTTATAGTCTGCCAGGCTTATCCCAAACTCTCTGCACACTTGACAAACATTGGCAAGATCTATCGTCTTCAGCGCCAGGTTGCATATAAGCCATAGGTATTGACAATATGCAGATGATAACCTAACATAACACTTCCCATCTATACCAGATGGAATTATTTCAGACACCTCCTTGACATTAGAGCCATCTTCTACAAAAAATATATCATTAGACAGGCCTTTATCAAGGCAATCACGGATATCAATGCTACTTACCTTGCTTAAGATGAGGGTTATGTTAGGATTTAATCTGTGAATAGGGTAAATTCTGAGTTCCATATATAGTTTCGTTTGCATTAATCTTATACTTTCTGATGGTATAATCAGCAGAATCAAAAGATTGTCTATATGCCTGCATTCCTCTCCGGCACAAATATAATCCACTTCCTTTTCAGAAACAATTAATGTCACATACATCTTTCATCTAAAAGACCGCTATTTTGAACAGTATTTTTGTCACATTAATTGTAATTTGTTGGAATTACATTAGGTTGCATTCCAGGAAGTGTCCCGGTGGTTTTTCCTGGCATTCCCCAGCCTGTGAAACTGGGATTGGCAGGCGGCCCGCTGATAGTATCTATCCTCATCAGCCACTTCGGTCCCAGATTCAAGGTCATCACTTATACGACTACAAGCGCAAATCTAATGATCAGGGAAATAGGCATCTCGTTGTCCCTTGCCTGCGTGGGCCTGGAGGCTGGTGAAAAATTCATTGAGACTATAGTGCATGGAGGTGGTCTGATATGGATAGCCTACGGAGCGCTGATCACGATTATACCTGTCCTTATGGGAGGATTATTCGGACGATTCCTTTTCAAGATCGACTGCAACACGTTGACCGGAGTACTTTCAGGAGCCTGCACAAACCCTCCTGCACTTGCCTATGCTGGAGAACAGGACAAGAACTCAGAGAACGCCGCTGTCGGCTACGCGACAGTCTACCCACTCTCGATGTTCCTTAGGGTAGTTGCTGCCCAGCTGATGATTCTGTTCTTTCTTTAGATGGATAGAAAATCATCCAGGTTCACCTCGTCTCATTTCAAGTTACTGCAATTTTCATTATATTTGCAATAACTTGATTTGTTTTTATATTATATCCGCTATGACCGATCGACTAGAAATTGCCAGACAGATTGTAGAGGAGACATGTCCTCATAGAAGGCTCAAGTTGGAGAACATACAGATGTTCTCGGAAATCATACAATGCAGGAAATTCCATAAAGGAGAGGTTATTCTCGCCGAAGGAGAAGTCTGTACATGTCTGTCGTATATAGAGAAGGGGCTTACAAGACAGCATTATGTAAAATATGAAAAGGACATGACTGAACACCTATCATGTGAAGGAGGAGTCGTGTTCTGCATAGAGAGCTATTTCAACGGCACACCTACACACCTTGCAATGGAAGCGCTTGAACCGACCGTAATATGGGAGATGCCCCGTGACAAGATGGAGGACCTTGCAGAGACCAATGCAGACCTTGCATACCTGTACCGCCGCTTCATAGAGGATTCACTGATGCTGTCCCAGGTAAAGGCGGACATCCTCCGCTTCGAGTCTGCAAAGGACCGCTATGCGAAACTGATGCAACTCTTTCCTGGAATCATACAGAGAGCTCCGATCGGGCATATCGCCTCTTATCTTCAGATGTCACTGGAAACCCTCAGCAGAGTACGATCGGGTATACAGTAGAACAGGGCTTAACTTAGACTTACTATATATTTCAAGGCTCGGACAGCGAAGTCCGGACGCCTTTTATAATGGAAAAGAGGATGTCCTCACGACACCCTCTGACCACCAATAACTAACCAAATGATGAGTACTCTGTACTCCAAAACACTACACTGATTTGAATCTTATTTACGTCTCTTACTATTGTCCACATACATGACTGGTATTGAACCGGTCGGACACATACAGTTATTATTGTATATATTATGCATTGCGGACTTCATCAGATTAATAAACTTTT
>JBGVEY010000039.1:0-2359 GCA_045120635.1 Candidatus Cryptobacteroides sp.
AGAATATTATGATTATGAAAAAGTTTATTAATATGATGAAGTCCGCAATGCATAATATATACAATAATAACTGTATGTGTCCGACCGGTTCAATACCAGTCATGTATGTGGACAATAGTAAGAGACGTAAATAAGATTCAAATCAGTGTAGTGTTATTAGAGTTCTAACTACTCAACATTTGGTTAGTGATTAGTGGTCAGAGGGTGTCGCGAGGACATCCTCTTTTTCATTATAAAAGGCGTCCGGACTTCGCTGTCCGGGCGCCTTGAAATATATAGTAAGTCTAAGTTAGCCCTGTTCTACTGTATGCCTGAGCGTACTCTGCTGAGGGTCTCCAGTGACATCTGAAGATACGAAGCTATATGTCCGATAGGGGCGCGCTGGATTATTCCAGGGAACAGCTGCATAAGTTTCGTGTAGCGGTCCTTTGCAGACTCGAAGCGGAGGATGTCAGCCTTTACCTGGGACAGCATCAGTGAATCCTCCATGAAACGGCGGTACAGGTATGCAAGGTCTGCATTGGTCTCGGCAAGCTCCTCCATCTTGTCACGGGGCATCTCCCAGATTACGGTCGGTTCAAGCGCTTCCATTGCAAGGTGTGTAGGTGTGCCGTTAAAATAGCTCTCAATGCAGAATACGACCCCTCCTTCACATGAAAGATGTTCAGTCATGTCCTTTTCATATTTTACATAATGCTGTCTTGTAAGCCCCTTCTCTATATATGACAGGCATGTGCAGACCTCTCCTTCAGCGAGGATGACGTCCCCCTTATGGAATTTCCTGCATTGTATGATTTCCGAGAACATCTGTATGTTCTCCAACTTGAGCCTTCTATGAGGACACGTCTCTTCTACAATCTGTCTGGCAATTTCTAGTCGATCGGTCATAGCGGATATAATATAAAAACAAATCAAGTTACTGCAAAGATAATGAAAATTGCTGTAACTTGAAATGAGACGAGGTGAGCCCGGATGATTTTCTAACCCTGACGAATATTACCTTTCATCCCATGTCGGATGTGCCGGGTCTTCAGCTATGAGGGCTTCTTCCAGTGACAGTCCAAGTGCCTCGGCGACTCCTTTGCCGTATGCGGGATCCGCTTTGAAGCAGTTGCGGATGTGCCTCTGCTTGATGAATGCCTCCGAATCGGTCATCGCGCGGGCGGTGTTTTCGCAGGTTGCCTTCTGGTCTTCCGGTGACATCAGGCGCCAGAGCTTTCCCGGCTGGGTGTAGTAGTCGCTGTCGTATTCCCGCTCGTTATAGCTGAACACATCTCCCATGGCAGCCAGCGGTGGTTCCTTTGCGGAAGGCTTTTCCTTCCATTCGCCGTAGCTGTTAGGTTCATACGATACAGCGGCGCCCATATTGCCGTCGGTGCGCATCTGACCGTCGCGGTGGAACGAATGGAACGGACATCGCGGACGGTTCACAGGTATTTCGTTGTAATTCACGCCGAGGCGATAGCGCTGCGCGTCACCATATGAAAAGAGACGGCCCTGAAGCATCTTGTCAGGGGAGAAGCCGATACCTTCGATGATGTTTGCCGGATTGAATGCGGCCTGCTCCACTTCGGCAAAGAAGTTCTCCGGATTGCGGTTCAACTCCAGTATGCCCACATCGTGAAGAGGGAAGTCGCCGTGATACCATACCTTTGTCAGATCGAACGGATTGATCTCGTAGTTCTTGGCCTGCTCTTCGGTCATAAGCTGCACCTGCATCAGCCAGCGTGGGTAATCTCCTCTTTCGATGGCTTCGAACAGGTCACGCTGATGGGATTCCCTGTCTTTTGCAATGGCTGCTTCTGCCTCTGCATCAGTCATGTTCTTTATTCCCTGAAGTGTCCTTAGATGGAACTTTACCCATGTGCGGCGGTTCTCTGCATCATAGAAGCTGTATGTGTGGCTTCCGAATCCGTGCATGTGACGGAATGATGCCGGGATGCCGCGCGGCGACATGGTTATCGTTACCTGGTGCAGAGCTTCTGGAAGAAGGGTCCAGAAGTCCCAGTTGGAGTTAGCCGAGCGCATTCCGGTACGCGGGTCGCGCTTTATCGCATGGTTCAGGTCGGGGAACTTCAGCGGATCACGAAGGAAGAAGACAGGAGTGTTGTTGCCCACAAGATCCCAGTTTCCCGTGTCGGTGTAGAACTTCATTGCAAATCCTCTGATGTCACGTTCCGCATCTGCAGCACCACGTTCTCCGGCAACTGTCGAGAATCGGACAAAGCACGGGGTCTGCTTGCCTATTTCTGAAAATATCGATGCACGGGTGAATCTTGAGATGTCATGGGTGACTGTGAATGTGCCATAGGCACCAGCACCTTTCGCATGCATGCGTCTTTCTGGAATCACTTCTCTG
>JBGVEY010000040.1:0-2246 GCA_045120635.1 Candidatus Cryptobacteroides sp.
GTCAGGCCAGACTTTTGCCGCCGGCTTCCTTCAGATTCTACCTCACGATAGCCACCCTTGCCTTTGGCTATATGCTTCCCGTCATTAGGGCGCATTAGGGACTTTCACCCGTTAGAACATGCCCGCGCTGGGCGTACAAAGTAAAGCCCTGACTTTCAGTTGATAGTCAGGGCTTTGTCATATCTGTAAAACAGTTTGTTATTCCATGTAGCTGCTGTTGTCCCAGCAGTGTGTACAGAGTTTGCATTTAGGAAGTCCGATTGCCTCTACGAGGTCATCAAGACGCTGGAATTTGAGAGTTGTAAGCTGAAGGTGCTTGCGCATTGTCTCAACCATCTCCTGATATTTAGGACTGTCAGGATTTGAATACTCCTTCAATACCTCCTCTGAAAGGTTTTCTGTGCCTTCCATGTCTCTGATGACTCTTCTTGCATAAAGATCGAATGAACTGCGCGAAGTCGAGAAGTTAAGGAACGGACATGGATAGATGAGCGGTGGACATGCGATTCGCATATGTACTTCCTTGACGCCGGCATCATAAAGCTTCACTACATTGTCCTTAAGCTGTGTTCCTCTTACGATACTGTCATCCATGAAGATGATCTTCTGGTCTCTTGTGAACTGCTCGTTAGGAAGAAGCTTCATCTTGGCTACGAGGTCTCTCATCTTCTGGTTCTGAGGCATGAAGCTTCGTGGCCATGTTGGAGTATATTTAAGGAACGGTCTCTTGTAAGGAATGCCTTTCTCATTTGAGTATCCGATCGCATGACCTACTCCTGAATCAGGAATACCTGCAGTGAAGTCAGCTACGGTTTCTCCGTCTCTTCTTGCCATTGCGGCACCGCAACGATAGCGTGAATCCTCAACGTTGATGCCTTCATAGTTGGAACTTGGATATCCGTAGTATACCCAGAGGAATGAGCATACCTGCATGCGCTCCTGCGGCGGTGTAACTACACGGATGCCGTCAGCTGTCATCTGAACGATTTCTCCAGGTCCAAGGTCTCTTACATAAGTATATCCGAGATTGTCGAAGCTTGAACTCTCGCTTGCGCAGACATATCCCTTGTCATTTTTGCCGATTACCACCGGAGTACGGCCGAATCTGTCTCTTGCAGCGTAGATTGCATGGTCGGTAAGCACCATAATAGAACATGAACCTTTGATCTTGCTCTGTGCATACTCGATTCCTTCCTTCAGGTTGTTTCCCTGACCGATAAGGATTGCAACAAGCTCTGTGGCGTTTATTGTAGAGTCGGAAAGTTCTGAGAAATGATGACGGGACTTCAGGAGTTCCTCTGTGAGTTCGTCAATGTTATCTATTCTTGCAACGGTAGCCACAGCGAATCTTCCCATGTGTGATGTTATGGTGATAGGCTGTGATTCGCAGTCGGAAATCACTCCGATACCTTTCTGTGAATCAGCAAACTTTGGCAGACCGTCTTCAAACTTATTTCTGAAGTAGCCATTCTCAAGTGAATGGATCGAACGGAGGAACTTCTTACCGTTATAGAAAGCCATACCGGCACGTTTAGTTCCGAGATGTGAGTGGTAGTCAGTGCCGTAGAACACATCATTTACACACTCGTTGCGTGATATGCAACCAAAGAATCCAGACATATATCGTTAATGTTAGATGAAAATCGGTGCAAAGATATAAAAAATCAGTTTTTTTCATAATACAATTAATGCTATGTACACTAAGATTTGCACGATAAACAGGAGATTTCCAGCGATGAAGCAGAGAAAGTTATTAAAAATATGTAGGAGATATCATAAAATGTTATATCTTTGCAACCGCTTTTGAAAAAGGAACGCAATTCCTGAAAGCAACAAGATGACATTGCCGATGTAGCTCAGTTGGCCAGAGCACGTGATTTGTAATCTCGGGGTCGTGGGTTCGATTCCCTCCATCGGCTCTCAAGAAGAGGTTGACTAAAAAGTCCTGATATGTCTCTGAGAATTGAATATTTCAAGACATAGTCGGGGTTGATCTCACCGAAAAACAAGGAAAAAGGGGCTTCACTAATGCTTTTTAGTCAGCCCCTTTTTCTTTATATATGACGACAGTGGCGGTTGGGTTAGTTTTGCTTGGTTGCGTCGGTACAAGTTCCGACTCCATCCCTCCCAACGCTTCGCGTCGGGCCCCTCCCGCTTACGTGGTCGCGGGTGACCACGCCATCCAAACTTACCCTACTACCGCTTCTGAGCGTACCAGATAGCCTTTAGATATCATTTTCCGGATA